>JBHHZJ010000022.1:0-39246 GCA_046758005.1 Kiloniellaceae bacterium
TGCTTCCCGCCCCGAACCGTTCATCGGACACGGTATCGTCGTATGGCGCCCATTGACTAAACCCGGACCTATGAGCGTCGTGTTTCGCGTGTCTGGAATCCGCCGATAAGCTGAAATCGTGCGCGCCAGGCGATGGCGGCCCGGGTGCGGAGCTGGGGGCGGATTGCCGCCGGTTCGGCAATCCCGTTTACGAGCTCGCGCCCGGCCCTACTGCGCCAGCCAGCCGCCGTCGATGTTGAGCGCCGCCCCGGTCATCTGGTCGGCGGCCTGCGAGCACAGGAAGCAGGCGAGGGCGCCGATCTGCTCGGGGGTGGCGAACTCCCCGGACGGCTGCTTCTCGGCCAGGATCTCCTCCTTGGCCGCCTCGAAGCTCGTGCCCTCCGCTTTGGCGCGGTCCTCGATCTGCTTGCGCACCAGCGGGGTCAGCACCCAGCCGGGACAGATCGCGTTGCAGGTGACGCCGCTGCCCGCCGTCTCCAGCGCCACCACCTTGGTCAGCCCGACGAGGCCGTGCTTGGCCGCCACGTAGGCCGCCTTGTCCGCGGAGGCGACCAGGCCGTGCACCGAGGCCACGTTGATGATGCGGCCCCAGCCCCCGGCCCTCATCGCGGGCAGGGCGGCGCGCACCGTGTGGAACGCGGCCGACAGGTTGATCGCGATGATCTTGTCCCACATCCCGGGCGGGAAGTCCTCGACCGGCGCGACGTGCTGGATGCCGGCGTTGTTGACCAGGACCCCGAGCGCGCCGAAACGGCCCTCGGCCTCGGCGATCATGGCCGCGATCTCGGCCGGCTCGGACATGTCGGCGCCGGAATAGGTCACCTCGACGCCGGCCCGCTCGGCCAGGCCCGCGCGCAGGTCCTCGATCGCGCCCGCATCGCCGAAGCCGTTGAGCACGACGTTGCAGCCCTCGTGCGCCAGCGCCTCGGCGATGCCGAGGCCGATGCCGCTGGTCGAGCCCGTGACCAGCGCCGTCTTCCCTTTCAGCATGGGCGCGAATCCTCCGCTGCCTTGCGTGCCGTCCCCCGGGGGCTTTGATAGCGCCCGCGCCCCCGGGGGTCCACCCTCGGCGCACGGCTGCGCTGACATCTCACGCGAAAGTGCGCACTATGGCGTCATGAGTGAGGTGACGATCGCGTGGCTGATCGTGATCCTCGGCTTCGCCGCGCCGCTCCTGCACGTCTGCCTGTCGCCGCGCGGCGGACCCTGGCGGCCGCCGCCCGGGTCGCGCTGCCCGCTGGGGCCGCGCGCGGGCTGGGCGGTGCTCGTCCTGCTCCTGGGGCCGCTCGGCTGGCTGCTCTACATGCGGGCGCGCGCCCGGCGCGGCCGCCCCGGGCGCGACCAAAGGTTGTGAGCCCGGTTTAGGGTGTTTCGTCGTCCCGGACGCATGACCGCGCCCGGCCGACCCTCCAACCCAAGAATCCCTTGCCCCCAAGGGGCCGTCCCCGCATGTCGACAAGGGGGAATGTAGGTACAGACCCTACGGCGAGGCCTGCGTCCGGGCGCGGCGCGGGCGCGCCCTCAGGCCCGCTCCGTCCACGACTTCGGCGATCGCCTCCGCGCCCTGTAGCGGCGCCATGATGTGGACGCCGCAAACACCCGGAATCTCGCGCAACTCGTGGATCAAGTCGATGCAAAGGCGCCGCCCCTCGGCCGCCGGGTCGTTGGCGCGCTCCAGACGCTCGACCACCGAATCGGGCACGGCGACGCCGAACAGGCTCTCGTTCATCCAGCGGGCCGAGCGGGCCGAGGCGAGCGGCCCGACGCCGATCAGGACCGCCAGCCGTTCGGTCAGGCCGGCCTCGGCGAGCCGCGCCATGTACCGGCGCGCCATCCCGGCATCGAAGCAGAACTGGGTCTGCACGAAGCCGGCGCCGGCGTCGGCCTTGGCCATCAGCGCCTCGGGCCGCCAGTGCGAGGACGGGTCGAAGGGCGAATCGGCCGCGCCGATGAAAAACCTCGGGGGCGGCCGGATTGCGCGTCCGGAGGGTAGGACTCCATCCTCGCCCATCCGCCGGGCCAGGCGCATCACGCCCCGGCTGTCCAGATCGTAGACCGCCTTGGCGTCGGGCAGGTCGCCGGTGGCCGGATCGTCGCCGTGCAGGACCAGGATGTTGCGCACGCCCTGGGCGGCGGCGCCGATCAGGTCGCCGGCCAGCGCGATACGGTTGCGGTCCCGGCAGGTGAGCTGGAGCACGGGCTCGATTCCCGCCCCGCGCAGCATCGCGGCCGCGGCGAAGCTCGACATCGCGACGCGCGCCCCGGCCGCGTCGGTGACGTTGACGGCATCGACCCGGTCGCGCAGCGGCGCCGCCGCGGCGAGGAGCGCCTGCGCGCTGGCGGACAGCGGCGGCGTCAGCTCGGCGGTCACCACGAACCCGCCGGCGGCCAGACGCGCCTCCAGGGCCCCGGCCGGCACCGGGGTCACGCGCCGGTCCCTGTTCGCGTCCGCACGGGCCGCAGGGCGCGCCGCCGTCACCGGCCGGACTGGGCGCGCAGCTTGGCGCGCACCGAGCCGGGTTCGAGGGATTCCAGGTAAAGGTCCGGGTTACTCAGCATGTCCTCGATGCGGGTCAGGAACCCCTGGGCGACCGCGGAGTTGAAGTCGATCTCGCGCATGATGCGGCGCAGGACCGGACTGCCGGCCGGGAAGCGCTGCATGTGCGCCACGGTGTCGCGGGCCAGCCCCTCGCCGACGGTCCAGTCCTCGCTGTACACTCCGGTGTCGGCGGGCACGTCCCAATAGCGCCAGCCGCCCTCCTCGTCGAGGCTCACGGTCGGGAACTTGAGCCACTGCTCGTTCCACCAGGCTCCGTCCTCTTCCGCCTTCTCGATCGCCGCCGCCTCCTCGGCCTGCGCCTGGGCGGCCTCTCCCTCCGCGCTTGCGTCTTGCATGTGTTTCATCCTCGACCTGCCGGGACAAGGCGCCGGCTTTACCCCGGCTATCGTAGCCGTAAAATCGGGCTCGCACGAGTCCCGGCGAACCGGCCCGGGCTCACGCCCGTGCGGCGCGGCGCAGCCCCGGCAGCACGAGGACGACGGCGAGCGCGGCGCAGACCAGGCCGAGCGCGAGCAGCTCGCGTGCGCCCACGCGCTCGCCGAGGACGGCGGCGCTGGAAAACACCCCGACGACCGGGATCGCGAGCGTGCCGATCGCCGCCAGCACGGCCGGAAACAGCCGCACCACCTTGAACCACGCCCACTGACAGAACACCATCGGCAGCGCCAGGATGTAGGCCATCGCCCCCAGCGCGAGCAGGCTCAGGGCGCCGGGATCGGGAACGGTTTCGAACAGGAGCGCGCCCAGGGTGACCGGAACGCTGCCGAGGAGCAGCTGCCAGCCGGCCATGGCCACGACCGGAATGGTCCAGGTATGGCGCTTCGTGATCACGGTGCCGAGAGCCCAGGAACCCGCGGCGCCCAGCATGAACGCCGCCCCCAGCGGCGCCGCCCCGAGCGCGCGCAGATCCGGACCGATCAGCACGCCGAGCCCCGCGACGCCGAGCCCCAGCCCGATGAGCTTGGACCGGGTGATCGCTTCGCCGAGCATGGGGCGGCCGAGCATCGCGGCCCAGATCGGCATCGTGAAGGCGATGATGGAGGCGCGGCTGGCCTCCAGCAGCAGAACGCCGTATCCCGAAAGCAGGTGCCAGCCGAGGATATTGAACACCGTGCAGACCAGGAGCGGCCGGATCTCGCTGGTCGGCACCCGAATCGTGCGGCCGCCCAGCCGGGTGATCGAGAGCAGCGCGGCTCCGCCGACGATCAGGCAGATGCTGCGGAACCACCAGACCGGGATCTCGCTGACCGCGATCTTCATGAACGGCCAGTTGAGCCCCCAGAACAGACTCAGCCCGGCGAGCAGCAGGAAGCCGGCCGGCGGCAGGGGTTCGGCGCGCGCGCTCACCGCCCGGTCCGCCGGGCCTTTCGCTCGGCGACGCGGGCCAGCACCTCGACCTTCTCTTCGGCGGTCATGATCGGCCAGTCGCGAATCTCGTCGATGGCGCGCGAGCAGCCGAGGCACCACCCCGTGTCGTCGTCCATCTGACAGACGCTGATGCAGGGCGAGGGGACCGAGGTGTCGAAGACCCTGCGCCGCGCGTCGCCACGGCGCCGGCGACGGGGTCGCCGGCCTTCCCGCACGCCGCCGGTCACGACGGCCGGTCCCCCGGGCAGAACGTTGGGCAGAACGTCGGGCGGAACGTCGGGCCGGTCGTGCGGGCGGTTGCGCCCACGCCTCTTGGGCCTATCATCGGTCGCCGCGCCTCGATCCGCGGGCACGCCGCCCGGTCGGGAAAGCCATGATTCGCCGCATCCACCTCGTCACCGGCCTGATCCTTTTTGCCTACGTCCTGACGCACCTTGTCAACCATGCGCTCGGGCTGGTGTCGCTGGACGCACTCGACGCCGGGCGCCGCGCCTTCCTTCTGCTGTGGCGCAACCCGCCGGCCAGCGTGCTGCTCTACGGCGCGCTGCTGGTGCACATGGCGCTCGCCCTGTGGTCGCTGTACCGGCGGCGGCGCCTGGCCATGCCCGCATGGGAGGCGGCGCAGATCCTCTTCGGTCTCGCCATCCCGCCGCTGTTGGCCCTGCACGTCCTCGGCACCCGTTTCGCGCACGACGTGCTCGGCGTCAACGACAATTACGTTTACCTCCTGTTGATCTATTTCGTGTTCAGCCCGGTCCTGGGGATGAAACAGGTGGCGGCGCTCGTCGTCGCCTGGGTGCACGGCTGCATCGGCTTGCATTTCTGGCTGCGGCTCCGGCCCTGGTACCCGCGCGCTCTTCCATATCTTTACGCGGCCGCCCTGCTGGTCCCGGTGCTGTCGCTGCTCGGCTTCTTCGTCGCCGGCCGCGAGGTGATCCGCCTGGCCCAAGATCCCTCCTGGATGGAAACGGCGCGGGGCGAGATCAACTTCACCGACGCGCAGGGCCTGGCGCTGATCGCCGGCCTGGAGACGGCGATCCTTACGGGCCTGGGGGCGCTGCTGGCGTTCGTGCTACTGGCCCGGTGGGCCCGCGCCTGGCTCAATCGCAGGCGCGGGATCGTCCACGTCGCCTATCCCGACGGCCGCCGCGTCCCGATCGCGGTCGGCACGACCATCCTCGAGGCCAGCCGGGGCGCGGGCATTCCCCACGCCTCGGTGTGCGGCGGGCGCGGCCGCTGCTCGACCTGCCGGGTGCGCGTCGGCGCCGGCGCGGGACGCCTGCCGCCGCCGAGCGAGGCGGAGGCCCGGGTCCTGCGGCGGGTCGGAGCCGCGCCCAACGTGCGGCTGGCCTGTCAGACGCGGCCGGCGGCCGATGTCGAGGTCACGCCCCTGCTGCCGCCGGCCGCCACGCCACGCGACGCGGCGGCCCGCCAGCGTCAGGGGGAGGAGCGGGAGGTCGCGGTCCTGTTCGCCGACCTGCGCGACTTCACGGCGCTGGCGGAGAACCGGCTGCCCTTCGACGTCGTCTTCGTGCTCAACCGCTACTTCGCCGCCATGGGCATGGCGGTGGAGGAATCCGGCGGGCGGGTCGACAAGTTCGTCGGCGACGGCGTGATGGCGCTGTTCGGGACCGAGCAGGGGGTCGAGGCCGGTTGCCGCGACGCGATCCGGGCCGCGCGCCGCATGGCCGAGCGCCTGATCGAAATCAACGGCGCGCTTGCGCACGAACTCGAACGGCCGCTCAGGATCGGCATCGGCATCCACAGCGGATCCGCGATCGTCGGCGAGATGGGTTACGGCCGCGCCACCTCGGTCACGGTGATCGGCGACGTGGTCAACACGGCGAGCCGGCTCGAGGCGCTGACCAAGGACCTGGGCGCGCAACTCGTCGTTTCCGAACCGGCGGCCCGGCACGCCAATCTGGACCTGTCCGCTTTTCCCCAGCGCGAGATCGAAGTGCGCGGCCGCGAGACCGCGCTCGCGGTGCGCGTGGTCAAGAACGCTCAGGCCCTGCCGGTCGCGCCCGACGCAGGTCCGCGCGTGACGGCGGACGCGGCGAAGCTCAGCCGCCCGCCTTCGCCTGGTAGGCCTTGATGGCCGCCTTCAGTTCCCGGTACTCGGGACAGCCGAAGAAGCAGGCCCCGTCGAGCACATCGAGGCGTTCCTTGGCCTCGTCGAGCCGCCCCATCTCCAGATACAGCTCGCCGAGGTACTCGTTGGCGCCCCGGTGCTCGGGCTTGAGCTCGAGCGCCTTCAGGTAGTGCGTGAGCGCCGCCTCCTTGTCGCCCAGCCTGCGATGGCTGTAGCCGAGGTAGTTGTACGCGTCCGCGTTCTTCGGATCGACCGCGATCGCCTTCTGCAAGAGCGGCACCGCCGCGGCGAAGTCGCCGGCCTCGACCAGCTTCCTGCCCTGGACGTAGTTCGAGTCCTGCGGCGTCGCGGACGTGCCACCGCCGCCGCCGGCGGCCAAGGCCGGCCCGGCGAGCAGACCGAGACACACCGCGGTCGCGAGGGCGTGTCGGACAAGCGCCATCATGGATCACTCTCCTTTGCATTGTCCTTGGCGGCAGTCTATCCGAAGATCCGGGCCGGCAGTCAACTCAACGTGCCGTGAACGTCGTCGAGCGCCGCATCGGCGGCCGGGGCGCCACGATTGCGGCGGGACGTCACTCGCCCGAGGCGCCGGCAAGGCCCGCTTCCCGTTCCAGTTCTTCGGGGTCCCCGGCGTCGATGACCCGGCGCGCCAGCTCGTAGCCGAAGCCTTGGCGGCCCAGCGTCGCGAGGTCGCGCGCGCGCATGTCGGCGCGGGTGGCCCGGCTGCGGTAGGGCCCGAGCCGGCGCCGGCGCGCGTAGGCGAGCGCGGCGGCAAGCTCCGGCTCCGCCTCCTCCTCGCGGAGCCTTTCCAGCGCCCGTGCGGTCAGCGCCCGGGATATGCCCTTGACCGCCAGCGCGGCGCGGATCGCCCGGGCCGAGGCGCCGCGGCGGTGCAGGGCGCGCGCCCTGGCCTCGGCATAGCGCGCGTCGTCGAGCAGGCCGTTGCGTAGGAACTCGGCAATCAGGGCCTCCACCTCGGCCGCGCCGGCGGCGCTGTCGGTGCCGTGGGCTTGGGCCGAGCGCGCCACCTTGAAGAGCAGCAGGCGGCGCAGGTGCGCGGCCGAACCGGCGTAACGCTCCAGGTAGTGGAGCGCCGCCTTGCGCAGGTATTCGGGCGTCGCCTTGCGCGGGCCGCGCCGCGGCCGCCGCTGGCGCGCGTTGGGCGGTGCGGGCGCTTCGCGGTCCCCGGTCATCGCGCGGCCGGCTTCGGCGATTCCACGGGCCGCGGCTTGCGCGGCCGCGCGGCGCAGCGTATGTCAAGGCCCATGGACCCCTCCACCATCCCCGGCCGCCCGCCCGCGCCGCGCGTCATCGGCGCGGTCAACTGGCGCGGCCTGTGGACGCTGTACATGAAGGAGGTGCGGCGCTTCCTCAACGTCTTCACCCAGACCCTGCTCGCCCCGATGGTGACCGCGCTGCTGTTCCTGGCGATCTTCGCGTTGGCGCTCGGCGGCGCGGGCCGCCAGGTCGCGGGGGTCGATTATATCCGATTCCTGGCCCCCGGCCTGATCATGGTGGCGATGATGCAGAACGCCTTCGCCAACACCTCCTCCTCGATCCTCATCGCGAAGGTCCAGGGCAACATCGTCGACGTGCTCATGCCGCCCTTGTCCGCCGGGGAGCTGACCTTGGGCATCGCGGGCGGAGGCGTCACCCGCGGGCTGATGGTGGGGGTGGCGGCCGGCGCGGCCATGGCGGTCTTCGTGCCGATGCGCGTGCACGATCCGGTCTCGCTCGCCTACCACGCCGTCAACGCCGCGCTGATGCTCTCGCTGCTCGGCATGATCGGCGGGATCTGGGCCGAGAAATTCGACCACATCGCGGCGGTAACCAACTTCGTGATCATGCCGTTGTCCTTCCTCTCCGGGACCTTCTATTCCATCGAACGCCTGCCCGCGGAGTGGCAGTTCGTGGCGCATTTCAATCCCTTCTTCTACATGATCGACGGCTTCCGCTACGGTTTCATCGGCCGCGCCGACGGTTCGCTGGGCGTCGGTTACGCGCTGGTCCTGGTGGTCAACGTGGCGCTGTGGGCACTGACCCACCGCATGTTCGCCACCGGATACCGGCTGAAGGCCTGAGCGGCCCATGCGGCCGGCCGCGGCGACGGTGCCCGGGCCGCGGCGCTTCGGCGCCGTCAACTGGCGCGGCGTGTGGAGCCTGTACCGCCGCGACGTGGTCCGGTTCTTCCGCTACGCCGGGGAATCGATCGCCGGCCCGGCGGTGTCCAGCCTCCTGTTCCTCGCCGTCTTCGAGCTTGCGCTGGGCGGCGGCGCCGACATGGCGCCCGGCGTTTCGCTGGCCCGGTTCGTCGCCCCCGGCATCGTCATGTTCGCCCTGACCCACAGCGCGTTCGAGAACGCCGCCATTCCGATCCTTTACGACAAGCTCGAGGGCATGATCGGCGACATCGTCGGCGCGCCGCTGACCCCGCTCGAAATCGTCGCCGGCTACACGCTCTCGGCGACCAGCAACGCCTTGACCGCGGGCGCCGTGGTGCTCGGCCTGATGGCCGCGTTCGTCGACCTGCCGCTGGCCGCGCCCGCGGCGGTCGTCGGCTTCGCCGCGGCCGGCGCCATGCTCTTCGCCCTGCTCGGCGTCGTCACCGGGCTCTGGGCCGAGCGCTGGGACAACTACAGCGCCGCCGAGACGTTCCTGATGCTGCCGCTCGGCCTGCTGTCGGGGGCCTTCTTCGCCGTCGAGGGGCTGCCCGCGGACCTGCGCTGGGTCTTCGAGGCGAACCCGGTGTTCCACGCCGTCGAAGGGTTCCGCTACGGCTTCATCGGACATGCGCAGGCATCGATCGGCGTGGCCGCGGCGGTGCTGGCGGCCCTCATCGCGGCCTTGGGGCTCTTGGCGTGGCGACTGTTCGTGATCGGCTACAGGATCAAGCCCTGAATCGAGCCCTGAATCGAACCCCGAGCGCTAACATCTCGGCAACCATGAGGAGGCTACCCTGAGGCCGCCCATCCACCGCAAGGCAACCCCCGGACCGCGCATGACGGCGATTCTCACGAACGCGCTTCGGCTGTTTCCGCGCCTGAGCCTGTCGGCGCTGGTCCTGCTGTTCGCGCTGGCCGCGCGTCCGGCCCTGCCGGCCGCGCAGCAGCCGTACGCTCAGGGCCTGCTGTGGCAGGTGGAGCGGCCGGGCGTGGCGCCGAACTACCTGTTCGGCACCATCCACATCACCGACGAGCGCGTGCTCGACCTGCCGCCGCCGGTGCGCGCGGCCTTCGAGGCCGCTCGGAGCGCCACCTTCGAGGTCATCATGACGGACGAGGTGCGCATCAAGATGGCCCGGGCGATGGTGCTGAACGACGGGCGAACGCTGGAGTCCATCCTCGGACCCGAACTGTATGAAGAGACCGTCGCCGCCGGGCGCCGATACGGGATCGGGCCGGAGCGGCTGCGCCACTTCAAGCCCTGGGCGCTGGCCACCATCTTCAGCATCCCGCAGGCCGAGCTGGCCCGCACCTCGTCGGGCGACCTGCCGCTCGACCAGTGGCTCCAGGCCGAGGCGGCGCGGCGCGGCAAGCCGCTTCATGCCCTGGAATCGGCCGACGAGCAGATCGCGCTGTTCAACGACCTGGCCGAGGCCGATCAGGTCGCCCTGCTCGAGGCGGCGGTCGCGGACAACGCCGCGATCGAAGCCATGTTCGAGGAGATGACCCGGCTCTACCTCGCGCGCGACGTGGGTGCGATCGTCGCCAAGATGCTGGCCGATTCGGGCAGCCAACGGCCCCGGATCCTGGAGCTGTTCATGCTGCGCTTCAACGAGGCGCGCAACGCGGTCATGGTCGAGCGCATGGCCGAGCGCCTGAACGAAGGCGGCGCGTTCATCGCGATCGGCGCCCTGCACCTGCCCGGCGAGACCGGCCTGCTGAGTCTTTTGGAGCGGCGCGGCTACCGCCTGACCCGGCTCTACTGAGCCCGCGCCCGGGTCCGCCGCGGCTTGGTTGACAGCGCGCGCCGTTGCTAGAATAGTCACGCCCTTTCCGCGCCGGCGGCGTAGCGCCGTGCGGCTGTCCTGCGCGCTTGGGAGCGGTGCCGTGAACGACGCCTTGATGCCGACCTACGCCCGCGCCCGCCTCGCCTTCGAGCGGGGCGAGGGGCCGTACCTGTTCACCGCGGACGGGCGGCGCTACCTGGACTTCGCCGGCGGGGTGGCGGTCACCGCGCTCGGCCACGCCCATCCGCACCTGGTCGCGGCGCTGACCGAGCAGGCGTGCAAGGTCTGGCACGTCTCCAACCTGTTCGAAATCCCGGAGGCGGAGCGCCTGGCCGAGCGCCTGGCCGCGCAGGGCTTCGCCGACCGGGTGTTCTTTTGCAATTCCGGCGCCGAGGCGGTCGAGGGCGTCATCAAGCTGGCGCGCAAGTACCATCATCACGCCGGCCGCCCGGAACGGTACCGCATCATCACCTGCGACGGCGCCTTCCACGGGCGCACGCTGACCACGCTGTCCGCGGCCGGAAACCCGAAGCACCTCGAGGGCTTCGGCCCGGCCTCCGAGGGTTTCGACCGGGTCGCCTTCGGCAACCTGAACGAGCTGCGCGCGGCGATCGGCGGCGAAACCGCGGCGGTCCTGGTCGAGCCGATCCAGGGCGAGGGCGGAGTGCGCGCGGCCGGCCCGGACTACCTGCGGGGCTTGCGCGCGGTGTGTGACGAGTTCGGCCTGCTCCTGCTGCTCGACGAGGTCCAGACCGGGATGGGCCGCACCGGCAGGCTGTTCGCCCATGAGTCGGCGGGGATCGCGCCCGACGCCATGGCGCTCGCCAAGGGCCTGGGCGGCGGCTTTCCGATCGGCGCCATGCTCGCGACCGAGGCGGCCGCGGCCGGCATGACCGCGGGCACGCACGGCAGCACGTTCGGCGGCAACCCGCTTGCCATGGCCGTCGGCAACGCGGTCCTGGACGTCCTGCTCGGCGAGGGCTTCCTGGAGGCGGTCGAGCGCAAGGCCGGCGTCCTGTCGCAACGGCTGGAGGCCCTGGTCGCGCGCCATCCCAAGGTCCTGGCCGAGGTGCGCGGCGCCGGCCTCCTGCTCGGCCTGCGCTGCGTGGTGCCGAACGCCGAGATGGCGGCGCGGTTACGCGAGGCCGGCCTGCTCACCGCCCCGGCGGCCGAGAACGTGGTCCGCCTGCTGCCGCCGCTCGTCATCGAGGACGCGCAGATCGAAGAGGCCGCGGCGATCCTGGAGCGGGTCTGCGCCGATTGGGCGAAGGCGGCCTGAGATGAGCGGTATCAAGCACTTCCTCGATCTCGACCGGTTCGACACCGCGACTCTGCGCGAGATGATCGACACCGGCAAGGCCTTCAAGCGCGGCCAGCCGCCGGGCGGCCGGGAAAAGCTGCTGGTGGGCAAGGCGCTGGCCCTGGTGTTCGAGAAGCCCTCGACCCGTACGCGCGTGTCCTTCGAGTTGGCGATCCGCCAACTCGGCGGCGAGGCGATCGTGCTCGAGCGCGACGGCAGCCAGCTCGGCCGCGGCGAGACCGTGGCCGACACGGCGCGCGCGCTGTCGCGCTACGTCGACGCCATCATGATCAGGACGACAAGCGAGTCGAAACTCCTGGAAATGGCCGAGTTCGCCAGCGTGCCGGTGATCAACGGGCTGACCGACCGGACCCATCCCTGCCAGCTGATGGCCGACGTGATGACCTTCGAGGAGCACCGCGGGCCGATCGAGGGCAAGGTCGTCGCCTGGTCGGGCGACGGCAACAACATGGCCGCGTCGTGGATCCACGCGGCGGTGCGCTTCCGCTTCGAGCTGCGCCTGGCGTGCCCGGAGATGCTGATGCCGCCCGCGGACGTGCTGGCCTGGGCCGCCGGCGAGGGCGGCAAGGTCGGCGTCACCCCGGACGTGGACACGGCGGTCGCCGGGGCCGACTGCGTGGTGACCGACACGTGGGTGTCCATGGGCGACGAGGACGGCGACAGTCCCAGCCGGCACAACCTGCTCCGGCCATACCAGGTGGACGACCGCGTGATGCGCCTGGCCAAGCCGGACGCCATTTTCATGCACTGCCTGCCGGCGCATCGCGGGGATGAGGTGACCGGGGCGGTGATCGACGGCCCGCAGTCCGTGGTCTGGGACGAGGCGGAGAACCGCCTGCATGCGCAGAAGGGCATCCTCTACTGGTGTCTGACTTGATGAGCGGGGCCGCGGCCACGTCGGCGCTGCCGGACGAGGACGTGGTTCAGAGGTTCATGCTCGAATCCTCGGGGATACGCGGGGATTTGGTGCGCCTGGGCACGGCGGTCGACCGTATCGTTACCCGCCACGCGTATCCCGCACCGCTGGCCGCCCTGCTCGGCGAGATGCTGGCGCTCACCGCCATGCTGTCGAGCATGATGAAGTACGAGGGGATCTTCACACTGCAGATGAAGGGCGACGGTCCGGTCAAGATGATGATCGCCGACATGACCTCTGAGGGTCACCTGCGCGGCTACGCCGGTTTCGACGCCGCGCGGCTCGCCGCCGTTCTGGCGCGTCCCCGGGCGGCCGGGCGCGCCGCACGGCCGGGCATCGGCACGCTGCTGGGCCGGGGACACCTGGCCTTCACCGTCGATCAGGGCCCGCACACCGAGCGCTACCAGGGCATCGTCGAGCTGACCGGGCAGACGCTCGCGGACTGCCTGCAGCATTACTTCCGCCAATCGGAGCAGATCCACGCCGGCCTGATGGTCGCCGTCGACCGGGTGCGCGGGGCCTGGGGCTCGGCCGGCCTGATCCTGCAGCGCATCCCCGAGCAGGTCGCGACCCGGGACGCCGAGGCCGCCGAGGAGGCCTGGCGCCGGGCCATGATCCTGCAGGCCAGCTGCACGACCCGGGAGCTGCTCGACCGGACGCTGCCGATCAACGACCTGCTGTACCGCCTGTTCCACGAGGAGGGCGTGCGCGTCTACCGCCGCCGCCCGCTCGTGGACCGCTGCCGCTGCTCGCGCGCGCGCCTGGAGGAGACCCTCCGCGCCATGCCGCGGGCGCAGGTCGAGGACCTGAAGGTCGACGGCGAGGTGGTCGTCACCTGCCAGTTCTGCAACAAGGACTACCGCTTCGACGGCGCGGCGCTGGACCGGATTTATGCGTCTTGATTGCGCCCGATTCGGCGCGTAAGGATCAGCGGAAGGCCGTCTTCCCCTCGATTCGCACGGTGCTCCCATGCTTCGTCCGCCGCGCCCCGCCGCGCTTGCCGCCGCACTGCTCGTCGCGCTCGCCGCGTGCGCCGCGCCGCCGCCGCGCCCCGAATTTCCGCAGATCACGTTCCAGAATCTGCCGCCGATCCGCCTCGACGTTCGCGAGGTGACGGTGGAGCAGGCCTACCGGCCGCCCGCCAAGGCGCCCAACGTCGATCACCGCTTTCCGGTACCGCCCGCCGACGCCGCCATGCGCTGGGCGCGTGACAGGCTCGTCGCCGCGGGCGCGACGCGGCGGGCCCACTACGTCGTGCGCGACGCCTCGGTCGTCGAGACCCCGCTCAAGACGACGGGCGGCCTGAAGGGGATGTTCACCACCGAGCCGTCCGAGCGCTACGACGCGCGCGTGGTCGTGGAGCTGCGGATCATCGCCGACGACGGGCGGGTCGCGGGCTCGGCCACGGCCGAGGCCGTGCGCTCGCGCTCGGTGCCGGAGGACATCACTTTGAACGAGCGCGAGAAGGTCTGGTACGAGATGACCGAGGACATCATGCGCGAGCTCAACGGCCAACTCGAGCAGACCATCAAGACCGTTTTCTCCCCCTACGTGATCCTTTGAGCGCCGCCCGCCGCCCAGGCGCACAGGCGGCGCAGGAAGGCCTCGCACGCCTCGACCTGGGCGCGCGCGACGTATTCGTTGGGCTGATGCGCCTGGTCGATCGCGCCGGGCCCGCACACGACGGTGGAGAAGCCCGTCTCCTGGAACAGGCCGCCTTCGGTCGCGAACGAGATCACGGTCGTGGTATTGGCGCCGGTGAGCGCCCGCACCAGCGCCTCGGCCGCGCCATCCTCTTCCGGCACGAGCGGCGGCACCGCCGCCAGGGCCTCGGTGACGATCGAAGCCTCCGGGGCGAATTCGCGCAGGCGCGGCAGGGCCTCGGTCTCGGCGAAGCGGTCGAAGCGCGCGGCGAGCGCCCGGGGATCTTCGCCGGGCAACGGCCGGAACTGCCAGGTGATGGAACAGGTGCGCGGAATGATGTTGTGCGCCGTGCCGCCCGCGATCTCGCCGACGTTGAACGTCGTGTAGGGCGGCTCGAACCGGCTGTCGGCGGCCCGCGCCGCGGCGCGCCGCTCCCTCGCGAGCGCGCCGATGAAGTGCACGAGATCCCCGGCCGCCAGGATCGCGTTGCCGCCCAGGTGCGGCTGGGCGGAATGGGCCTCCTTGCCGGTCACCGTGGTCCGGTACACGTAGCAGCCCTTGTTCGCGGTCGCGATCTGCATCGAGGTCGGCTCGCCGATGATGACCATCGCCGGCGGCGGCAAGGCGGCGGCGATGTCGGCGATCAGGCCGGACACGCCGAGGCAGCCGACCTCCTCGTCGTAAGAGAGCGCCAGATGGATCGGGCGCTTCGGTCCCGCCGCCAGGAACTCCGGCACCAGGGCGAGCGCCACCGCCAGGAAGCCCTTCATGTCGGCGGTCCCGCGGCCGTACAGCCGGCCGTCGCGTTCGCTCAGGCGGAACGGGTCGCTGTCCCAGGGCTGGCCCGCGACCGGCACGACGTCGGTGTGGCCCGACAGCACGACGCCGCCCGCGATCTGCGGTCCGAGGGTGGCGAACAGGTTGGCCTTGGTGCCTTCGGCGTTGGCGGTGCGCCGGGCCGGCACCCCGTGGTCCCGGAGGTATCGTTCGACGAAATCGATCAGCGCCAGGTTCGACTTCGACGAGGTCGTGTCGAAGCCGACCAGGCGTTCGATCATCTCGACCGGGCTGTAGCGCGCGCCGCCCATGGCCGGATCCCCGCGGGCCGCCTCAGCCGCGCCAGAACGACGGGGTGAGCAGCACGAGCACGGTGAACAGCTCGAGCCGGCCGAGCAGCATGCCCGCCGAGAGCAGCCACTTCGCCCCGTCCGGCAAAGTCTTGAACGTGCCCGAAGGCCCGATGATGTCGCCCAAGCCCGGCCCGACGTTGGAGATGGCGGTGGCCGCACCCGAGACCGCGGTGACGAAGTCCAGGCCGAACAGCCCGAGACCGATGGCGAGCAACGCGAAACTCGCGATGAACAGGAAGAAGAAGGCCATGACCGACTCGGCCACCAGCTCGGGGATCGGCCGCTTGTTGTAGTAGGGGAAGAAGACCCCGTGCGGCTGCAACAGGCGCTTCAACTGCGCGACCGCCGTGGCGTACAGGACCTGGAAGCGGAAGATCTTGATGCCGCACGTGGTCGAGCCGGCGCAGCCGCCGATGAACATCAAGGTAAACAACGCGGCGGACGCGAACCCGCCCCAGGCCCCGAAGTCGTCGGAGGTGTAGCCGGTGCCGGTCATGATCGAGATGACGTTGAACGTGCCGTGGCGCAGCGCCTCGCCGGGCGGCATGATGCCTCGGCTCCAGAGCCAATAGGCGACCAGGACGATGGACACCGCCAGGACCGAGAGCATGCAGCGCACCTGGCTGTCGCGCAGCGGCGCCAGCGGGCTGCCGCGCACGGCGCGCAGATAGAGCACGAAGGGCATGCTCCCCAGCACCATCGTCAGGCTGACCGCCATGTCGATGGCAGGGCTATGGAAATACGCCAGCGACATATCGGAGGTGGAGAACCCGCCGGTGGCGATCGCGGTCATGGCGTGGGCCACGGCCTCGAACCCGGTCATGCCGAGCGCCCACAGCACGATCGCCGCGAGCGCGGTGAGCGAGACGTAGATGATGCTGATGCCGCCCGCGATCTGGGCCGCGCGGGGCAGCACCTTGTCGGTCTCGAAGGCCTCGATCCGGAACAGCTGCATGCCGCCGACCTGAAGCATCGGCAGCACCGCCAGGGCCATGACGATAATGCCGATGCCGCCCAGCCACTGCAGGATCGCGCGCCAAAGCAGGATGCCGGGCGGGGCGTTGTCCAGTCCGACGATGACGGTCGACCCCGTCGTCGTCACGCCCGACATGGACTCGAAGAACGCATCGGTGATGGTCAGGTCGAGCTCGGAATAGGCGAACGGCAAGGCGCCGAAAGCGGCGATGACGAGCCAAGCCAGGGTGGTCATGAGGAAGGCCTGGCGCCGCGAGAACGCGGCCCACCCCGAGCGCGCCGTCAGGATCATCAGGACGCCGACGAACAGGGTGGTCCCCGACGCCGCGGTGAACACCTGCCAGTCCGGGTGGCCGACCATGGCGTCGACGCCCGCGGGAATCACCATGGCCACGGCGAGCACCGACAGGAGGATACCGAGCACGAAGACGACGGGCCGTAACTCGATCATCGGCTGGCGATTTCCCGGTGTGGCCCGGCCGACCGCCCATGCGGGCGCCGGGAACGCGCCGCAGGCCGCGGCGGGGTATCGCTATAGCAGATCCGCCGGTCCGTTTCCGCCGTTGCCGATGAGCGACAGCACCTCGCGCCGGGTGCGCGGATCGTCGCGGAAGCGCCCGAGCATCCGGCTCGTGATCATGGTCGAGCCCGGCTTGTGCACCCCGCGGGCGGTCATGCACTGGTGCGTCGCCTCGATCACGACGGCGACACCCTGCGGTTGCAGGACCTCGTTGATCGTGTTGGCGATTTGCGCGGTCATCTTCTCCTGGATCTGCAGGCGCCGGGCGTAGGCGTCGACGACGCGGGCGAGCTTGCTGATCCCGACGACCCGCTTGTCCGGGAGGTAGCCGACGTGCGCCCTGCCGATGATCGGCATGATGTGGTGCTCGCAGTGCGACTCGAAGCGGATGTCGCGCAGCAGCACGATCTCGTCGTAACCGTCGACCTCCTCGAACGTCCGCTGCAGCAGGTTCACCGGGTCGAGCCGGTAGCCCCCGAAGAACTGCTCGTACGCGCGCACGACCCGGTCCGGCGTGCCGCGCAGCCCTTCGCGGGCCGGGTCGTCCCCGGCCCAACGGATCAGCGTGCGCACGGCGGCCAGGACGTCCTCCCTGCTCGGGCGCTTCGGTTCCCGTTCCGCGCCGGTCTCCGCCGCGGAGTGATCGATTTCTCGGATTGACGGTTTGATGCTCACGACTGATTGCCCCTGTGTGATTCGTTATGTGTTCGTCCGGATGTTTTCGTCCGGATCTTTTCGCCCGGAGGTTTTCGCCCGGGCCGGGGACGCACGCAACGCCTGCGTCCGCCCCGGGCCGATCGACGCCGTCGTCCTCCTTCGGCGCCGTCAGTTCAGTTGCACCGGCTGGTGCGGGCTGTCGAGCGAGAAGGCCGGAATGGCGACGTTGAAACGCCGTCCGCTGGCGCTTTCCATCTCGTAGCTGCCGACCATGATCCCGGAGGGCGTCGGCAGCGGCGTGCCGCTGGTATATTCGAAGGATTCGCCGGGCCCGAGCGTCGGCTGCTCCCCGACCACGCCGGCCCCGCGCACCTCCTGCACGCGGCCCATGGAGTCGGTGATCTGCCAATATCGGTGGAGCAGCTGGACGGTCTCGCCGCCCATGTTTTCGATGCGCACCTGATAGGCCCAGACGAAATGGTTGTCCGTGGGCGACGACTGGTCCTCGAGATAAATGGGCTTGACCGTGACGCGGATCGACTCGCTCGTCTCGTGGTACATGGTTCGTTCGACTCCGACCTGGGCGGCCCGCACGGAGATCGCGCTGCGAGGGCCCGCATTTTACCCCCTGCCGGCGACTTGTCCAAGCGGCCTGGATGGCTGGGGGCTCAGCCGCGCCCGGCCGTCCCGGCCTCGCGGCGCGGCAGGCCCGCGGCGGGCGTTGCGTCGCCGTGGCCACCGCCGCACCCGATCAGGCCGCCGGCGTCGATCTCGTACACCGCGCCGCCGGTGGCCGCGGCGTCGGCCGGGTCGTGCGTGACCAGCAACGTGGGCAGCGCGTGGGCGCGGGCATGGCCGAACACGAAGCGGCGCAGCCGGTCGCGCAGGCGCGCGTCGAGCTTCGAGAACGGCTCGTCGAGGAGCAGCGCGCGCGGCTCGGCGAGCAGCGTGCGCAACAGCGCGATCCGTGCCCGCTGCCCCCCGGACAGGGTCGCCGGATCCCGGTCGGCGAAGCCTTCGAGGTCCGCCTCCGCAAGGGCCTCGAGGATGCGCGCCCGCCGCGCCCTGCGGTCGCGTCGGCCGGGCGGCAGGCCGAAGGCGAGGTTCTCGGCGACCGAGAGGTGCGGAAACAACAGGTCGTCCTGAAATAGGATGCCGATGCGGCGCCGCTCCGGCGGCAGGGCCGTGATGTCGCGGCCGGCGAGCAGGACGCGGCCGCGGACCTCGAAAACCGGATCGAGCGTGCCGCAGACGAAGGCGAGCAGGCTCGACTTGCCGCAGCCGCTCGGCCCCATCAGGGTCACGATCTCGCCCGGCGCCAGGGCAAGATCGAGCGGCCCGATGAGCGGGCGCTTGCCGAGGCCGAGCGCGACCTCGTGCAGCTCCAGGCGCTCGGCGCTACCCGGCGCGCTCACGGCGTCCCCCGCAGCGTGCGCCGGTGGCGGAACGCCCACCCCGGCGCGGCGAGGGCGCCGGCAAAGGCGGCCAGCGGCAGCACCGTCTGCAGGAAGGCGTAGACTCCCACGACCCGCCGGTCGGCCCCGGCCGTCAGCGCGACGGCCTCGGTCGTCAGGGTCACGAAGCGGCCGCCGCCGGCGAACACGGTGGGCAGGTATTGCGCCACGCTGACCGCGAAACCGACGGCGAGCGCGAACGAAACGGGGCGCAGCAGCATCGGCAGCTTGACCCGCCAGAACACGCGGCCGGGGCTGGCGCCCAGGCAGAGCGCGGCGCGCGCGTAACGCTCGTCCAACGACCGGTACGGGTCGGCGAGCGAGAGGAACACGTACGGCAGCACGAACAGCAGGTGGCTCCACACGAGCGCGGTCCAGGTCCCGTCGATGCCGAGGCGCACGGCGAGCACCTCGGCGCCAAAGAGAAACCCGACCTGCGGCACCAGAAGCGGCGTGTAGAGCAGCCAGAGCGCCCGGCTCGAGGTGCGCAGGCCGCGGCGCGTCTCGTTCTCGAGGCAGCCGAGCACGAGGGCCAGCGCCACGGCCGCCGCCGCGATCCCCACGACCAGGGTCGTCGTCGCGGCCCACTGCAACCCGCCGACCTGACGCGCCCAGTTGTCCAGGGTCCACGCCGACGGCAGGGCGTCGGGGTAGCGCCAGCGCGCGGTCAGCGACCAGGCCGCCAGCGCGGCCACGCTCGCCGTGGCGGCGGCGTACAGAAGGCCCATCGCGCCCGCCGCCGCCGTCCGGGCGAGGCGCCCGTCGCCGCCCCGGCTCCCGCCCGCCACCCAGCGCCGGCCGAGCCGCGCGGCCAGCCGCTCCAGGCCGTGCCAAAGCCCGATCGCGCCGACCACCAGCACGAACTGCAACGCGGCCCCGGCCGCGGCGGGGAAGCGCATCGCCAAGTCCGGGTCGTTGAACCAGCGGAACACCAGCACCGCCAGCGGCGGCGGCGTCAGCGGCGCCAGCACCAGGGCCATGTCGACGACCGAAAGCGAAAAGGCGAGCACCGCGTACACCGGCAGACGGATCTGCGGGTAGACCGCCGGCAGCACCGTCTTGAGCCAACCCACCACCGGCCCGTAACCGAGCGAGCGCGCCACCGCCAGGCGCTCGCTCGCCTGGCTCTGGTCGAGCGCGGCGAGCGTCATGAGCAACAGGTACGGCACCTCCTTGACGACCAGGGCGAAGGTCAAGGCCAGGGCGTAAGGGTCCTGGATGACGGCCACGTCCGGCGGCGTGGACCAGCCGCTCGGCCAGGGCGAGACCAGGCGCGCGATCCAACCGCTCGGCGCGATCAGGAACGCGAAGCCGATCGCGAGCGCGACGTGCGGCACGCCGAGCACGGGCGCGAGCAGCCGGCGCAGGCGGGCGAACATCCTGGTCCCGTGGCAGGCGGCGACAAAGCCGACGACGAGCGCGAACGACAGCGCGGTCGCGAGCAAGCCGCTGGTCAGCGACAGGCGCACCGCGCCCGGCAGGCTCGGATGGCCGAGCAGCGCGCGCCAGGGCGCCAGGCCGAACGCCTCCCCGCCGAGCGCCGGGAGATAGCCGAAGGCCGGCAACCATGTCCCGATCAGCCCGGCCGCGATAGGGACCAGGAACAGGGCCAGCGTCAGGGCGGGGACGTGGCGCAGCAGGCCGGGCCGCGCCGGCGCCGAGCGCCGGCCGCCCCGTCGGACCGGGCGTGGACTCAGGCCCCGAAGCGCCCCTGCCATTCGGCCTCGATTCGCGTCATCCAGGAGGGATGCGGCTCGAGCAGGGTGGGGCCGAGCGCCTCCGGCGGCAGCAGGGCCGGATGGTCCGCCGGCGCCGCGAACAGCCGCTGATCGCCGGGCGAAAGCTTAGCCAGGTCGAGCACGGTCTGGTCGCCCCAGACCTCCAGGTTCTGCTTGCGCGCCTGGGCCTCGGGGCCCATCAGGAAATTGGCGAGCACCATGGCCCCTTCCTTGCTGCGCGCGTTGAACGGAATGGCGACGAAGTGGGTGTTGCCGATGGTACCACCGTCGAGGACGAACACGCGCGCGCTCTCGGGCAGGCGGCCGCGCCGGATCAGCGAGGCCGCATCGGAGGGGTAGAACGAGATGGCGATGTCGACCTCGCCGTCGTCGAGCAACTGCAACTGCGCGGTGCCGGTGGTCGGGAACAGCTTGCCGCCGCGCCAAAGGTGCGGATGCAGCGCCTCCAGGTAGTCCCACAGCCCCGCCGTCGCCTTGGCGAAGGCGGCCTCGTCCGGCACGGGCTCTTGCAGCAGGTCGGGCTCGGGCGTCAGCTCGATGAGCGCCTGCTTCAGGAACGTCGAGCCGATGAAGTCCGGCGGCGCCGGATAGGTGAAGCGCCCCGGATGCGCCTTCGCCCACTCCAGGAACTCCGGGATCGAGCGCGGCGGCCGGGCGACCCGGGCGCTGTCGTAGACGAAGTTGATCTTGGCCATGCCCCACGGCGCCTCGAGCCCCTCGACCGGCACGGTGAAGTCGATGCGCGTGGTCGGCTTGCCCGCGAAGTCCACCAGCCGGTAGTTGGGCAGCAACTCGGTGAACGGGCCGAACAACAGGCCGTTCTCCTTCATGGCGGCGAAATTCTCGCCGTTGATCCAGACGAGGTCGACCGAGCCGCCCGCGGTCCGCCCGGCGGCCTTCTCGGCGAGCACGCGGGCCACCGCCTCGGCGGTGTCTGACAGCTTCACGTGGCGCACGCTCACCCCGTAGTCCTCGGCCACGCGCGCCCCGGCCCAGGCGATGTAGGCGTTGATCCGCTCGTCGCCGCCCCAGGCGTTCCAGAACACGGTCTGGCCGCGCGCCTTGGCCACGATCTCGTCCCAGGCGGGCGCCCCGGCCGCGGCCGTCGTCGAGACCGCGCCGAGGAGCGCGGCGAGCACGGCAAGCAGGCGCAGGCATTGCATGGATCTCACTCTCTCCGGTCGCGCGGACGGTGGTGCGGCGCATACTACGGCGCGGCAACGCCCCTGTCAGCCGCAATGAGGCGCGCTCGCGCAAGCGTTATTGCGCGCGAGGCGGCGCGGCCCCGGCGGCCATCTTCGGCCGTTTCGCTCCGGCTTGAACGGCGCCGGGGGCTGCCCTATAAGACTTGCCCGGCCTTCGCACGGCAATCGGGCGCGCGGGTGTAGCTCAGTGGTAGAGCAGTAGCTTCCCAAGCTACGTGTCGAGGGTTCGATTCCCTTCACCCGCTCCAGAACTTCCTTGTCTACGCCCGCCGCAACACCTGCTCACCCCATCGCCGCGGCGTAGAGTGTAGCTGGCCACATGGTTTGATGACTCTGGCCACATGGTTTGATGAATCTGCTGTCGTGCGCTGTAGCTAGCCAGATAGTTTTGGGCAGGCGCATTCCCTAGCGAGCCGCGCCGCCGCCGGTGATGACGAGCTCGGTGACCCGCTTGGTGCCGCGGAACTTGTAAACCATCTCGACCGTCTCGATGCGGAAGCCGGTGAACGTCGCCCGGACCTGGGGCACATCGTTGAGCGAGAGGATGAAGCGCCCTTTAAGGCGCCGTAAAAGCTCCGCGAACCGGGCGAAGTCGGCGCGCTCGAAGAGGCCCTTGCCGTAATGGTTCTCGCAGCCCCAATAGGTCGGGTCGAGATAGAAGAGCGTGGCCGGCCGGTCGTAGCGCTCGATGAACTCGGCGTAGGGCAGGTTCTCGATCGTGACGGTCGCGAGCCGGGCGCTGGCAGCGCGAGGCGGAGCGGCCCCCAGGGGTTGAACCTGGCTCACACCGCCGGGGAGGCGGGGTGTCCCGACGACGGGCCGCGCTCGGGCTTCGGGTAGGGCAGGACCGGAAACTTGAGGAACTTCCGGCACCGCGGCTTCAGGAAGCGGACGTAGCGGAACTGGCGGAAACGATGGACCTCGGCACGGTGCAGGTTGGCGCGCAGGCGTGCCCCGCGGCGCCCGGCCTTCTTGTGCCGCGTCCGCGCGATCTCGTGGAACCACTCTCCCTCGAGCCGATAGAACGTCGAGACGTGGCGCCGCGGACACCGAGATGATGCGCCTCGCCGCCCCCGACTGCGCGCTGTTCCTGTGGGCCTCCAGCCCGCTGCTGCCGCAGGCCTTCGCGGTGATCGAGGCCTGGGGCTTCGCCTACAGGACGCTCGCCTTCTGCTGGGCCAAGACCGGGCGCGCCCGCGCCGGCTTCGTCGCCGGCAAGGGTTACTGGACGCGGGCCGGTGCCGAGCTGTGCCTGCTCGCGACCAGGGGCGCGCCGGTGCGCCTGGCCGCCGACGTCGATCAGCTGATCGCCGCGCCCCGCGGCCGCCACAGCGAGAAGCCGCCCCAGACCCACGCGCGCATCGAGCGCCTGGTCGCCGGGCCCTACCTGGAGCTGTTCGCCCGTCGGCCCCGGCCCGGCTGGGACGCCTGGGGCGACGAGGCGGACGCGTTCATGGAGAGCGAGGCATGACCCCGCCGCTCGACGAGCTGTGGGCCGCGCTCGAGGACCTCGAGCTGAGCGCGCGCCACCTGCTGCGCCGGCCCACCCACGGCGAGACGCGCCGCGCGGCGCGCCGCGCGTGCGAGCGGGCCCAGGCCCTGCGCGCGCGCGAGGCGGCCGAGGCGCGGCTCGCCGGCGCCCTGCCGGGCGCGCCGCAGCCCGATCCGCCCGCGCGCCCTGCCGAGGCCGACGCGCCGCCGCCCGAGGCGCCGCCGCCCACCTATCCCTGGCAGGAACGGGCGGATCTCAAATGAGCCCCTCGACCGTCGTCTTTCCCATCGACCTGGCCGCGCTGCCGCAGCGCGAGGACGAGATCCTGGAGCGCTTCTACGGCGGCGATGGCGAGGTCTGGGTCTTCGAGCTGGCGCCGGACGAGGCGCTGGCCCCCGGCGCGCTCGCGGTGACCCGCGGCGTCGCGGAGGCGCTGATGGAGCGCCGCCTGATCTTCAGCTACGGCGCGTGCGGCCTGGTCGGCTCCGCGGCGGGGCGCGAGGCATGGCGCCGGCGCCGGGCCCGGGAGGCGGCGCGATGAGGCGCGCGGGGCTCGGCGCCGGGCGGGCGACCACGTTGCAAGAGATCCTCGACGCCGTGTGCGCGGAGGCCGGGGTCAGCCGCGACGCCCTGCTGGGCCCGCGCAGGGCCTACGGCGAGGCGCGCCGGCTCGCCTGCTACCTGATGGCCGAGATCTGCCTCGACAAGAGCCTGCCCACGATCGGCCGCTTCCTCGAGCTCGACCGGGTGACGGTCGTCTATCACCGCAAGCGCGCGCGAAGGATGCTCTGCGACGACCCCGAATTCCGCGACCTGTTCGAGCGCGTCGCGCGGCGGCTGGAGATCCGGCCGTGACCCGCTGGCTGTTCCTGGCCGTCGCGCTCGTCGTCCTTGTCCCGGCGATGGTCTATCTCGCCGCCTTCGCCGTCCTGGCCGCCTGGATCGCCGACGGCTGCGAGGCCGTCCACCGCGCCTGCCGGCGCGCGCTCGACCGCCTCGACCGCGCCGCGCGGGCCGCGCGCCGGAGGCTCGCGCGATGAGCGTCTCGCCCGAGCGCCGCGCCATGCTCGCCAAGGTGCACCTGGCGAAAAAGGACCTCGCGCTCGACGAGGCGTCCTACCGCGCGCGGCTCAAGCGCGTCACCGGCAAGGAGTCCGCGAAGCACTGCACCGAGGCCGAGCTGCACGAGGTCCTGCGCGAGTTCGAGCGCCTGGGCTGGACGCCCAGGCGCCGGCGGGCCGCACGCGGGCGGGAGTCGGCGGCGATGCGTCCCATGGTCGCCAAGATCCGCGCGCTCAACCGGGCGCTGTGGAACCTGGGGGCGCTCGCCGACCCTTCCGAGGCCGCGCTGGCCGCCTTCGTGCGGCGCCAGGCCAAGGTCGACGATCCGGCGTTCCTGACCCCGGCCGGCGCCAACCTGGTGATCGAGGCCCTGAAGGCCCGCTGCGCCCGCGCCGGCTTCGAGGCGCCCGCGGGCGGCGCCGAGCCCGGATTGGAGGCCAAGCGCGCGCTGGTGCGCGCCCAATGGGCGCGCCTGGCCGCCCTCGGGGCGGTGCGGATCGCGGGCGAGGCGGCGCTCGAGCGCTGGCTCCAGTGGCGGGTCGCGCCCGGGCGCACCTCGCTCGCCCTGCTCTCGGCCGCGCAGCTCGACGCCGCGGCCGAGGGCCTCGGCGGGTGGATCAGAAGGGAGACGAAGCCGTGACCAGGTCCCGCCGCCGGCGCGAGATCGCGGCCCGTGACACCTCTTGCGAGGCGCGGCGCACCGCCTGCCGCCGCCACGCGCTGCGGCGCGCCTGGCAACGCCTGGGCCTGGCGTTGGCGCGGCCCGACCTGCGCGCCATCGAGCGCCGGGTCGCGGACGGCGAGGCCGCATTGGTGCGCCGGCACGACGACGGCCGCGCGGTGTACCGCGCGCGCTGGCGCAACCGGCCGGTGTACGTGGTCTATGACCACGATCTCGGGTGCGCGGTCACCTTCCTGCCCAAGGGCTGGGCGGAGAGGCCGACGTGAAGGCCGACGAGACCGACCTGAGTTCCTGGCCGCCGAGCCTGGCCGAGATCGCGCACGTGGCCGGCGTCCGCGCCGCCCTGCAGCTCGCCGGCGAGTACGGCGGGCGCCGGCTCTACATCCGCGAGCGGGTCGAGGGCAGCCCGCTCGCCCGCTGCGTGGGCCTGCCGGCGGCCCGCGTCCTGCTGCGCGCCTTGGGGCCGGGCTGGAAGCTCATTCCGCTCGGACCGACCGCGAGCAACGTGCGCCGGCACGAGCAGATCGCCCGCTGCCTCGCCGAGGGCAAGACGGTCGCCGAGATCGTCAAGGCGCTGCGCTGCCACGAGCGCACGGTGTACCGGCACAAGCAGGCGCGCCGCGCCGCCGATCCGCGCTCACCCGGGCTGTTCGACTGACCGGCCCGTCCGGCCGGCTTGCGCACCGCGCGCGCGGTGCTATGGTGCGCGCCGCCCGTCCGCGCCGACAGGGCTGACGCCTGTCAGTCTATTGCCGCCACCCCGTCCCGAGTAGCGTCCGACCCGCGTCCCGCCGGGGGCGCCGGCGCCGCAGACGCGCCACCTCCCTGAACCTCGTGGGGCCCGCGCGGCCGTGTCCGACACCAACCTGCCGATCGACGAGATCCCGGACCGAAAGGGCCGGGCCTGCACCGATCGGCCGGAGGACCGCGGCGGCCCCACGCTTTTCGGCACCGCCTGAGGACTCGTGATGCTCGCGACCAAGGCCTTCTGGAAATCCCGCGGCTTCTGGGGCCCGCTCGTGGCCTTCGCCGCGTTCGCCTCGCAACAGGCCGGCGCCGGCGAGATCGATGCCGGCAAGACCGTCGACTTCATTCTCACCCTCATCGAGGGCGGCGGCCTCTTCCTCGGCTGGCTGGGGCGCATCCGGGCCACCGCGCCGCTCGGCCTGTCCGACCGCCGCAAGGTGAGCGAGGCCGCCTGGCCGGCCACCGTCCTGGCCGTTCTCCTGGCCGTTCTCGTCGCCGGCTGCGCCGCCACCAGGGGCGACACCCCGGCCCAGCGCCTGTACGGCGTCAAGGCCGACTACCAGGCCGCGCTCGAGCTGGCCGTGGCCTACAAGCGCGACTGCGCGGCGCGGCCCGCGGAGCTGCGCGGCGGCTGCGCGGCCCACGTGGCCGAGATCCGACGCATCGACCTGGAGCTGATCCAGCCGGCGCTCGCGCGCGCCGAGCGGGCGCGCGCGGCCGGCGACGACCCCGCGCTCGCCGCCGCCGCCGATGCCCTTCTCGCCGCCGTGCGCGCGCTCACCCTCTACATGATCGACAACGGGATCGGCGCGCCCGCCGCCGCGGCCGGCCGTCTGACCGCGGAGTACGCCCTATGACCGCCTCGACCGCGCTCCTCGTCTTCAAGCTGCTCGACCTGCTCGCGCTCGGCGTCCAGGTCGCGCCGCCCGTGCTGCGGCGCTACAAGGCCGCGCGCGCCAGGATCGATCTCATGATCGCCGAGGGCCGCGATCCGACGCCCGAGGAGGTGCGCGAGATCGACAACGGCCTGGCCGCCCTCCAGGCCGAGCTGCACGGGCGCCCCGGCTAGGCCATGGTCCTGGACGCGCGCTTCTGGGTCGACGTCGTCCAGCTTCTGCTCACCTGCGGCGTCGGCCTCTACGCCTGGCAGGCGAGCAAATACAAGGCGACGAGCGACCGGCTGGAGGAGATCCGAAGCGGCCAAGAGGCGCAGCTGAAGGCTCACGACGTGCTTCTGGCAACCTTGGCCGAGCAGATCAAGAACACGCCGACCGACACCGCGATCCACGAGCTGGCTTTGGCCATCGAGCACCTGGTCGGCGACTTCAAGGCGCACTCGGCGAAGCTCGAAGGCCTGCACGCCATCGTGCAGCGCCTGGAGAGCATCACGGCGCGCCAGGAGGACTTCCTGCTCAATATCGGCCGCAAGTGATGGACTACGCCGCCCACGTGCGCGAGCACATCCGTATCACCGTCCTGCGCCTTCTGGCCAACGGCGGCGGCGGCTACGCCGCCAACGAGAGCGTGCTGAGCGACGCCGTCAACCGTTTCGGATTCAACGTCGGCCGCGACCTGGTGCGCACCGAGATCGCCTGGCTTGCAGAGCAGGGGCTGGTCACGAGCGAGGCCGTGGAGGGGCTGCTGGTCGCCACGCTGACCAAACGCGGGCTGGACGTGGCCGTGGGGCGCGCGAGCGTGCCGGGCGTCAGGCGGCCCGGTCCGCCCGCGTGACATGGCCCGCACCTCCACGATCAAGCGCCTGCCGGCGGACATCCGCGAGCTGATCGCTCGCCTGCGCGAGCGTGGGCGCACCATCGACGAGATCCTGGCCAAGCTGCGCGAACTCGACCTCGACGTGTCGCGCTCGGCCCTCGGCCGACACGTCAAGACGCTGGACGAGATCGCCGAGCGAATCCGGGCGAACCGCACCATCGCCGAGGCGGTGGTCGAGCGCCTGGGCGACGCGCCGGAGTCCCGCGTTGCGCGCCTCAACATCGAGCTCACCCACAGCCTGCTGACGAAGCTCCTGGTCGGCGAGGACGGCCAGCCGGTCGAGCTCGACGCGAAGGAGGCCATGTTCGTCTCGACCTCGCTCCAGAAGCTCTCGCAGGCCGCCAAGTCCGACCTGGAGCGCGAACTGAAGATCCGCAAGGACGTGGCGAAGGAGGCGGTCGAGAAACTCGACAACGCGGCCAAGGAGGCCGAGCACGCCGGCGAGCCCGGCCTGTCCGCGGAGCGCATCGCGCAGCTGCGCCGCGACTTCCTCGGCGTCGGCAGGAAGGCCGCTTGAACGATGGTTGAACGGACCGTCGACATCCCGCCCTCCGCGGTCGACCTGATCGCGCCGGGCCAGCTGCCGCCGGAGGATCTCGACCCGCTGGCCGAGGGCATCCTGATGGATCACCAAAAGGCCTGGGTCGCCGACCATTCGCCGTTGAAGATCGCCGAGAAGGGGCGGCGCACCGGCTTCACCTTCGCCGAGGCGCTCGACAGCACCCTCATCGCCGCGGCCAAGCGCAGCGCGGGCGGCGATAACACCTGGTACATCGGCGACACCAAGGAGAAGGGGCTGGAGTTCATCCAGGTCTGTGCCCGCTTCGCCAAGCACGTCGCCAAGGAGCTGCTCACCGTCGAGGAGTTCCTGTTCGAGGACCGCCAGGACGACGGCTCGTCGAAGTTCATCAACGCCTACCGCATCCGCTTCGCCAGCGGCTTCCAGATCGCCGCGCTGTCCAGCCGCCCCGCCGGCATCCGCGGCCTTCAGGGCCGCGTCATCATCGACGAGGCGGCCTTCCACCCGAACGTGCGCGCGGTCATCGACGCCTGCAACGCGCTGCTCATCTGGGGCGGCGTCATCCGCATCGTCTCGACCCACAACGGCGCGCTCAACCCCTTCAACGAGCTGCTCAAGGAGACCCGCGAGGGCGAGGGCACGCTCCTCCCGCTCGCCTGGATCGAGGCCTGCTCGAGCCAGGACTTCGTCGTCAAGCGCTGGGCCCCGCCCGCCGAGGACTTCGTCGATTGGCCGGAGGCCGCGCGCCGTGCCGAGATGCGCGACTGGCTGGACCGCGAGGTCCTGCCGATCCTGCAAAGCCTCCCGCTCGTCTCGACCCACATTGGCGAGGACTTCGCCATGCGCCGGGACAGGACGTCCATTGCCGTCGGCTACACCGACCAGCGCCTGGTCCGTAAGGTGCCGCTGATTGTCGAGCTGCAATGCTGCCCCTACGACCAGCAGAAACAGGCCCTATTCTTCGTCTGCGACACCCTGCCGCGCTTTAACTCCGGCATCCTGGACGCCAACGGCAACGGCATGGTGCTCGCCCAGGAGGCGCGCCAGAAGTACGGCGAAAACCGCATCGTCGAGCTCATGCCGCGCGACGACTGGCTGCGCGAGCACACGCCGAAGTTCACGGCCGCTTTCGAGGACCGCACGATCGAGATCCCGGCCGACCGCGACGTGCGCGACGACCTGCGCCAGTTCCGAATGGTGGGCGGCGTCGGCAAGATCCCGAGGGACGTCCGCACCGAAGGCACGGACGGCGGCCGCCGCCACGGCGACAGCGGCGTCGCGCTGCTCAACTTCTACGCCGCCACGCTCATGGACGTGATCGCCTACGGCTACGACACCCCGGCGCGTCATCGGCCGAACGTCGATGAGCAGCGCCTCGAAGACGACGATGACGACGACGGTCGCTTCGGCGGCTACGGCGCGCGCGTCGGATCGTTCCGAGGGGCTTGGTAATGGTCCAGATCTTCGGCCCCGACGAGCGTCCGATCGACCTCTCGAAGCTGCGCGAGGAACAGGCCGGGCCGACCTTGACCGGCGTGCGCCAGATCGTCAGTGGCCACCCGGCCCAGGGCCTGACGCCCGCCCGTCTCGCCAGCCTGTTGCGCGAGGCCGAGCAGGGCGACCCGACACGCTATCTGGAGCTCGCCGAGGAGATGGAGGAGAAGGACCTGCATTACCTCGCGGTCCTTGGCACGCGTAAGCGCGCGGTCTGTCAGCTCGAGATCACGGTCGAGCCGGCCAGCGACAACCGTGACGACATCGCCAACGCCGAGCTGGTCGAGGACTTCCTGAACCGGGAAGAGATCGAGGACGAATTGGTCGATATCCTCGACGCGATCGGCAAGGGCTTTTCGGCGATCGAGATCATCTGGGACGTCTCGGAGCGGCAATGGATGCCGCAGCGGCTCGAATGGCGCTATCCGCATTGGTTCGAGTTCGACCGCACGGACGGCAGGACGCTGCGGCTGCGCGGCGAGGCCGGACCGGAGCCGCTCGCTCCGTTCAAGTTCATCACGCACTTTCCGAAGATCAAATCGGGCCTGCCCATCCGCGGCGGGCTCGCGCGCGCGGCCGCGTGGGGCTACCTGTTCAAGAACTACGACATCAAGGACTGGGTCACCTTCATCGAGATCTACGGACAGCCGCTGCGCGTCGGCAAGTATCACCCAGGCGCGACCGAGGACGACAAGAAGGTGCTCCTCAAGGCGGTCGCGAACCTGGGCACCGACGCCGCCGCGATCATCCCGAACTCGATGCTGATCGAGTTCGTGAAGGCCGAGCAGCGCGGCAGCAGCGACCTCTACGAGAAGTTCGCCGAGTACATCGACAAGCAGATCTCCAAGGCCGTGCTCGGCCAGACTTTGACGACCGAGGTGAGCGAGGGCAGCCGAGCCGCCGCCCAGGTGCACGACGAGGTGCGCGGCGACATCGAGCGGGCGGACTCCAAGCAGCTCGCCGCCCGCCTGAATTGCGATCTCGTGCGGCCCATCGTCGATCTCAACCGCGGGCCGCAGAAGGTCTACCCGCGCATCGTCATCGGCCGACCGGAGCAGGTCGACGTCCCCGAGCTCACCGACTCCGTTTCGAAGCTCGTCCCGCTGGGGCTTCCGGTCGGCAAGGAAGAGATGCGCCGCAAGATCGGTCTCGGCGAGTTGGATAAGGCGGCGGACCTCCTGATCGCTCCGCAGGCCGCGCCGCCGCCCCAAGCACCGCCGGGCACCGCCGAGGCCGCGGCCCGGCGCGGCGGCGTTGGACTCGACGACTCGATCGACGACCTCGCCGAGCAGATCCTGGCCGACGACGGCTGGGAGGCGCTGATGGCGCCGCTCGTCGAGGACGTCCGCCGCATCCTGCGCGAGTCGCGCACGCTCCAGGAAGCCCGCGACCGCCTGGCCGAGATCCTCGGCGAGGACAACACCGGCACCTTCGTCGGCACGCTCACCAAGGCCCTGTTCCAGGGCCGCCTGGCCGGCGAGACGGGGGCGGCGATCACCGACGACGATCCGAATGCGTGAGGCATGGCCCGCGTCCAGTTCCAGCCCCTGCCGGCGGCCGAGGCGGTGCGCTTCTTCCGCAACAAGGGCTTCGCCGTCGCCTTCGACTGGCGCGACGTCTGGCAGGAGGAGAACGTCCGCGCCTTCACGGTCGCCAAGGCCATGCGCCTCGACCTGCTGCGCGACATCCGCGCGGCTCTCGACAAGGCACTGACCGAAGGCACGACGCGCCGTGACTTCATCAACGAATTGACGCCGCTGCTGCAACGGCAGGGATGGTGGGGCGTCAAGCGCGTGCGCGACCCCAAGACCGGACGCTTCGTCCGCGCGCAGCTCGGCAGCCCGCGCCGCCTCAAACTCATCTTCGACGTCAACATGCGCACGGCCTACGCAGCCGGCGCGTGGGAGCGGGCCCAACGCACCAAGGGGCGCCGGCCGTTCCTGCGCTACGTCCAGCTCGACCGGCCGACCAAGCGCGAGGACCACCGGCCGTGGCACGGCACGGTGCTACCGATCGACCACCCGTTCTGGAAGACGCACTACCCGCCGAACGGCTGGAACTGCGGCTGCCGGGCCATCCAGCTGTCCGAGCGCGACCTGCGCCGCTTCGGCTTCCGGCGTTCGGAGAGGGCGCCCCCGATCCGCCGACGACCGTTCCGCAACAGGCGCACCGGCGAGGTCATCCGGCAGCCGGTCGGGATCGATCCGGGCTGGGCCTACAACGTCGGCCAGGCCCACATGCGCGGCCTCACGCCGCCGCCCTCTGCACCGACGCCGGGCGGCCTGCCGCCCGTCTTCACCGGGCCGCCGGCGCGCGTCGCGCTGCCGCCGCCGCGCGCCGCACCCGCCGGCCGCATCCTGCCCGCAGGTCTGTCCGAGCGGGAATACCTGCGCCGCTTCCTCGCCGAGTTCGATGTCGCGCCGGGCGCGCGCACCGTGTTCACCGACGCGATCGGCGAGCCTCTCGTCATCGACGAGTCGTTCTTTCTAACGACATCGGGCCAGTCCAAGGTCAAGTGGCGCAACCGCGAGCGCCACCTCTTGCTCTTGGCCGACACGATCAAGGACCCGGACGAAATCTGGTGGCAGTGGGAGGAGTTTCCGAGCGGCCGCATGACTCTTCTGCGCCGCTACCTCGCCCGCTTCGAGGTCGAGGGCCGGGTCGCCCCTGCTTTTGTCATGTTCGACGTCGCGCGCGAGGGCTGGCGCGGCGTCACCGCCTTCGGACCCGACCGCGTACGTTACCTGGTCAACCAGCGCGGCGGCACATTGGCCTATCGGCGGGGACGTTGAAGGCCCGACCCCTGACCGTCGAGCCCTCGATCGCCGGCCTTTGAGCGCGGTCGGGGCGTGGGCCGGCGAACAATGCGTGAGGTGGTTTGTTATACCGCCGAGGGCGCCGCGCCGCAAAGAATCCGGGCCCGCCAATTTCGGAGTTCGCCACATTTCCGCGACGGTTGCCGACCCCCGGGTTCGGCCTTAAAGGCTTGTTCAACGGGCCTTTTCCGGTCTCGCGGTCGAATTCGTTAACTCCGAAATTTGATTCCGAGTTCGGACTTTGGAAGTCGGAATCACCTTCCTCTATGATTCCAAGGCGTTGGGCCCGGTTTTGACTCAAACCATGTGGCCAACGCCGGGTCCGTGATGGCCTTCCAAGTGGCCAGCCGGTTCCGAGTTCGACCGCGCCGCAGTCGCGGCCCTCTGACCCCTAAGTCCTTGCGCCATCCCGATAAATCCCGCCTCGTCCCGCCGAATCCCGGTTCACCCGTCTGACTCAATCCATCTGTGCAGTCACATAGAGGGCCTCGTAGTCGGCGGCGCTCGCGGGGCGCGGGTTGGTCGCGGCGCAGTGGTCCTCGACCGCGGCTTTGGCGAGGCCCGGGATCAGCTCGGGCGCAACCCCCATCGCGCGCAGGCTGGCGGGCAGGCCGAGGCGCGCGTTGAGGTCCTCGATTGCCGCGCCGAGATCGGCCTCGGCGGGCAGGCCCATGGCCGCGCGCAGGCGCTCGTATTTGTCGCCGACGTGGCCCGCGTTGAAGCGCAGCACCGCGGGCAGGACCACGGCGTTGAGCGTGCCGTGGTGCAGCACCGGCGCGCGCAGGGCGCCCAAGGGGTGCGACATGGCGTGCACCGCGCCCAGGCCCTTCTGGAAGGTCATCCCGCCCTCGAGCGCGGCCATCATCATCTCCCAGCGCGCGGCCCGGTCGGCGCCGTCGGCCACCGCGCGCTCGATGTGGCGGGCGGCGCGGGCGAGCCCGTCGAGCGCGATCGCCTCGGCCGGGGGGTTCACGCGCGGCGACAGGAAGGTCTCGATGCAGTGCGCGACCGCGTCCATGCCGGTGGCCGCGGTGAGCGCGGGCGGCAGGCCCAGCGTCAGTTCGGGATCGCACAGCGCGACCCTGGGGATGAGGTGCGGGCTGACGAACCCGACCTTGCGCCCGTCGGAAAGCGTGATCAGCGCGCCGCGGCCGACCTCGCTGCCGGTGCCCGCCGTGGTCGGGATCGCGATCAGCGGGGCCACGTCGGGCGTGATCCGCTCGCCGCCGCCCGCGACGGCCATGTACCGCGCCAGCGGCTCGGGCTGCGTGGCGAGCAAGGCGACACCCTTGGCCAGGTCGATCGAGGAGCCGCCGCCGAGCGCGACCAGGCCGTCGCACCCGGCCTCCCGGTACAGCCGCAGGGCGGCAAGCACGGCCGCCTCGGTCGGGTTGGCCGGGGTGGCGTCGAACAGGGTTTCGCGCATCGCCGCGGGCAGCGCGGCGCGCAGGCGCTCGAGCAGGCCGCAGGCCACGATCCCCGGATCGGTGACCACGAGCGGGCGCGCCACGCCGAGCCCCGCCAACTCCTCGCCCGCCAGGGCGAGCGCGCCGAAGTCGAACTGGATCTTCGTCAGGTACGTGATCAGCGCCACCGCGCCCTCCGCGCCCGCCCGGAAAGGGATCGCGCGCGAGCATAGCACGGCGCGGGCGCGCCGGCACCCGCGCGCGCCGGCACCCGCGCTACGCGCCCGCCGGGTCGGGAGGGCCTGTGGGTGGGCTCAGCCGGTGACCTGGAGGTCGTAGCCGGCGTCGATCATCTGCTGGAGGGTATCGAACGTTCCGGCGTCGAGGCCCTGCAGCTCGATCGAGCCGCCGCCGTCGAACAACAGGGTCACCCTGCTTCCCTGGACGTTCACGGTGAGGTGGCCGGACAGGTCGCCGAGGTCGACCCGGCCGTCGCCGTTGATGTCGAGCACGCCGCTCAGCGTCAGGGTGTCCGAGGTCGTGAAATCGCTGACCTTGTCCTTGCCCTGCGCACCGACCTTGCCGCCGGCGACCGAGAGCGCGAAGGCGAAGGTGTCCGCGCCCGCGTCGCCGCGCAGGGTGTCGTTGCCCGGGCCGCCGAGAAGCCCGTCGTCCCCCTTGCCGCCCTCGAGCCGGTCGTTGCCGGCGCCGCCGGCGAGCACGTCGTCGCCGTCGCCGCCCTGGAGGCGATCCGCGCCGGCACCCCCGGTCAGGCGGTCGTCTCCGCCGAGGCCGACGAGCCGGGTGGCCACGCTCACGCCGCCGGCGTCGAAGGTGTCGTCGCCGGAGCCGCCGAAGGCGGTCTCCACGCTGGCGGCCGCGAGGTCGAGGCTGACGCCCACGCCGCCCTGGACGTCGACCCGGTCGGTGCCCGCGCCGCCGTCGATGACCGGATCGTCGGCGTCGATGAACAGGCGGTCGTTGCCGGCGCCGCCGAACAGCCGGTCCGCGCCCGCTCCGCCCACCAGTTGGTCGTTGCCGCCGTTGCCGACGAGCACGTCGTCGCCGCCCTCGCCGAAGAGCTGGTCGTTGGCTTCGCCGCCGATCAGCCGGTCGTCGCCATCCCGGGCGAATTGCTGGCTCCTCACGAGCATGCCGGTGGCGTCGAAGGTATCGTCGCCGACGTTGCCGTAGGCGGTCTCGACGCTGGTGGCCGTGAGATCGAGGCTGACGCCCGCCGCGCCTTGCACGTCGACCCGGTCGGTGCCCGCGCCGCCGCGGATGACCGGGTCGTCGGCGTCGATGAACAGGCGGTCGTTGCCGGCGCCGCCGAGCAGCCAGTCCGCGCCGGGCCCGCCCGTGAGCCGGTCGTTGCCGGCGTCGCCGATCAGGATATCGTCGCCCGCTTCGCCCGAAATCCGGTCCTTGCCGTCGCCTCCGAGCAGGATGTCGTCGCCGCCGCCTCCGAACAGCTTGTCGTTGCCGGCGCGCCCGTCGATCAGCTCGTCGGCGCCGGTGCCGCGCAGCGTGTCCCGGTTCGCCCCACCCGGGATCTCGCTCAAATCGTTGATCGTGATCGTGAACGCCTCATCGATCGTGTCGCCGCCCGGGTCCGTGCTGCGCGCGACGATCCGGTGTTGGGTGGCGGCCTCGTAGTCCAGGTTTCCGGCCACCCTCACGGCGCCCGTCGCCGCGTCGATGGTGAACAGGCCGCCCGCGTCATCCAAGAGGCTGTAGATAGGCGCAGCGCCCGGGGCCGCACCGTCGGTCGCGACCACGCCGACCAGGGCGCCGAGCGGGCTGCCCTCGTCCACGGCGCCGCCGCGCAGGGTTAGGCTCGCCGGGGCCGGGGCGGGCGGCGCGCCCGGACCCGCGGCGGCGGCCGGAGCCGGGGCCTGGGCCAGGTTCGCCGCCGAGGCCAGGGCCGGGGCCAGGTTCGCCGGCGAGGCCGGGGCCAGGTTCGCCGCGAGCGCCCGCGGGCCGGCGACAACGTTGACGTCGTCCGTGGCGTCGCCCGGGCCGCTTCCGGGCGTGGCCGGGCCCGGCGGCACGAGACCGGCGGTCGCCGGGGCCGGGCCGCGTTCCACGCCCGCCAGGCCGGCGCCGAGCGGAGCTCGGCCGGGTGTGGACGCGCCGAGCAAGGCCCCGGTCGCTTGCAGACCGTCCAGGAAACGCCCGAAATCGTCGTCGTAGCCGTGCACGCCCCCGATTACGCCGACGCTGACGTCGGCCGGCGCCGGAAGCGCCGAGCCGGACGCGAGCCCAAGGTCCAGCCCGCCGTCGAGCATCGCGGTTCGGTCGGGCGATGCGCCGGCGGAAAGGACGCTGCCGTCGGCGAAGATGAGGCTCGGCGCACGGCCCGCGGCGGCGGCGGCGGCAAAGCCTTCGAGCACGATCTCCCCGCCGTTGGCGAAGGCGAAGACGAGGCTGCCGTCCTCCAGGCCGGACCTCGCGGCGGCCGGGTCGAACCGCGCGCCGACGAGTTGATCGGGCCGCACCGAATAGACGACCCGGGTGGCCTCGGCGGGAATTTCCACGACGAGCACGTCGCCCGCGCCCCCGAGCCCCGCCCCGGCCGACGGATCGGGCGCAGGCGTTGCGCCTTGCCCGCCGTCGGGCGCGGCGCCGGTATCGGGGACCGCCCGATGGAGGATGGATGTTTCTGCCATGGCCTTGCCTCCGCCGCCCAAGATCGAATATCTCTAAAATGCGGTTCGCAGGATACTTAACAGATGTTAAGTGCCTGTAAACACACTCAGTTAAGATACAATGATTTTCGACGATTTTTAGTTAATTTTCTTCTATATTTTCATGGTTATTGGCGAGTCTAACTGAGAGTGCGATTTAACCATATTTAAGAATTCTTCCGTTACCAAGGATAGGCCTCGTAACATCCGGATCCTGCATAAGGTCCGATGGTCCCGGAGCCGGTTTGCCATGCGGCTGGCGTTGGCGCGCATCGCCCTGTTTCTCCTGGTTCTGGCCGCTTCGGCGCCGGCCGCCGGCCCAGTGCGGGCCGAATGGACCATCCTGTATTACGACAAGGACGGTCGGCTCGTGGGCATGCGCCGGAGCGATGGCGACGGTTCGGCATCGAATCCGGAGGCGGCGGACCCGGGCGCGCCGAAGGATGGGACGGCGGTGATCGCGCGCACTCCGGTCGAGCGCTTCGAACCGGACGAGCTGCTCGTCGCCGATCCGCCGAAGGGCTTCGAGGCCAGCGTCAGGCTCCTCGGGTTCTCGATCATCGAGAAGGTCTCGCTGCGCGCGCTGGCGCTGCGCGTGTACCGCCTGCGGATACCGCAGGGCTCGACCGTGCCGGACGCGCTAACGCGCCTGCGCCGGCAGTTTCCCGGCGTGACCGTGGACGCCAACCACGTTTTCGACCCCTCGGGCCTGAGCCGGACCCCGGAAATCCACGCCCGCGCGGTCATGGGCTGGAACGCGGCGGGGGCCGACTGCGGCCGGGGGGTCCGGCTCGGGGTCGTCGACGGCGCCGTGGATGTCGAGCACCCGGCGCTCGCCGGACAGAAGGTGGATTATCGATCCTTTCACGCCCCCGGGCATCGGCCGGGGGCGATCCAGCACGGCACGGCGATCGCGGCCATGATGGTCGGCAAGGGGCCTTGGGGCGGCCTCCTGCCCGCCGCCCAGCTCAAGGCCGCGAACATCTTCGAGATGAACAAATCCGGCAAGGTCACGGCCAACGTCTTCGGGCTGTTGAAGGCGGTCGATTGGTTGGTCCGGGAGCGGGTCCACGTGCTCAACCTGAGCGTCGCCGGGTCGAACAACGAGGTCCTGGGCCAGGTGCTCGACAAGGCCCGCAAGCACGGGTTCCTCATGGTGGCCGCGGCCGGCAACGGCGGAAGCGCGGCCGCCCCGGCCTACCCGGCGGCGTACGACTACGTGATCGCGGTGACCGCAGTGGACGCGCGCCGGCGCATTTATCCGCACGCCAACCGGGGCCCGTACATCGACTTCGCCGCGCCGGGGGTCAACATCTGGACCGCGGTGCCGGGCGGCGGACGGGTGCAGAGCGGGACCTCGTTCGCCGCGCCGTACGTGAGCGTGCTGACCGCGCTCGAGGCCGCGCGCGGGGCGGCCAGGGACGCCGCCTCGGCCAGGGCGCGGTTGCGCGCCCACGTCGTGGACCTGGGCGAGCCCGGCCGCGACCGCGTCTTCGGCTGGGGATTGGTGAAGCTGGCCCGCGACTGCGAAGGCCCGGCGCGCGGCTAGTACCCACCATCCTGGAAGGATGGCACATATGACGGCCTTGCAGGTTCTCTCGGCTAGAGCAGATCCGGGTCGATGAGAATCGCCCGAAGGGGTAACGTCAAGAGGTTTGTGTCAGGGAGAAGAGGGTAGGCACTCCCTGGGTTGAGTTTTCGTGGGTGAAGACGGCGAAGAGGAATTCGGTCCATGGAGGTTCGGTCCTGGAAGACGCCCATGGGCCGGGTGCGGCGCCGCACCTCGCGGAATCTGCGTTCGATGGCGTTGGTAACCGGTATGAAGATGTCGGTGCCGATGTTCGGCCGCGGCTGGCGTGGTCGTGGCGTATGGTGCGACCATCGGGACAGAGGCACCGGGAGCACGAAGGTGCGGGCAGGCCGATGCGTACGATGAGCCGAGAGCTCGGGTTAGTAGCTGGCCGCCTCTGCGACTCGCCCGGTTGCGCCGAGAGCGCGGATCCGTAGTTGTCGTGTCGCCCGCCGCTCCCGTCACTTTGGCTGACAGGAGGCGCGCATGCGACGGGTAATCGGCATCGACATTCACCGCACCTTCGGGGAGGTGGTTTTCTGGGAAGACGGCAGGCTGCGGCCGGCGGGTCGCATCGACATGACCTGGACCGCGCTGGAGGGGTTTGGCAAGGGCTTGAAGGCGGCGGACGAGGTGGTCATCGAGGCGACCGGCAACTGCATGGCGGTGTCGCGGGTGCTGTCGCCCTTTGTACAGCGGATCGTGATCGCCAACCCGCTGCAGGTGAAAGCGATCGCGCACGCGCATGTGAAGACCGACAAGGTCGATGCCGGTACGCTCGCGAGCCTCTATGCAGCGGGCTATCTGCCCGAGATCTGGACCCCGGACGCGGCCACCGAGCGGTTGCGAAGGCTGGTCGCTCGGCGCTACCAGGTGGTGCGGCATCGGACGCGGATCAAGAACGAGGTGCACGCGATCCTGCACGCCCATCTGATCCCGCGCTGCCCGCATGCCGATCTCTTCAACCGGCGCGGCCGGGACTGGCTGGCGCGCCAACCCCTGCCGGATGACGAGCAGACCGCGATCGAGCGGCATGTGCGCGAACTCGATCGGCTTGGCGAGGATCTCGCTATTCTCGACCGGGAGATCGCCCAGAGCACACTGGACGATCCGGCGATCAAGCGGCTGATCACGATCACCGGCGTCAATCTGACGGTGGCGGCCGGACTGATGGCGGCGATCGGCGACATCGGCCGCTTCAAGAGCCCGCAGAAGCTGGTGAGCTACTTCGGGCTCAACCCGCGCGTCCGCCAGTCGGGCCTCGGTGCTGCCCATCACGGGCGGATCAGCAAAGTCGGGCGCAGCCACGCCCGGGCGATGCTGGTCGAGGCCGCCTGGGCGGCCGCGAAGACGCCGGGACCGTTGCACGCCTTCTTCGTCCGGATCAGGGCCAGGCGCGGCCATCAGATCGCCTCCTCGACCACCTGCTCGCTGCGCGGCGTCAGCTTGTAAGGCAGGAGGAAC
>JBHHZJ010000023.1:0-38438 GCA_046758005.1 Kiloniellaceae bacterium
ATCTGCTCCAACTGTAATGTATAGAGCGGATTCACGTGATTGATTGGAACCGCGACGTGGTTCCAATCAATCACGATCCGCTCTACCGGAGCATTCCGACCACAAAGGCGTTGATGATGATGCCGATGACGAGGTCGAGCACGACGAAGCCCACGGCGGCGAAAGAGCCGAGGTCGAGCGCGGTGCGCGTGACGAACCACTGATAGCCGAGCAGCAGCATGTAGACGAGGCCGTTGAGCAGCGTCGCCGCGCCGCCCGGCAGCACTCCGGTCGCGGTGATAGCCACGACCGGCAGGTAGGCCCCCATCTGGATCACCTTCGCCCAGTTGAAGGCGACGATATAGCCGATGAACGCGGGCTGCCGGCCGATGACGGTGCAGATTTGATGCACGACCACGGGATAGGCGGTCCAGCTCAGGCTGTAGGCGAACAGGTGGACCAGCAGCAGGCTCATGAGGCCGGCGCCGACCTGGCGATTGGTGGCGTCGAACACGACCAGGATGATGTACCCCGGCGCGACGATGGCCGCGGCGAAGAAGGATTTCCAGAAGCCCTCGACCGTCTGGTCGAAGTAGGTCATGCCGCCCCGATCCAAGTGCGCCAGGCGCCAGGCCCCGTACAGACCGTAGACGATGTCGCGCCAGCTCGGCATCAGGCGGCGAAGTAGCCGTCGAGCACGGCCCCGTAAATGGCGGTGAGGGCGCGCAGGTCGGCGATGCTGACTCGCTCGTCGACCTTGTGCGCGGTTGCGTTCGACAGGCCCAGCTCGGCGACCGGGCAATGGTCCTTGATGAAGCGGGCGTCGGAGGTGCCGCCGCTGGTGCCGAGCTCCGGCCGGCGCCCCGTCACCCGTTCGACCGCGGCGCAGACAAGGTCGCTCAAGGCGCCGGGCGGACAGAGGAACGACTCGCCCGAGACGCGCACCTCGAGGTCGTAGCGCGCGCCCTTGGCGGTGTCGATCGCCCGGTCGAAGCGGGTGCGCAGCCAGGCCTCGACGTCCGCGCCGGTGTGCCGGTCGTTGAAGCGCACGTTGAAGGCGGCGCGCGCGTGGGCCGGGATCACGTTGCCGGCGCCGTTGCCCACGTCGATGCTGGTCAGTTGCAGGCTGGACGGCGGAAAGTGCTCGCTGCCGTCGTCGAGCGGTTCGGCGGTTACCGCGTCCAGCATGCGCACCAAGTGGTGCAGCGGGTTGTCGGCCAGATGCGGATAAGCCGTGTGGCCCTGGGTTCCGCTCACGGTGAGCCGGCCGTTGAGGCTGCCGCGCCGGCCGATCTTGACCATGTCGGCGAGACGCTCGTTGCTGGTCGGCTCGCCGACCACGCAGGCGTCGAGCGTTTCGCCGCGCGCCGCGAGCCAGCCGAGCACCTTGCGCGTGCCGTTGATCGCCTCGCCCTCCTCGTCGCCGGTTATGAGCAGGCTGATCGAGCCGCCGATGTCGCGCCCGCGCCGCTCCAGGAACCCGGCCAGCGCCGCCACGAAGCAGGCGATCGCGCCTTTCATGTCGACCGCGCCGCGGCCGTGCACCCAGCCGTCGACCACTTCGGCGGCGAAGGGATCGACGCGCCAAGCCTTCAGGTCGCCGACAGGCACGACGTCGGTGTGGCCGGCGTAGCAGAAGTTGCGGCCGGCCGCGCCCAGCCGGGCGTAGAGGTTGTCGACTTCGGCCGCGCCCGCCTCGGCAAACCTCAACCGGTGGCAGGTGAAGCCCAGGCCCGACAGGACGCGCTCCAGGAGGTCGAGCGCGCCGCCGTCGGCGGGCGTGACGCTCGGGCAGCGGATCAGCGCCCGCGTCAGCTCGACCGGGTCCGGAACGGCAAGGTCGGGTGCGGCGACCATGATCTGCAAACGTCTCTCAGAAATGGTGCCAAAGGCGAAACGGCCCAGGGTCGAGGTCGCTCACCGGCCGAGCCCTCGAGGCCGGCGAGTCGGCGCGGGCCCGCTCAAGCGCGCAGCAACTCGTTGATCGAGGTCTTGGCGCGCGTTCGCTCGTCGACCCGCTTGACGATGACCGCGCAGTAAAGTCCCGGACCCGGGCGGCCGTCGGGCAGGGGCTTGCCCGGATGGCTGCCGGGCACGACGACGGAATACGCCGGCACCCGGCCGGTGTAAACCTCGCCCGTCGTGCGGTCGATGATCCGCGTCGAGGCGCCGATGTAGACCCCCATCGACAGCACCGCGCCGGTCTCGACGATCACACCCTCCGCGACCTCGGCGCGCGCGCCGATGAAGCAGCCGTCCTCGATGATCACCGGCTCGGCCTGCAGGGGCTCGAGCACGCCGCCGATTCCCGCGCCGCCGGAGACGTGGCAGTTCTTTCCCACCTGCGCGCACGAACCGACGGTGGCCCAGGTGTCGATCATGGTCCCGCCGTCCACGTAGGCGCCGACGTTGACGAAGCAGGGCATCAGCACGACGTCCGGCGCGATGTAGGCGGAGCGGCGCACCACGCAGGTCGGCACGGCGCGGAAGCCGGCGGCGCGGAACTCGGGCTCGCCCCAGCCGGCGAACTTGGAGGGCACCTTGTCCCACCAGGGCGTGGCCCCGCCCGGCCCGCCCGGGATCGCGGTCATGTCGTTGAGGCGGAACGACAGCAGCACCGCCTTCTTGAGCCACTGGTGCACCAACCAGCGACCGTCCACCTTCTCGGCGACGCGGAAGGCGCCGGCATCGAGGCCCTCCAGCGCGGCCTCGACGGCCTCGCGCACCTCGCCCCTGGTCGCGGGCGAGACCTCCTCGCGCGCCTCCCAGGCGGCGTCGACGATCGGCTGCAACTCATCGGTGGTGACGGACTCCATCGGCCCGACCGGTGCCCCTGACATGGCGCGGTGAACGGCCTGCGAAGATGCGTGAGGCGCAGGCCCCTGTCAACGCCCGCCGGGGCGCCCGCGCCGCGGCGCCGATCCCCCGGGCGCGTCGCGAAGCCTTGGAAAGGACGGGAAAAATCGGGGTTAAGGCCGTCTTAACGCGACCTGCGGCAGGCTACCCCGACTCGTGACCACACCCGCCTGCCGCCAAGGGAAAGCGATGGGACGTCCGCCCGCCACCGGTGCCACCGAACAGGACTTCGCGCCCGCCCCGGAGCAAGGGACCGAGCTTGGCCTGTTCTCCCCCGGCGGTTCGCTGGAACGCTTTCCCGGCGCCGTGCTGCTGGCCGGGCCCAACGGAATCGTGCTCGGCGCCAACGCGGCCGCCGACCCGATCGCGGCGCAGCTGCAGCGCGGCGCGTGCGAAGAACTGCGCCACGCGATCAACGCGGCCCTGGGGGGCAAGGCGGCCCAGGTCAATCCCCTGCTGATCGCGCCGGACAGCGGGGGCCAAGGTGCGGGGCTCGCCTATGACATTGCCGTCCTGCCCCGGGGCGACAACACCTCGGCGCTGTTGCTCGGGCGCGACATTACGCTCGAGCGCAGCCTGCGCTCGGCGCTCATCGAATCGCGGCAGCGCTACAAGGACCTCGTCGAGGCCGCCAGCGACTTCGCCTGGGAGACCGACATGGAGGGCCGATTCACCTTCGTCTCCTCGCGCGGCGCGCTCGGTCATTCGGCGGCCGAGCTGGTCGGCACACGCGCGTGCGACCTGCTGGTGGACCGCATCGCAGGAGAGGACTCGCCCTTCACCACGCGCGCGCGGGTCCAGGATGTCGAGGTCTGGGTTCGCCAGCCCGACGGCGAGCCGGCGTGCCTGCTCGCCACCGCGCTGCCGCTGTTCGGACCCGAGGGGGAATGGCACGGGGCGCGCGGACTGTGCCGCGACATCACCGCGGAGCGCAGCCACGAGGCCCGGCTCGCCGTCGACCGCCACCGCGAGCGGCTTCTCGCCTATATCCTCGGCATCCTGCGCGACGAGATGGACCCGGCGCGCATGCTGCAGGCCGCCGCCGGTGCCTTCGTTCCGGCGTTGTCGGCGACCGGGGCCTGCATCTACCGCCGCGACCGCGCGGGGGCGTTGATCTGCGCCGCCCAGGCCGGCCATCTGCCGCCGCGGGTGGTATTGGAGGGGGTCGTGCGGCGCGTGGCCGAAGGCGAAGGCGAAGCCCAGGCCGCCGACGAGGACGGCCTGCTGCTCGCCAGGGCGGCGTATTTCCAGGACGAGTGCAACGGCGTGCTCTGCCTGTGGCGCAGCGGCGCGGCCGAGCCGTGGAGCAAGGACGACCGCTTCCTTCTGGCCGAGATCGCCGGCCAGATCGGGCTTACCAATCGGCAGCTCGCCCGGCAGGAGGAGCTTGAAGAGCTGTCGTCGTCGGACCCGCTGACCGGGTTGCTCAACCGGCGCAGCTTCTTGGCGGAGTTGGAGCGGCGCTATTCCCGGCGCGCCGCGTGGCGGGGCGGGGCGGCGCTCATCTTCATCGACATGGACAATTTCAAGGCGGTGAATGACCGCCACGGACACCAACGCGGCGACGTGGCGCTGGTCACGCTTGCCCGAATTCTGCGCGAGCAGACGCGCAGTCGCGACTTGGCGGCGCGTCTGGGCGGGGACGAATTCGCGCTGTTCATCGAGGACATCACGTTGGCGGCGGCGGACCATCGGGGACGGGAGCTGCTCAAGGCCGCGCGGGAACTGGAGGCCCTTTCCAGCGAGCCGGAGCGTCCCCTGGGGCTGTCCATCGGCGTGGCGTTCTGCCTGCCCGACGGGCCGGAGGAGGTCGACGACCTGATCGATCACGCGGACCGCGCGATGTACGAGGTCAAGCGCCGGGGCAAGGGCGGCGTCGAGGTGACCGCCGCCGGAGCGGACGGGGCGCGGCGATGACCCGGGGCGCGGGCAACGGAATGGCAACCGGCGACGGCATTACCTACGCGGAATCCAAGCGCCTGGTGCGGGACACGGATCCCACGGTGCGGGCCGATCTGGCCCGCCGCGAGGACGTGCGGCCCGAGATCCTCTACTTCCTGGCCGAGGACGATTCGGCGGAGGTGCGCTCGCGGATCGCCGCCAATCGCACCACGCCGCGTCAGGCGGACCTGTTGCTGGCGCGCGACGCCGACGAGGCGGTGCGCCGACAGCTCGCCAACAAGATCGCCATGCTCATGCCCGAGCTCGATGCGCACGGGCAGGCGGAGGCGCAGCGCTACCTTGTCGAGGTCATCGCGGTCCTGGCCCAGGACCAGGCGACGCGCGTTCGCCAGATCGTGGCCGAGACCCTCAAGGATGTGGCCGCTGCGCCGCCGCACGTGATCCAACGCCTGGCGCGCGACGCCGAGGATGTCGTCGCCTGTCCCGTTCTTGAGTTCTCGCCGCTGCTCAGCGACGAGGACCTGATCGAGATCATCCGGAGCGGCTGCGCGTCAGGCAAGTTGCGCGCGATTTCGCGCCGGCGGGGGGTCGGCGAGCGGGTCGCCGACGCCATCGTGTCCACCGAGAACGTCGCCGCCATCACGTCCCTGCTCGACAACGGGAGCGCGCAGATCCGCGAGGAGACGCTCGACAACCTGGTCGAGGCGGCGTTCGGCGTGACGGCCTGGCACGAACCGCTGGTCAGGCGCCCGAAGCTATCATTGAAGGCGGTGCAGAAGTTGGCCGGCTTCGTCGCCGACTCCCTGCTCGAAATCCTGCAGTCGCGAAAGGATCTGGACAGGAAGACCGCGCGCGCCGTGGCCAAGGAGGTCCGCCGCCGTCTGACAGACGACCGGACCATGCCGACCGACGGCGCCGGCGCCGCCGAGCGGGCCAAGCAACTGTTCGACGGCGGCGACTTGGACGACCAGGTGCTAACGCGCGCCCTCAGTTCGGGCGACCGGGAGCTGGTCCGGCACGGCCTGGCCCTGCGCGCCGACGTGCCGGTGGCCCTGGTCGATCACATCCTCTCGGCGCACAGCGCCAAGGGGGTGACCGCGCTGGCGTGGAAGGCCGGCTGCTCCATGCGTTTCGCCAACCAGCTCCAGCTTCGTCTCGGCGGCATCGCGCCCTCCCAGGCCCTTAACCCGCGGGCCGGTACCGACTATCCGCTGACCGAGCAGGAGATGGCCTGGCAGCTCGAGTTCTTCCAGGGCCTGGCGGGCTGGGAGGAGCCGTCGAGCCCGCGCCGCGGCGGCGCCGTCACGCCCGACGGATCAAAGTCCCGATTCCGCGGTCGGTGAAGATCTCGAGCAGGAGTGCGTGCGGCACCCGGCCGTCCAGGATGACGGCGGCATCGACACCGTGCTGAACCGCCGCCGTGCAGGTCTCCACCTTCGGAATCATGCCGCCCGAGATCGTGCCGTCCGCGCGCAGCGCGCGCACCTGCTCCACGGTGAGTTCGGAAGCCAGCTCGCCGCTCTTGCCGAGCACCCCGATCACGTCCGTGAGCAGCAGGAGGCGCGCCGCGCCGACCGCCGAGGCGATCGCGCCGGCGACCGTATCGGCGTTGATATTGTAGGTCTCCCCCGCAGGGCCGACGCCAATGGGCGCGATCACCGGGATCATGCCGGATTGCTCGAGCGCGGTCAGGACCTGCGGGTTGATCTGACGCGGCTCGCCGACGAAGCCGAGGTCGAGGATCTTCTCGATGTTGGATTGCTCGTCGCGCAGCGTGCGGCGCAGCTTGCTCGCCTGGATCATCCCGCCGTCCTTGCCCGAGATCCCGATCGCGGTGCCGCCGGCGGTGTTGATCGCGTTGACGATCTGCTTGTTGATGGTGCCCGAGAGCACCATTTCGACGACCTCGACGGCCTCGGCGTCGGTCACGCGCAGGCCCTCGACGAACTCGCTCGTGATCTTGAGCCGCTCGAGCATCTGGCCGATCTGCGGCCCGCCGCCGTGGACCACGACGGGGTGGATGCCGACCTGCTTGAGCAGGACGATGTCGCTGGCGAAGATCTGCGCCAGCTCCGGGTCGCCCATGGCGTGGCCGCCGTACTTGATGACGAAGGTGCGCCCGGCGTAGCGGCGCATGAACGGCAGCGCCTCGGTGATGGTCCGGGCCGTGCGCAGCCAGTGCTTGGCGTCGGAGAAGCTCTTTGGCGTCATGGCGGGCAGACTAACGTCCCTGGCCTGGAACCGCCAGGGCGGCCAGCGCGGCGCGCAGCTCGGCGATGCCGAGGCCGGTTGCGGCGCTCGTGGCCGGACAGTCGGGATGGGCCGCGGGGTGCGCGGCGAGTTCGGCGGCGGTCGCGCGCCGGACCGCGGCTTGCGCCTTGGGCGTCAACTTGTCCGCCTTGGTCAGGACGACCTGATAGGAAACCGCGGCCTCGTCGAGTTCGCGCATGATGCGGCGGTCGTTCTCCTTGAGGCCGTGACGCGCATCGACGAGCAGGCACACGCGGCGCAACAGGGGCCGCCCCTTCAGGTAGCGCCGCGTGAGCGCGGTCCAGCGCCGGATTTCGGTCTTCGCCGCGCGCGCGTAACCGTAGCCAGGCAGGTCGACGAGCCCCAGCCGGCCGCCCAGATCGAAGAAATTGATCTGCCGCGTGCGGCCCGGCGTGTGCGAGGTGCGGGCCAGCGTCCTGCGCCCGGTCAGCGCGTTAATGAGGCTCGATTTGCCGACGTTGGATCGGCCGGCGAAGGCGGCCTCGGGCAGGCCGGTATCGAGCAGTCCGGCCTCGTCCACCGCCGCGCCGAGAAAGACGCAGTCCTGCGCGAACAGGCGCCGCCCGGCCTCGATCGCCTCCGGCGAGAAGGCGGGCTCGCCCGGCTCGACGCCCGCCTTCGGAGGCTCGACGGCGGGAGCGCGGGTCCGCCCGCTCACCGCGCCCTCGGGCCGCGCCTCAGACGGTCCCGGCCTTGCGGCCGACCGACACGCCCGCGCGCCGCATGATCACGTATTGCTGGAGGATGGAAAGCACGTTGTTCCAGGTCCAGTAGACGACCAGTCCGGCCGGGAAGCGCGCGAGCAGGAAGGTGAAGATGAATGGCATGAAGAGAAAGATCTTGGCCTGCACCGGGTCCGGCGGCTGCGGGTTCATGCGCTGCTGAAGGAACATGGTCAGGCCCATCACGATCGGCCAGATACCCAGGTTCAGCACCTCGAAGGGGCCGAGCGGGGGCACGGTCCACGGCAGCAGGCCGAAGCCGTTCAGGATCGAGGTCGGGTCCGGCGCCGAGAGGTCCTGAATCCAACCGAAGAACGGCGCGTGGCGCATCTCGATGGTGACGAACATCACCTTGTAGAGGGCGAAGAAGACCGGGATCTGGATCACGATCGGCAGACATCCCGACATGGGGTTGGCGCCCTCCTTGCGATAAAGCGCCATCATCTCCTGATTGAGCCGCTGCTTGTCGTCCTTGAAGCGGTCGCGCAGGCGCATCATCTCGGGCTGCAGCTTCCGCATCTTCGCCATGGCGGTGTAGGACTTGTTGGCGAGCGGGAAGAACAGCAGCTTTATGCCGATGGTGAGCACCAGGATCGCGACGCCGAAGTTACCGAGAACCCGGTTGATGTGATGCAGCGCATAGAACAGCGGCTTGGTCAGGAAGTAGAACCAGCCGAAGTCGACCGCCAGATCGAAGCGCGCAATGCCCAGGTCGTCCCGGTAGGCATCGAGCAGGATCACCTCCTTGGCGCCGGCGAACAGGCGGCTGGTCACCTGCGCCGTCCCGCCCGGCCTGACGGTCACGTCCTGATAGAGGAAGTCGGCCTGGTACTTGTCGACGCCGCTGCGTGCGTCGTGCACGAAACGGGTGTTGGCCGGCCGCTTTTGGTCCGGGACCAGGGCGACCAGCCAGTACTTGTCGGTGATCCCCAGCCAGCCGCCGGCGGTCTCCTGCTGGATCACCCCCTCCTCGCGCAGGTCGCTGTAGTCGACCTCCTTGAGCGTGCCGTCGAAGACGCCGAGCAGGCCCTCGTGCAAAATGTAGAATCCGAGGACGTCCGGCGTGCCGGTGCGCGAGACCAGGCCGTAGGGCAACAGGGACACGGCCTGGCCGGACTCGTTGACCACGCGCTGGGTGACCGTGAAGAGGTAGTGCTGGTCGATCTCGAACCTGATCTCGAACCGCAGACCCTGGCCGTTGTCCCAGGTCAGCGTGACGGGGCGGCCCGGCGTCAGAACCTCGCCGTCCGCCTGCCAGGTCGATGTGGCGTCCGGCACGCGCACCTTGGTCTGCGCGCTGGTCCAGCCGAAATCGGCGAAGTAGGGGTGCGCCGCGCCGCTCGGCGAGAGCAGCACGATCTGTTTGCTGTTTGCCTCGATCGACTCGCGGTAGCGGGTGAGCGTCAGGTCGTCGATCCGCCCCCCGGCCAGCGATATGGAGCCGCGCAGGGTCGGCGTCTCGATGCGCACGCGCGGGCTGTTCGCGATCAGCTCGGCGCGGGTCAGATCGCTGGGCACGGCGGGAGCCGCCTGCCCGGGCGCCGCCGGCGGGCTCGGCGCGCCCACGGGCCCGGCGGCCGGCGGGCCGGGCTTCGCCGCCTCCTGCGGGGCGGCCTGCTCGGTCCCCTCCGTCTGGATGATCTGCGGCTCGCCGATGAAAAACTGGAAGCTCAACAGGATGGCCAGCGACAGGACGATCGCCAGAATGAGGTTGCGTTGATCCATGTTTCCCGTGGCTCCCGGACCGAGGGCGCGGGCGCCCGCTCAGGGACGGCCCTGGCGCGGGCTTTCCCGGTGGGCGCCGGCGCCTCCGGCGGCCGCAACGAAGCCGGCGTACAGGCTAACGCGGTCTGGCACCGGGTCGTAGCCGGCTCCGCCCCAGGGATTGCAGCGCGCGATCCGGGCAAGCGCCAACCAGCCGCCGCGCAGCGCGCCATGGCGCGCCACCGCCTCGCCGGCGTAATGGGAACAGCTCGGCCAATACCGGCAGCTCATCGGCAGAACCGGGGACAGGAAAAGCTGATAGGCCCGAATGACGCCGATCAGAACGTAGTCCAAGATCCTCGAGATCCTCATTCGTGCATCGCACCCTTGCGCGTCGGCCCGGCCGTTGTGCTCGCGCCCCGCTCGGCCCGGGTCACGCGCTTCAACGCGCTGCGCAGATCGTCGAGCAAGGCCGCAAAGGGCCGGTCGAGCGTGCCGCTGCGCCCGATTAGGACGTAGTCGAACCCCGGCCGGCCGCATACCGGCAGAACCTCGGCCGCCACCGCGCGCAGGCGGCGCCGGGCCCGGTTGCGGCGCACCGCGTTCCCGATCTTCCGGGTGACTGTGAAGCCGACACGGACCGCGTCCGCTTCCCCCGGCTTCTCGCGGGCCGATTTGCCGGCGGTCGTGGGTTCGCGCCGCGGCCGCGGTCTGGCCTGCAGGATCAGGCCGGGTGTCACCCATTTCGCGCGCGCCGCCGCCACTTTCAGGAAATCGGGCCGCTTCTTCAGTCGCCCGACGATCGGCATCATCGCGGCTTACGCAGAAAGACGCTTGCGACCCTTGGCGCGCCGCCGCGCAAGAACCCTGCGGCCGCCGACTGTCGCCATCCGGGCCCGGAACCCATGACGGCGCTTGCGGACCAGCACACTAGGTTGGTAAGTGCGCTTCACGGCAAAAGCTCCACTGTGTGGATTGGTCGAATTTGCCGAGCGTGTATAAGGGCAGGCACCAGGTCTGTCAACGACTGGCGCAGCGCCGGTCCGCCTTCACGGCGGCTTCACGCCTTGGTTACTGGTTGAGGGTATGGTGCGGTCCTACATACTAGGCGCAACGGGCGTCATCGGCCGCAGGGGCGGGCGGCCGCGGTGACGCCCTTGCTCTTATCCGGACCCCAAGGCGCGGTGCCTGCCGCCGGGCGGAGGGGGAAACGCGTGCCCGGGAGCTTGGCGCCGAAAGTGCACGATGGGTGACCCGACCGGCAGGACCGTCCGAAGGGCCCGATCGCTCGGGCGCGTCATTCCGCTGACCGTCCTGGTGGCGGGCTTCGCCCTGTTCTTCGCGCTCGACCTCGACCGGTTCCTCACCTTCGCGGCCTTGCACGAGAACCGCGAATGGTTGGTCGCGCAGGTCGAGGCTCACGGTCTGCTTGCGACGCTCACCTTCACCGTGATCTACACGTTGGTGATCGCGTTCTCGATCCCGGGCGGGGCAATTCTGACGATCACCGCCGGCTTCCTCTTCGGGACCTTGCTCGCCGCGGCGTGCGCCGTGGTGGGCGGCACCATCGGCGCCGCAGGCGTATTCCTGGCCGCCCGGACGGCTTTCGCCGACGTCTTGCGCGCCAAGGCCGGGCCCGCCCTGCGGCGCATGGAGACGGGGTTCCGCGAGAATGCGATGAGCTACCTGCTCGTGCTGCGGCTGATTCCGTTGTTCCCGTTCTGGCTCGTCAACCTGGTGCCGGCGTTCCTGGGGGTGACTCCGCGCACCTACGTCGTCGGGACCTTCTTCGGCATCATTCCCGGCACGCTCGTGTACGCCAGCCTGGGCAACGGGCTGGGCGCGATCCTCGACGCCGGGGAGACCCCGGACCTCAAGATCATCTTCGAGCCGGAGATCCTGATCCCCATCATCGCCCTGGCCATCTTGGCGCTGCTGCCCGTCGTCTATAAGAGGGTGAAGGCGCGCCGCGGCCGGAGCGACTGACCTTTCGGCGCCACCGCATCGGGCGCGAGGGGAGGGGGCAACCGACGATGGCCAAAACCATCACGCCGGAAATCTGCGTCCTGGGCGCCGGCTCGGCCGGCCTCTCGGTCGCCGCGGGCGCCTCGCAGCTGGGCGCCGAAACGGTTCTGATCGAGAGGGGCAAGATGGGCGGCGACTGCCTCAACTACGGCTGCGTGCCGTCGAAGTCCCTGCTGGTCGCCGCCAAGGCGGCCAAGGCCCATGCCCTGGCCGCGACCCTGGGCGTGCGCCTGGCGCCGCCGCGCGTCGACTTCCGCGCCGTACACGACCACGTGCATGGGGTGATCGCCGCCATAGCGCCCCAGGACTCGGTCGAGCGGTTCGAGGGCCTGGGCGTCACCGTGGTCCGCGCCGCCGCCCGTTTCGTCGGGCCGCGGGAGGTCGAGGCCGGTGAGGCGCGGATCCGCGCCCGACGCTTCGTGGTCGCGACCGGATCGCAGCCCCTTGTTCCGCCGATTCCGGGCCTGGAGGAGGCGTCGTACCTCACCAACGAGACCGTCTTCGACCTGACCGAGCGCCCGGCGCATCTGATCGTGATCGGCGGCGGGCCGATCGGCTGCGAGCTGGGCCAGGCCTTCCGCCTGCTCGGCTCGGAGGTGAGCATCGTCGAGATGGCCAGGATCATGCCCAAGGACGATCCGGAGCTGGTCGACATCCTGCGCGAGCGGCTGCGCGCGGACGGCATTCGCCTGTTCGAGGGCGCGAAGGTCGTTGGCGTGGCGCGTGCTGGGGACGGTGTCTCGGTCGAGCTCGAGCGGGACGGCGCGGCGCAGTCCATAACCGGCTCGGACCTGCTGGTGGCCGCCGGGCGGACGCCGACCGTGGAGAGCCTGGGCCTGGAGGCTGCGGGGATCGAATACGACCGGCGCGGCATCAAGGTCGACTCCCGCCTGCGCACCACCAACAGGCGGGTCTTCGCCGCGGGCGATGTGAGCGGCGGCTATCAGTTCACCCACACGGCCGGCCATCACGCCGGGGTCGTCCTGCGCAACGTCCTGTTCCGCTTGCCCGCGAAGGTCGACACCCGGGCGGTCCCGTGGGTCACCTACACCGACCCGGAGCTGGCCCACGTCGGCCTGGGCGAGGAGGACGCCCGCACGGCGCAGGGCCGGATCCGGATCCTGCGCTGGCCGTTCGCCGAGAACGACCGGGCGCAGGCGGAGCGCCACACCGACGGCTTGGTCAAGGTGATCGCGACCCCGCGCGGCAAGGTCCTCGGCGCCTCCATCCTCGGGCGCCATGCCGGCGAGCTCATCCAGCCCTGGATCCTCGCCATTGCGCAGGGCATTAAGCTCTCCGCCGTCGCCCAGATGATCGCCCCTTACCCCACGCTGGGCGAGGTTAACAAGCGGGCGGCGGGCAGCTTCTACGCCCCCAAGTTGTTCAGCGAGCGGACCAAATTTCTGGTGCGGCTGCTCGCGCGCCTCGGTTGACCGGCCGCCGCGAGGACCGTAAATCCCCCGAGTCTCACGGAAATTTGAACCTTTTCCAGGGAACGTGAGTCGAGATCGCCCGCGTTTGCGATCATTATCCGCGGATGTAAGTCCCTCTTCGGGAATGCGCCCGGACGGTTAACGCGTCGGGCGGCCGTTGGGGGGGAAGGAGTGGCCGGCCACCCGGCCGGCAAGAACTTTGATTTGGAGGCGTTAATGCTTAAGAAAACCTTTGTCGCACTTAGTGTAGCGACGCTGGCGACCACCGCCGTGGCCTTGCCGACCGCCGTGTCGAAGGCCGCGGATCCCTCGGTGCAGATCGCCGCAGCGTGCAATCCCTGTAAGACCAAGGCTTGCGGCGCCTGCAACCCCTGCGGGGCGAAGGCCTGCAATCCTTGCAATCCTTGCGCGGCGAAGAATCCGTGCAACCCGTGCAATCCTTGCGCGGCGAAAAATCCCTGCAATCCCTGCAACCCCTGCAAAGCGAACTGACCTCACCAAAGTCAGCCCTCGCTTGCTGAGGTGCCGGCGCGTCCGCTGCCTACCGAACCCTCCCTCTCCCTTGGTCGGTAGCGGCGCGCCACTTTTCTCGGCGTCTTGATCGGCCGAGCGCCCTACCAGTCTACGCCACATCGACGATTGGGGCGAAGCGGCATTTGCGCCGCGGTCGTGGTATAAAGAGCGCCATGACCGGGAAGAAGCTCGGCCTGCCGCCGCTCGCCAAGAGCCTGTCGGCGCGCCTGCTGCTGCTTACGATCGCCTTCGTCATGTTGGCCGAGGTGCTGATCTACGCGCCTTCGATCGGCCGCTTCCGGCTCGTCTACCTCGAGCAGCGCCTTGCGGCCGCGCACTTGGCGATCCTCGCCCTGGAGGCCACCCCCGACCACATGATCGGCGAGGACCTGGAGCGCGAGCTGCTTGTGCATGTCGGCGCCTACTCGGTGGCGCTTACCAAGCCCAACGCCGGCAAGCTCATGCTCATGATTTCGACGCCCTCGGCGGTCGACGCCAGCTACGACCTCCGACAGGGCAGTTTCTTCGGTCTGATCGGCGACGCCTTCATGACGCTTCTGAGCGACGGCGGCCGCATCCTGCGCGTGGTCGGACGGTCGCCAAAGGACCCGAGGATCCTGGTCGAGGTGGTGCTCGACGAGGATCCGATGCGGCGCGAGATGATCGGATATTCGAAGCGCATCCTCGCCTTGTCGCTCGTGATCTCCCTATTCACTGCGGCGCTGGTCTACCTGGCCCTGCACCTGCTCATGGTCCGGCCGATGCGGCGGATCACGGAAAGCATGGCGCGGTTCCGCGACGACCCGGAGGACGCCTTGCGCGTCGTCCGGCCGTCCTCGCGCAGCGACGAGATCGGCGTCGCGCAACGCGAGTTGGCGACAATGCAGCATGGCTTGCGCGCGGCCTTGCAGCAGAAGGCCCACCTTGCCGCGCTCGGCATCGCGGTGACCAAGATCAACCACGACCTGCGCAACATTCTGGCCACGGCGCGCCTGGTCTCGGATCGCCTGACCGACAGCGAGGATCCGGAGGTGCGACGTGTGACGCCGACCGTGCTGAGCGCCATAGACCGGGCGGTCAACCTGTGCGCACAGACGCTGGACTTCACGCGCGAAGGCGCGCCCATGGTCGAGCCCAGCCGCTTCGACCTGCGCGCGCTGGTTGCTGAGGTCGGCGGCACCCTGCCCGACCTGGTGAACGGCAGGGCCGTGTTGCACGGCCTTCTCGATGGTCCCCTTGAGATCGAGGCCGACCGGGAACAGTTGCATCGGGTCCTGAGCAACCTCGGCCGGAACGCGATCCAGGCCGGGGCGACGCGTATCGAGGTCTCGGCGCGGCGCGAGGGCGAACGCTTTATCATCGAGGTGGCCGACAACGGCCCGGGCCTGCCGCCGCGCGCCCGCGAGCACCTGTTCCAGCCCTTCACCGGATCGTCCCGACCGGGGGGCACGGGCCTGGGTCTCGCCATCGCGCGCGAGCTCATGCGCGCGCACGGCGGCGACCTGCGCCTGCAGCGATCGACCGGCGAGGGGACCTGTTTTCAACTGATCCTTCCGGCCTCGCGCTTGGGCCGCTGATGCGGCGCGGGCGGCGGCCGGCGCGCCCCGCGCTCGATTTGCGGCCGTCCGGCGGCCGGCTTGGCAGAGGAGCGAACCCCATGCGCATTCAGGGTTGGGCCATTTCGCTGGTTCTGCTCGCCGGGATCGCGGGGGCGGTGGCGCGGCCCACCGAAACCGTCGCCGAAACCGCCGCCGAAGACAGCGCCGAGGCCCGTCGCCGCGCGCAGATGATCGAGGTCATCCAGGAGCATGCGCGGCGGACCTATTCCTCGGCGCTTGCCCCGCGTATCTCCGCGGCCGTGCTGGAGGCCATGGGCCGCGTGCCGCGCCACGAGTTCGTGCCCGAGAACCTGCGCGGGCGAGCCTACGAGGACCGGCCGCTGCCGATCGGCTACGGCCAGACCATCTCGCAGCCGTACATCGTGGCGCTGATGACGGATCTGCTCGCGCCCGCGCCCGGCATGAAGGTGCTCGAGGTCGGCACGGGGTCCGGCTATCAGGCGGCGGTGCTCGCCGCGCTCGGGATCGAAGTCTATACGGTCGAGATCGTACCGCAGCTCGGGCGGCAGGCGCGGGCACGCCTGGAACGTCTGGGCTACGGCGCAATCGAGACCCGGATCGGCGACGGTTACTACGGCTGGCCGGAGGCCGCCCCCTTCGACGGCCTGCTCGTCACCGCCGCCGCGGGCCATGTGCCGCCGCCGCTCGTGCGCCAGCTCAAGCCGGGCGGAAGGATGGTCATTCCCGTGGGTCCGCCGTTCATGGTCCAGCAGCTCGTCCTGGTGACCAAGGCCGAGGATGGGACCGTCCGGACCCGGCAGTTGCTTCCGGTCAGCTTCGTTCCGCTCACCGGCCGGCACTGACCATGCCGCTCGCCGCGATCTCGGTCGTCTCGGCGGGCGTCATCGGGCTCGAAGTGCTGCTGATGCGGCTGTACTCGATCTGGCAGTGGCACCACTTCGCCTACATGATCATCAGCATCGCGCTGCTCGGCTACGGGGCGAGCGGCACGTTCCTGGCCCTGACGCGGCGCTGGTTGCTGCCCCGCTTCCTCGCCGCCTGGCAGGCCAACGCCGCCCTGTTCGGGCTGACCGCGGTCGCCGGGTATGCGCTGGCGCGGCGGCTGCCCTTCAACCCGCTGGAGCTGCCTTGGGATCCGCGCCAGGCGCTTTACCTGTCCGCCACCTATCTCCTGCTCATGGTGCCGTTCTTTTGCGCCGCCAACTGCGTCGGCCTCGCGTTCATCCGCTACGGCGGGTCGATCGGTCGGGTCTACCGCTACGACCTGATGGGCGCGGGCGCGGGCGCCGTGGGCGTGATCGCCGCGCTCTTCGCCTTGCCGCCGGGCGACTCCCTCCGGCTGCTGCCTGCTCTGGGCCTGGGCGCTGCGGCCCTGGCCGGACTGGGCCGGGAGGGCTCGCGACGCCAGGATCGAGGGCGGGCCGCGGCGCTCGCCGCGTGCGGGGTGGCGCTCGCCGCGTTGCTGCCCGGCTCGTGGATCGCCCCGCGCCCGTCCGAGTACAAGGGGCTGAGCCTGGCGCTGCGGGCGCCGGGTGCGGAGGTCGTGCACGAGAGCGCCAGCCCGCTCGGCGTCGTCAGCGTCGTGCGCAGCCCGCGCATCCCCTTCCGCCACGCCCCGGGGCTCAGCCTCAACAGCGTTGCCGAGCCGCCCGAGCAACTCGGCGTGTTCACCGATGGCGACGCGATGACCGCGATCGCCCGTTTCGACGGCGACCGCGACGCATTGACCTACCTGGATTTCACCATCGAGGCCCTGGCCTACCATCTGCTGGAGCGGCCGGACGTGCTGATCCTGGGCGCAGGCGGCGGGGCCGGAGTGTTGCTCGCCCGCTACCACCGGGCCGCGCGCATCGACGCCGTCGAGCGCAATCCCGCGGTGGTCGCGCTCGTGCGTGACCGCTACGCCGACTTCGCCGGGCGGATCTACGACCCCGGCCGCATCGGCCTGGCGATCGCCGAGCCGCGGAGCCATGTGTCCGCGAGCGCGCGCCGCTACGACCTCATCCAGGCGCCCATCCTGGACGGGGGCGGCGCGGGCTTGGGCGGCCTCAGCGAGACCTACTCCTACACCGTCGAGGCGTTCGAGGACTACCTCGCCCACCTGAATCCGGGCGGGCTGATTTCCGTGACCCGGCCGCTCAAGCTGCCGCCGCGCGATGCGCTGAAGCTGTTCGCCACGGCGCTGCAAGCGCTGGAACGCGCCGGCGCCGCCGCGCCGGGCCGCCGTCTCGTCCTCGTCCGTGGCTGGAGCGCGAGCACGCTGCTGGTCAAGAACGGCGCGTTCACGGCGCAGGAAATCGACGCCGTGCGCGCGTTTGCGCGGGCGCGTTCGTTCGACTTGACCTACTACCCGGGGATGCGGCGGGAGGAGGCGAACCGGCTCAACGTGCTGGACGCACCCTACTTCTTCGACGGGACCACGGCCCTGCTGGGGCCGCAGCGGGAAGCGTTTCTCGCGCGCTACAAGTTCGACCTGCGCCCCGCGAGCGACGACCGGCCGTACTTCTTCGACTTTTTCAAGTGGCGGACCCTGCCCGAGCTGCTCGAGCTGCGCCGCGCAGGCGCCATGCCGCTCATCGAGTGGGGCTACCTGATCCTGGTCGCGACCCTGGTTCAGGCGGCGGCCCTGAGCGCGGCGCTGGTCCTCCTGCCGCTCTTCGTCTGGCGGCGGCGCGGCGCCAGGGCGCCCGGTCGGCGCCAGGTCGCGGTGTACTTCCTCGCGCTCGGGCTGGCGTTCCTGTTCGTCGAGATCGCCTTCATCCAGCGCCTGGTGCTGTTTCTCGGCCATCCGCTCTATGCCGTCGCCGTGGTCCTGGCCGCGTTCCTCGTCTTTGCCGGGCTCGGCGCGGGGGCGGCGCCGCGCCTGGCGGATCGGCTGCGCGTGGGCGGCCGGGTAAAGGCGCTCGACGTGGCGGTGGCGGGAATCTCGCTGGTGGCCGTGTCCTACCTCGTTGTCCTGCCGCCGGTCATGGGCTGGCTGATGCCCGCGGCCGCGCCGATCAAGGTCGCGGCGGCGCTGCTCGTCATCGCGCCGCTCGCGTTCTGGATGGGCATGCCTTTCCCGCTCGGCCTCGCCGACGTCACCGAGCGCGCCCCGCAGCTCGTCCCCTGGGCGTGGGGGATCAACGGCTGCGCCTCGGTGATCAGCGCGGTGCTCGCCACGCTGCTGGCCATCGACTTCGGGTTTACCGCCGTCGTCGGGCTGGCGGTGGCGTTGTACCTGCTGGCCGCCGCGGCTTGGCGCTTCCCGTTCTGAGCCGCCAAGCAACCGGGCGCAGGCTCAGTCGCCGCGCACGACGCCCTCGCGCCGGGGATCGGCGCCGCCCACGAGACCGCCGGCGCTCACGGCGATGCCGTGAAGGCCGCTGGTCAACGCGCGTACGCGCACCTCGTGGCCGAGCGCCTCCAGACGCGCCTTGAGCGCGGCCAGCGCGGTGCCCGCTTCGAGCTCGGTCGCCCCGTTGCGGTTGACCGCGTTGGGCAGGCCGATCGCGGCCTGCATGTCCAGGCCCCAGTCCAGGCTGGCGACGAGCGCCTTGACCACGTAACCGATGATCCGGCTGCCGCCGGGCGAGCCCACGGCCATCACCAGCCGTCCCTGGCGGTCCAGGACCAGGCTCGGCGCCATGGAGCTGCGCGGCCGCTTACCGGGCTCGACCCGGTTGGCTACGGCGCGGCCCTCGACGACCGGGCGGAACGAGAAGTCCGTCAGCTCGTTGTTGAGCAGGAACCCGGCGGCCGTCAGGCGCGAGCCGAAGGCGCTCTCGATCGACGCGGTGAGCGAGACGGCGTTGCCGCGCGCGTCGACCACGACCAGGTGCGTGGTCGAGGGCGGGTCGGGCTGCGCGGGCATGGCGCCGTTCTGCGCCGGAAGGCCCGGCGCCGCCGTGCCGAGGCTGGCCGTCGGGGAGATCAGCCCGGCGCGGCGCCTCAGGTAGTCCGGGTCGAGCAGGCGGGCGAGCGGCACGTCCACGAAGTCCGGATCGCCCAGGAATCGGTTGCGGTCCGCGAACGCTAGGCGGCTCGCCTCGGCGATCAGGTGCACCGCCTCAAGCGAATTGGGGGCGAGCGCCGCAAGGTCGAAGCGCGCCAATATGCCCAGGATTTGCAGCACGGCGACGCCCCCCGAGGTGGGCGGCGGCATGCCGCAGACTCGCGAGCTCCGATAAGGCGCACAGACCGGGGCACGCCGTTTCGCCCGGTAGCCCGCCAGGTCGGCAAGGCTCATCTTGCCCGGGTTCCGCGCGGCGCCGCGCACCGCGGCGACGATTTCGGCGGCGATGGGGCCGGTGTAAAAGGCGTCCGCTCCCTCGCGCGCGATGCGGCGCAGGGTCGCCGCGAAGGCCGGGTTCTTCAGCCGGCTGCCCACCGCCGGCGGGTCACCGGCCGCATCGTGGAAGTAGGCCGCCGTCGCCGGAAACGCCTTGAGGTGCTTGTCGGCCGCGATCAGCGCGTGCAGCCGGGGCGAAACCGGAAAGCCCGCCTCGGCCAGCTCGATCGCCGGCTCGAACAACCGCGCCCAAGGCAGGCGGCCGTGCGCGCGGTGCGCCAGTTCCAGCATCCGCAGCAGGCCGGGGACGCCGACCGAGCGGCCGCCGACGACGGCGTCCCAGAATGCCATCGGCTCGCCGTCGGGTTTGAGGAACAGGTCGGGTGTGGCCTCGGCCGGCGCGGTCTCGCGCCCGTCATAGGCCGCGACCTCGCCGGTCGCGGCGTCGAAGTGCAGGAGAAAGCCGCCGCCCCCGATGCCCGAGGACTGCGGCTCGACGAGGTTGAGGACCATTTGCGTGGCGATCGCCGCATCGAGCGCGCTGCCCCCGGCGCGCAGCAGGCGCAGGCCCGTCTCGGCGGCCAGCGGGTTGGCCGCGGCCACCATCTGGCGCTCCGCCCGAACCGGCGGCGCCTGCGCGCCAACCCGCTCCCCACCGCCCACCGGCAGCAGAGACAAGGTGGCGGCAAAGGCGAACAGGCCACGGATTCGGCGGCGCGATCTCACGCGCGGTTCCCTCGCGAATGGCGCTGCGGGCGAGCGCGAGACTACGCCCGGCGACGGGGCTAGATTAGCCGATTTCGACCGGCGAGGCAGCCGTTCGCCAGGGCCGGGCGGGCGGATCGTGGCCGCGCCTATCCTCGCCCGGGGTTTCCCGGCGGGCCGGATGCCCGAGCAGCTTGCACAGGCGCAGGGATTCGACCCGGTGCCCGCGGCTGCACAACGCCGAGACGAGGCCGCCGTCGACGGCCCGCACCTTGGCGTAGCGCTCCGGCACGCTGGTATGGATCGCCGCGCAGCCGTGCTCTCGGCCGAGCGCCTCCAAGGCCTCGGCCAGGGCGTGAACCACCGCCGTGCGGTCGAACAGGTCGAGCGCCATGAAGTGCTCGGCGATCAGCGCGGCCCCATGTTGCAGGTCGGGCTCTATCCGGTAGATGCTGAGCCCGGCGATATAGTCCTGCTCGCTGACCACGGTGAGGATTCCGGAGGTGGGACCGGCCCTGGACGACACCAGCGGGCTGGCGAACTTGCGCCAGTGCTCCAGCGAGACCTCGGGCAGCGATGCTTGCAGGAGGGGGAAGGCCTGCCCGATCCGGTCGCGGCTCAGTGGCCGAACTTTGAGGTTTCTCACGGCGTTTTCGAACCCCTCCACGACACGCGGCAATCATGCTGGGGCTTGCCCGACCGGGCGTCCTTGACCTATGTCAAATGTAGCCCGCGCCGGGCGGCCGGGTGGCCGCGCGGGGGAAGGCGCATTTTTTCAGTGTACGGTTAATGCCTGATGTCCATATCGAAGAGTGTGATATAGTCCAGCCCGAGAAAAGGAACAGACGCTCAGCCATGGCATCGTTCGAAGTGAAAAAGGTCGTTGGGCGCCTCAGCGAACCCATGCCGCGGGCGCCGAGCAAGCCCTCGCCCTGTAACGCCTGCACGGTGCGCCACCTCACGCTGTGTGCGGCGTTGGAGGGGCATGAGCTTTCGGAGATGTCGGCCATCGTCTCCACGCTCGAACTGGGGCCCGGCGAGCCCCTGTTCGACGAGGGCGAACCGGCCCGGTACCTGTTCAACGTCACCGCCGGGGCGGTCAAGGTCTACAAGCTGCTGCCCGACGGCCGGCGGCAGATGACGGGGTTCCTGTTCCCCGGCGACTTTCTGGGCCTGGCGAACGAGGAGACTTACGCCTACAGCGCCGAGGCCGTGACCTTCACCACGTTGTGCCGGTTCCCGCGCCGCAAGCTGGAGGCCCTCCTGGAGCGCTATTCCAAGATGGAGCGGCGCCTGCTCGGGGTGGCGAGCCATGAGCTGGCGGCCGCCCAGGAGCAGATGCTCCTGCTCGGGCGCAAGACCGCGCGGGAGAAAATCGCCACGTTCCTGCTCATGCTGTCCAAGCGGGCCATGCAGCGGGGCCAGAAGGGCAACCCGGTCTCGGTGCCGATGAGCCGCAACGATATCGGCGACTATCTCGGCCTGACCACCGAGACCGTGAGCCGCACCTTCACCCAGCTCAAGCAGAGCGGGTGCATCGCCCTGCTGCCCGGCGGCAAGGTCCAACTCGTCCACCGTGGGCGCGTCGAGGAGATCGCCGAAGGCGGCTGAGACCGGGCCGTGCGCGGCACTCATTGTTGCGCTGCAGCAAAAATCGGTGTAAGAAATCGGCCATCCGGCCCGCCACGTGGGCCGGCGCTCCACGGTCCGCGGGAGGGACTGCCGTGAGCGCGCGACGTCATCGCCCGGCCGTGATTGGCCCCCCCGCCGTCCGGCATCGACCACACCCGATCATCGTTCGCCCGCGCCCGCGCCCGCGCGCAGCGGCCGCGGCGCGGTTCCGCCGCAGGAATCCGGCGCGATGAGCGCCCTGGACGCCCCGGCGCGGCTCGCCACGGTGCGCACGATCCCGGCCTTGCGCGCCACGCTCGCCGACTGGCGCCGCGCCGGCCAGACGATCGGCCTCGTGCCGACCATGGGTGCGTTGCACGCGGGTCACCTCGCCTTGGTGCGCCGGGCCCGGGCCGAATGCGACCGCGTGGTGGCGACGATCTTCGTCAATCCCATCCAGTTCGACCGAACGGCCGATCTGGAGCGCTATCCGAGAGACGAGGCACGGGACGCGGCCCCGCTTTCCGCCGCCGGGGTCGACCTGCTGTTCGCGCCGTCGGTCGAGGAGATGTACCCGGCCGGTTTCGCGACCACCGTGTCGGTGTCCGGGCTCACCGACTGCCTGTGCGGCGCCACGCGCCCCGGCCATCTGACCGGCGTGACCACGGTGGTCTCGAAGCTGCTGCTGCAGGCGCTGCCCGACGTGGCCTATTTCGGCGAGAAGGACTACCAGCAGCTCCTGGTCGTGCGCCGGATGGTCCGCGATCTGGACATCCCCGCGCGCATCGCCGCGGTGCCCACGGTGCGCGAGGCCGATGGGTTGGCGCTGTCGTCGCGCAACGCGTGCCTCACGGCGGATCAGCGCGCCCGGGCGCCCGCCGTGCACCGGGTGCTCGCGGAGATGGCGGCGCGCCTGGCCGGCGGCGAACCGGCCGGGCCGGTGCTCGCCGCGGGCCGGCAGACCCTGGGCGAGGCCGGGTTCGAGCGGATCGACTACCTCGACCTGCGTGACGGGGAAACGCTGGCGGCGCTGGAGCGCGCGCGTCCGCCGGCGCGCCTGTTCGTCGCGGCCTGGCTCGGCCCGACGCGGCTCATCGACAACGTGCCGGTGGTTTGAAGTCTTTTCGGATTGGGTCGCTCCGGCCCACTCCGCCACCCGGCCGCTCAAAGGATATAGGATGCTTCCGCTGGGTGGCCGGGTGGGGGATTGGGCCGGTTCCGTCTAAACGGAGTACGGTCCAGGCCCGGCGCGCCGATACCGACGAGCGCCCGAGTCACCTCGTGCGCTCATCCGTATCAGCCGCGGGGGGCAGCGCGCGCGATCGGCGGCACGGACTGCAGTTCCGTGTCCCAGGGAAACAGGATCCAGGTGTCCTGGCTCACCTCGGTGATGTAAGTGTCGACCAAGGGGCGCCCGGCCGGCTTGGCGTAGACCGCGGCGAAATGGGCCTTCGGCAGGCGCTCGCGCACGGCCGTCGCGGTCTGTCCGGTGTCGACCAAGTCGTCGATGATCAGCCAGCCGCGGCCCTCGGCCTGCGCCTCCTTGAGGATGCGTACATCGCCGTGCATCCGGTCCTCGTAGCTCGCCACGCAGATCGTGTCGATGATCCGGATATCCAGCTCGCGCGCCACGATGGCCGCCGGGACCAGGCCGCCACGGGCGATGGCGACGATGCCGCCCCAGGGCCGGCCCGCGACCAGCCGCCAGGCGAGCGCCTTGGAGTCCCGGTGCAGTTGGTCCCAGGACACGGGGAAGGTCTTCTGCGGGAGTGCGACATCCGACACGGCCCGTTCCCTCCGTGATCGCGGTCTGTGATCGCGGTGCGCCGGATTAAACCGCAAGCGGACGCGCCCGGCAACGCCGGTCCCGATGCTCCGCAATGTGGAAAACGTGGGGACAAATTGTGTATTAATTCAATTTCTGTCCACAGAAATTTTCGCCGTGACTGCGTTTTACAATTGCGACGAAGACGCTTTGAAAGAATCATAAATAGCGCGCTTCGATCCTTCGGGAATTTGAAGCGCGTGGGCCGGGAAGCCCGTTGGGTGGAACGGTTCGTCGGACAGCCAAGCCCTCGGGCCGAGCCTACCGGCGAAGCGGGAAACCTCCAGGCCGAACGAAATGCCTAACCGCAAAACCTTCGGGCCGCGCGGTCGGGTGGATCGCCAAGCCTCAGGGCACACCGGTTCGGAAGGCGTCAGGAGTGTTCTTCGGAACACGTTGCGATGGGCCCCGCGTCCGCGCACCTGGCGCCTTCCATTATTTGCGGCCCGCCTCCGAGACGGCGCCGCGGGCGTGCTTGAGCCGCCTGCGGCGGGCATCCTCGCGTCGCGCATCCCACCCATCCTCGGCGCTTGAAAACGGGGTCCGACCGGCGGCCGTCCCTACGCGTCGGTTCGAGGTGGAACTTGCGGAAAAACCGAAGGCCCGGCGCCAGTCCCGCTCGAACATTCGGAACCGCGCCGGGCCAAGGCATCAGGATCGAATCATGGGCCCGCGTCCATGCACCTGCGGCTCCCTCTTATCAGGCGCCGTCGCGCCCGGTCAACAAAATTTTGGGGGTTCCGCCGGAAATTCCGCAACATTTGGTGCCGACCCTGAAAAAAGGGGCGACGGCGTCACACCCCGCCGCACCCGGGTACGGGGCGGACGCGTCGCGCGCCGGGGCGCGGCACGCGGCTCAACGGACGTAGACGTGTACCTCGTTGACCCGGGCGTCCGGGCTGCTGGTCGCCGAGAGGGTGATTCGGTCGGCCGGCAGGCCCATGCCGGTCAACGACCGCAGCACGTTCTCGGCGTTGCGGCGCGATTTGCTGGTGGCGAGCGAGACCTGCGCCGGGGTGCCGACGCTGGGGGCCACGGCGACCAGGTCGAAGCCGGCGTTCGGCTTGCGCTCGAGCGCGCGGCTGACCGCGGTAAACAGGGCCGGCTCGTAGTCCACGTTGGGCTCGCTGAAGCGGATCACCACCAGGGGCTGGCGCTGCCCGACCATGGAGGCCGCCCCGCCCGGCGGCGCCGGCGGCGGGACGCCGTAGGCGCGGCTGGCCAGGCTGCCGCCAATGTATTCGCCGTTGTCGATGGCGATCTGCATCGCGGTCAAGTTCGAGCGCTCGTTCGTGAAGTAGTTCTGCGCGCGCGCGATGTCCTCGGTCAGCTCGTTGAGCAGGCGCTCAATGACCACCACGGTCTTGTTGACCTCGTCCTCCAGGATCGCGAGCTGCCGGTGGTCCTCCTCGACCGCGCCGCGCAGCTCGAAGGTCGCGCGCGTCGACTCGAGCAGGAAGGCGGCGAGCGCGGAGGTGGACGCCGCCTCGTTGGCGAGCGAGTTCAGGCTCGAGATGCTTTCTCCCACCTTGTTGAGTTCGACCTGCGCCTGATTCCACTCCGCCACGAGCTCCGGGTTGCCGGGGGTCGTGCCGACCTGGAGGCGCGAGTTTATGTCGCCCACCAGTCTGTGATACTCGTTTGCGCCCTGCCGCGCCGCGGCGCGCTGCGCCTGGAGCCGGCTGTTGTGCTCCTTCATGCGCGCCTGCAGCCGCGCCAGGTCGCCGCGCAGCTCCTCGATCTTCTGTCCCACGTGGGTCCCGCTCGGCTGGGCCGAGGTCACGCCGGGCGTTTCGAAGTTGGTGGTACCGAGCATCGGGGGCGCGCCGGGTCGCGCCGGGGCCTGGGCTTGCGCGGGCCGGGCCGGCGCCGCGGCCGGTTTGGCCGCGTTCTGGGCCTGCGTCTGGCCGCCGGCCGGGGCTTCACCGGTCAGGGACGGGAACAGGGCCTCGTCGGTAAAAGCACACGCGGTCAAGAAAAATGCGACGCCAATGACTGTCGCAGTCCGACGACTTAGAGAGATCTCTCTTCTATACATGGGAAAGCCCATCGAATATTCCGGGAGCGACGCGACTCTCAAATAAGAAAGAGCGCGTTGTCCCCGACCCCCCAAAGCGTGGGCCGATAGTACTGGATGGATTCTGGGCGTACAAGTCACATTTCCCTGGGTTGACGCGGCGAAACCGCGCGATTCCGCCCGTTTCCGAAGACCTTGCGCACGCCGTCGGGCTCGCGTAATGTCCGCCCGCCTTGGCGTCCGGCGATCGATGCCCCACCTGGATTGCCGAGGGCCCGCGCCCGTAGCTCAATTGGATAGAGCGTCTGACTACGGATCAGGAGGCTGGGGGTTCGAGTCCTCCCGGGCGCGCCAGATTTCAAGGACTTAGCCAAGGCCCTCACGGCGATCCGATCCAGAAAGTAACACCCGGGGTATCAACCCGACGGCGGTGCGTCACTATGCGCGCGGTAGGGTTAACAGTCCGTTTCACGCCGTCACACGCCCGATCGGATCGATCATCCGATCCGTCTCACGCAGCGGCAAGGTGCCGGCAGCGGAACCGGACGCACCGCCGTCAAAGGCCGCAACTGCACGGCGCCGCTCCAAGCCTTCAAACCCGGGCCGGTCTGACATCCGCTCCGTCTGCGTCGGCCTGCCGCACGAGCCTGGGTAACGCTTTGCGTAAAAAGACTTTCTCGGATTTGCAGGGGCGATCCGCCTGTCTCGGTGAGTCGTCCGGATTAGAACTCGCTTTGGCGGCTGCGCATTTCGAGCAGGCTTTCCGAGGCCCGCAGGGCCTGATCGAGGGTGCGGACGCCGCGGGCCTCCAGCAGGTTCAGCATGTGCATGAATATGCCGGCCGTGGCCATGGCGTCGCCAAGCGCCGTGTGCCGCCCGGTGACCTCGACGCCGAAACGCTCGGCGATGGCATCGAGCGTATGGTCGGGCGTATCGCCGTGCAGATAGACCGACAGAAGCAGGGTGTCGAGAACCGGGTTGTCGAACCGCACGCCGACTTGCGCCTCCTTGAGGCGGACGAACTTCATGTCGAAGGCGGCGTTGTGCGCGATCAGGGCGGCGTCCCCGACGAAGCTTCTGAACTGTGGCAGGACGACTTGGATGGGCGGCTTCTCGCGGACCATCTCGTCCGTGATCCCGTGGAATCGAATCGAGGCCTTGGGGATCCGCCGTTGCGGGTTGACCAGGCGTTCGAAGGTCTCGCCGCTCAGAATTCGCCCGTTGACGATGCGCACGCCGGCGATGGAGATGATCTCGTCGCCTCCGGAGGGACTGAGACCCGTCGTCTCGGTGTCGAAGGCCACGTAGGTCAGGTCGCGCAGCAGCCGCGCCCCCAGGGCGCCGATCGCCTCGCGCTGGTGCATGAGGTCGAAGTCGTAGAATTCCGGGCGCGGCGGCAGTTCCTCCTGCGGCCGCTCGAACAGCGGCCGCAGCGGCGCCGCCACCGGCAGGCGCAGCGAGGCGTAGCCGGGCCTGCGCGTTTGGCTCCACACCTCGCTGCCGTGGAGGTCGAGCGCCTGGCGCAGGCTCTCGCCGCCCAAGACGCCTTCGAGCGGCGCCGTCAGCCAGTCGTCGAGGACCTTGGCCGGGATCGGTTCTCCCGCCCACACGATGTCGATGTAGACCCTGCGATCCCCGAGCAAGGGCTCGACGTCGAACGCCCGCGCCCCGGTGTGGGCGGACAGCCTCCGGATCAGGGCTTCGAGGGCGAGCATCAGCGAATGGCTGTCGCAGTGCAGCCATAACGGAATGCCCACCATGGTGACCTCGGGGCCGGCCTCGTCCTTGAGGTGCCGCACGACGCAGGACAGCAAGTCCGCCGAATACACCTCGGCCATCGGCCACCGGCTGGCCGGAAGCGCACGGCGTTCCGCCGCCAGGCGCTGCAGCTGCTCGCTCAAGCCCTTGCTTTCCTTGAAGATCACCTCTTCGAACGCCCTGCGTTCCGGGGCCGAAAGCTCGGGATAGGACTCCAGGGTCTCGGCGGCGGCCCGCAGGTTGGCGACCGGCGCGCGCAGGCCCTCGGTCGCCGCATGGAGGAGCGCGCTGCGCCGGGCGAGGTCGGCGATGTCCTTGGAGATGTCCGCGAAGTTGAGGACGTAGCCGGTGATCTTCCCGTGGGCGTCGACGATCGGCGTGATCCGGCCGTCGAGCAAGACGCGGCTGTCGACCGGTGTGCAGACAAGGGGGGCCGCATCGTGAACCCGCGCCCTCGTGTCGCCGGTGTCGAACCTCGTATCGCCGGTGTCGAATCGGTGGTCCAGCCGCTCCAGCGCGTGCATCACGGGCGCGCGGGTGATCAAGCTGAAGAGCGAACGGCCCAGTCCCAAGCCCGTGGGCTGCTTGAGAATGCGCATGGCCGCCTGGTTGTAGAGCAGAATCTTGTGGTCGAGGTTGCATACGATGACGCCCTCGCCCAAGGCGAGCAGTATGGCCTCGAGCCAGCTCTTTTGCGTTTCGACGCGCCCGCTCGCCGTGGCCATGGCCTCGACGATCTCGCGCCGGGCGGCGACCAGTTCGCGGCTGAGCGCGCTCAGGTCTTCGGGCAACGGGCTCAGGGCATGGCCCGCCGGCGGTTCGATGACCGCGCCCGTCGGCGCGTGGGCGAGCGTGTGCGCCTGCCGGGAGAGGGCGGCGAGCGGCCTCTCCACGCGCCGGTGAAGCAGCACGTAGGCGCCGGCCGCGAGGCTGGCGAAGGCGAGGGCGCCCGCGCCGCCGAGCAGGAGCCCCAGGGCGCGGACCTCCTCGGGATCCTCCTCGAGACGCGCCAGAACGAACCACAGGCCGGCCGCCAACAGGGCCGCTCCCGCGACGGCGAGGCCGACGAACAGTGTGCCCAGAAAGACGCCCAGCCTCATGCTCGCACAACCGTCAGCGCCTCGGCGTCATGCCGGAAGGGCGTCGAAGTACTGCTTGACCCGTTCGACCACCTCGCGCGTGGAAAAGGGCTTGGTGATGTAATCATCGGCACCCAGCGCCATCCCTTTTTCGCGTTCGATGTCACGGCCCTTGGCCGTCAGCATGATGATGTGAATGCCCTTCCACTTCGGGTTGGCCCGGATGGTTTGGCACACGTCGTAGCCGTCGCGCTTGGGCATCATCACGTCGAGCAGGATGAGATCGGGCGCCGCCTCCTCGACGGCGCGCAGGGCCGCTTCCCCGTCGTGCGCCACGCGCACGTCGAAACCGGCCCGTTTCATGATGAACTCGAGCGACAGCACGATGCTGGCTTCGTCATCCGCCACGAGCACGGAACGCGACATGAGGACGCCTGCTCGCTTCGTTGTTTCGCTTCGCTCGGCGCGGCCGACCAGCGCGCCGGGGCTCCGTCCAAACGATTTCATCCTACCGTGCGGCGCGAAAGCTTGTCATGACCCATCACCGCGGGGGACGGCTTGCCATCGGACGCCGCGGCCGCTAAGACGCGGTTCGCCCGCCGTAACAACGCGTGGAAACGGGGTGATGGCCGCCTACCAGTACATCTACCACATGGACCGGGTCTCCAAGACCGTTTCGGGCGGGAAGCAGGTCCTCAAGGACATCCGGTTGAGCTTCCTGCCCGGGGCGAAGATCGGCGTGCTCGGTCTGAACGGGGCCGGCAAGTCGACCTTGCTGCGCGTCATGGCCGGCCTGGACACGGAAATCAACGGCGAGGCCTGGGCCGCCGACGGCGTGAAGGTCGGCTACCTGCCGCAGGAGCCGGCGCTCGACCCGGACAAGGACGTGGCCGGCAACGTCTGCGAGGGGGTGGCGGAGATCAAGGCGCTGCTCGACCGCTTCGAGGCGGTCAACGCCAAGTTCGCCGAGCCGGACGCGAATTTCGACGCGCTCATCGCCGAGCAGGCCGAGCTGCAGGAGAAGATCGACGCCGCCGGCGCCTGGGATCTCGAGCGCACGGTGGAGATCGCCATGGACGCTCTGCGCTGCCCGCCGGGCGAGGCCGACGTGACCAAGATCTCAGGCGGTGAGCGGCGCCGGGTGGCGCTCTGCCGCCTGCTGCTGCAGAAGCCCGACATGCTGCTGCTGGACGAGCCGACCAACCATCTGGACGCAGAGTCGGTGGCCTGGCTCGAGCGCTACCTCCGGGAATACCCGGGCACCGTGGTCGCGGTCACGCACGATCGGTACTTCCTGGACAACGCCGCCGGATGGATCCTGGAGCTCGACCGCGGCCACGGGATTCCGTTCAAGGGCAACTATACGAGCTGGCTGGAGCAGAAGCAGGCGCGCCTGGCGCACGAGGAAAAGGCCGAATCGGCCCGCCAGCGCATCCTCCAGCGCGAGCTGGAATGGGTGCGGCAGAGCCCGAGGGCGCGCCAAGCCAAGTCCAAGGCGCGCCTCAAGGCCTACGAGAGCCTCCTCGCCGAGGCGGCCGGGAAGGCGCCGGAGCCGGGCCGCATCTCGATCCCGCCGGGCCCGCGCCTGGGCGACCTCGTGATCGAGGCCAACGGCCTGAGCAAGGGTTACGGCGAGCGGCTGCTGATCCACGACCTGGACTTCAAGGTGCCGCCGAACGCCATCGTCGGGATCATCGGACCGAACGGCGCGGGCAAGACGACGCTGTTCCGCATGATCGTCGGCCAAGAGCGGCCGGACGGCGGGTCCCTCCGGCTCGGCGAGACCGTCAAGCTCGGCTATATCGATCAGTCGCGCGACAGTTTGGCCGCCGACAAGAGCGTGTGGGAGGAGATTTCGGGCGGGCGCGACACCATCGAGCTCGGCAGGCACACGGTGCCCTCGCGCGCCTACGTCGGGGCGTTCAACTTCAAGGGCGGCGACCAGCAGAAGAAGGTCGGCTCGCTTTCCGGGGGCGAGCGCAACCGCGTCCACCTGGCCAAAATGCTCAAGGAGGGCGCCAACGTCCTTCTGCTCGACGAGCCGACCAACGACCTGGACGTGGACACGCTGCGCGCGCTGGAGGACGCGCTGCTCGAGTTCGCGGGGTGCGTCCTCATCATCAGCCACGACCGCTGGTTCCTCGACCGGATCGCAACCCACATGTTGGCGTTCGAGGGGGACAGCCGGGTCGTCTGGTTCGAGGGCAACTATCAGGACTACGAGGCCGACCGGCGCCGCCGCCTCGGCGCGCAAGCCGACCAGCCGCACCGCATCAAGTACAAGCGGCTCACGCGGTAGACGGCCCGAGCGGCCGGTCCTATTTCGCCGCCACGCCCGCCTGATTCTCGATCCGCTCGCGCAGCAGCGCGATCAGGTTCTCGACCCGGCCGCCGAATTTCTTGAGCACCGAGGCGTATTCCGAGCGCAGCGTCAGCACCATGCTGACGCCTTGACCGGTCACGTCGAGGACCCGGAATTTGCCGTCCTTGTAACGCACGCGCCAGTCGATCTGCACCGTCTCGCGTCCCGGCGGCGTGATCGTCGTGCTGACGATATATTGGCCCTTCTGCTTGACCGCGCGAACCACGCCGATCTGGAAGCGCGTGCCGCCATAGCCCGCGAACTGCGGGGCGAAGCGCTCGACCATGACGTCCTCGAAGGTGTCGAGAAACTTTTCGCGCACCGCCTCCTCGGTGCCCCGCCAGTAACGGCCGAGCACGAGGCGCCCGATGGCCGGGACGTCGAAGTTGTCCCGGAACAGAACGCGGAATCGGGCCTTGCGCTCCTCGACCGCGACCGAGCCGTCCGTCAATTGCTCGATCGCGCGCGCCGTCAGGTCGGAGAGGAACGCGCCGGCGCGCTCGGCGGTCGCCGGCTCGGCGCCGCCCGACCGCGCCGGTCCCAGCGCAACGGCGATCGCGACCACGGCGATGCCGCGCAGCACGCGCCGCCGGGTCGCGGCGAACTCACTGCTTGCTGCCAACTTGTCCCTCGTCGAGGTCGAGGTCGAAGTCCATTTCCGACAGCCCCGGCATCGGCGTCGGGCCGAACACCTCGCCATTGTTGATCTCGTTCCTGCGGCTCTGTCGATAGAGCGAGCGGATGCGGGCGTAGAAGTCGATCGCGTCGCGCTGCAGATCCTCGAGATCTTCGATGTTTCGGGACCGCTTGTCGATTCCGTCGACCAGCGGGCGGGCCAGGAACTGCGTCTGGACGTCGTACTGGTCGGCGACGTAGGTCAGCGGATCGAGGAACGTGTCGACCACGATGCCGACGCCGTCGCGAGCCGACGACGGCCCGAACAGCGGCAGGACCAGGTAGAACCCCTCGCCCACGCCGTGGACCGCGAGGGTCTGGCCGAAGTCCTCGTCGTGGTACGGATAGCCCCAGTCGGCGGCCACGTCGAAGAGGCCGAAGACCCCGGCCGTCGAATTGAGGGCGAAGCGGACCGTGGTGGTCTCGGCCCGCTCGAACTCGCCCTGGAACAGGTCGTTGAGGAGCACCACGGGCGTGCGCAGGTTGCGCAGGAAGTTGCGCAGCGAGTCGCGCACCTGGACCGGGAGCAGGAAACGGTACGTCGCGGCGGCCGGTTTGAAGATGAAGACGTCGAGCGTCATGTTGAAGGCGAAGATGAAGCGGTTCGGGATCTCGAGGGGGTCGTTCTCGTCCTCGATCACGAAGAGTTCCTCGATGTCCTCGCCCGCTCCCGTGCCCTGGGCCTCCGCGGCTTGGTCCGGCGCCTTCGGCCGGCTCGCGCAGCCGGCGACGATCAGCAACACCGCCAGGACCGCCGCCAAGCGGCCCATGAAATGCCGTTCGGGGATATCACGCCTCGACACAGGCACACGCCCCGCTTCTGTCCAGCATCCTCACCTCAGGACCGCTCCCAATCAGGCACGATCACACCAGCCCCAGGCCACGCGCCGTCGCGTCGCTGGTGCCGTCTCGCTAAACCGACCGCGTGCGCGCCCGCCCGAACCCCGACGCGATCGTCCTGATGGAGCCTTACCCCGCGCGGCTCCTCAGGGCGAATCACATACAGGTGACCGGAGCGAAGCGCAAGTCAGGTAACATAGCACCCCCCGGAAACGCCAGAAACCTCGGACCGCCCACGGCCGCCAATCACGCGCACTGTTGCAAAAAAGTCGCAGACTCGGGCAATCGGCGATTTCGCCGCGATTCGGCGGGGTTAGCATGCGCCCGCCGAGTGTGGTCCGCGCGAGCCACGGACCGGCGGGCACGCAGGGGCGGTCCCCACAAACGCGCCGCCGCGCCCGAACCGGGCGGCGCCGGCGGTGACGCCGGCGCCTTTGCCCGGCGGCCGCCAATGCTCTATCTTGCGCGCCGCGCCCGAGGGGAGTTCCATGACGATACCAGCGCCGCTTATCCTGCATCGCGAGGCCGTTCGCCCCGATTGGATCGACTACAACGGCCATATGAACGTGGCCTACTACGTGCTTGCCTTCGACCACGCCTGCGATGCCTTCCTCGACTTCATCGGGATGGACGAGGCCTATCGAATGCGCACCGGCGGCACGACCTTCGCCGTGGAGTGCCACGTCACCTACCAGCGCGAGGTGGGCGAGGGCGATCCCCTGAGCTTCGCCACGCAACTGCTCGGATTCGACGAGAAGCGCATCCACCATTTCTACCGGATGTATCATGCCGAGGAAGGCTTTCTCGCCGCGACCAGCGAGTGGATGAGCCTGCACGTCGACCTGGCGTCGCGGCGGGTTGCCCCGATGGCGTCGGATCTGATCGCCCGCCTGGCCGAGATCTTTGCGGCCCACCGGAGCCTGCCGCGGCCGTGCGAGGCCGGCCGGTGGATCGGCATGCCGCCGGCCAAGCAGGCGTGACCCGGCGCGATCGATGGCCGTGGTCATGGCACGATCCAGCCATTCCCTGACTGACGAAGGCGCCGTACGCCGGCCGTTCGCAGGCCCGCGGGGCAGGCCCCGGTTCGGTCCGATCAGGGTGGCGGCGGCCGCAGCGGGTTTCCTGCTTGCCCTTGCCGGACCTGGGTCTGCGCGAGCCGCTTGCACCGACCCGCCCGAGGCCGGCGTCAACTGGCAGCGCTGCGTGCTCGACGGCCTGGAGTTCCGGGAGGTCGACCTGTCCGGCGCGCGCCTGCGCGCTACCAGCTTCTATCGCGCCGACCTGAGCGGCAGCGATCTGTCCAAGACCAGCGCGTTCCGCGTCAAGTTCGTCAACGCCGTGCTGCATGGGGCCAAGCTCGACGGCGCCAACCTGTTCGAGGCGGATTTCACCAAGGCCGACCTGACCGGCGCGTCCCTGGTCGGCGCGGACCTGCGCCGGGCCCGCTTCTTCCACTCCGTGCTGCGCGAAGCCGACCTGACCAAGGCCCGCCTGAGGGGCGCCGACCTGACCCGCGCGGACCTGTCCGGCGCCACCTGGATCGACGGCAAGCGGGTCTGCGCCGAGGGCTCGGTCGGCCGCTGCAACTAGCCGCCGTCCTCGGCCGCCAGGCGGCGCAGCGCCCGCCCTTGCAGCCGATAGGGCAGCCAGTCGGAGACCGGCTCGAAGCCCAGGCGGCGGTAAAAGTCCCGCGCCGGATTCCAGTGCAGCACCGAGAGGTCGAGACGGGCCCAGCCGCGCTCGATCGCCAGGCGCGCCAAGCGCGCCATGAGGGCCTGGCCCACGCCCTTGCCGCGCGCCGCAGGGGCCACGTAAATGTCCTCGAGATAGAGCCCGGCGCGGCCCTCGAACGTGGAGTAGCTGGGAAAGAACAGGGCGAAGCCGACCGCCTCGCCGTCCGCTTCGGCGAGCAGGCACTCGAAGCGCGGCGTCTCGCCGAACCCGTCGCGCAGGATGTCGGACTCGCGCGCGCACACCCGGTCGAGCAGCTTCTCGAACGCGGCCAGCTCGCGAACGAGGCGCAGGATGGTTCCCGCATCCTCGGGTCCGGCCGGGCGGATGACGAGGGTGCGGCCCGGTTCGTTCATGCCGGCCAGACTAGCCGCGCCGGACGCCTGGCCACAACGGGCCGTTGACCGCACGGTTAATGGCGGATTCATCACGTCTGTGCTAGGACGGCCGTCATGCCTCCATCCGACGAGGCGGCGGGTCGAGCCTTCCTCTGGCTGCAACGGCTGAGCCGCAACGACCAGGTCGTCCTTTCCGTGCTCGCGGTGGCGATCGGCGCTGCCGCGGGCCTGGCGGCGATCGGGTTTCGCTACATGATCGACCTGGTGCAGCGCGCGGGCTTCGGCTTCGGCGGCGAGCGCGTGGCCACGCTGGCCGGCGGGCTGCCGTGGTGGCAGCTCCTGCTGGTGCCGGCCGCGGGGGGGCTTGCCGTCGGCCTGTTCGTGCATTTCTTCATGCCCGGGCGCCGGCCGCACGGGGTCGCCGAGGTGATCGAGGCCAACGCGCTGTGCGGCGGGCGCATGTCGCTCACCGCGGGCCTCAAGGCGGCGCTGGTCAGCGCCGCCTCGATCGGCGCCGGGGCCTCGGTCGGCCGCGAGGGGCCGGTGGTGCACCTCGGCGCGTCGCTGGGCGCCTGGGCGGCCAAGCGCCTGCACCTGGAGCGCTCGGCGTCGCGCACGCTGCTCGGCTGCGGCGTCGCGGCGGCGGTGGCCGCCTCGTTCAACGCGCCGATCGCGGGCACGTTCTTCGCGCTGGAGGTCGTTGTCGGCCATTACGCCTTGACCGCGTTTGCCCCGATCGTCATCGCCTCGGTCATCGGGACCATGGTCAGCCGCATGCACTATGGGGATTTTCCGGCCTTCATCCTGCCGGAGCTGCGGACCATCACCTCGTTCTGGGAGTTTCCGGGCTTCGCCCTGCTGGGCGTGGTCTCGGCCATCGCGGCGATCATCTTCATACGCTCGGTCATGTTCACCGAGGACATCATGGCCCGCACGCCGCTGCCGCGCTGGGCGCGCCCGGCCCTGGGAGGCCTGGCGGTCGGGGCGATCGCGATCGGCTTCCCGCAGGTGCTGGGCGTCGGCTACGAGGCGACCGACGCCGCCCTGTCCGAGCTTTATCCCCTGTGGCTGCTGATCGCCCTCATCGCGCTCAAGACGGCGGCCACCGCGATCTCGCTCGGCTGCGGGTTCGGCGGGGGCGTGTTCTCGCCCTCGCTGTTCATCGGCGCGATGGTGGGCGGCGCCTACGGCATCATCGCCACGAGCGCCTTTCCGCACCTGTCCTCCGGCCACGGCGCCTATACGATCGTCGGGATGGGGGCGGTGGCGGGCGCGGTGCTGGGGGCGCCGATTTCGACCATCCTGATGATCTTCGAGCTGACCGGCGACTACGCGGTCACGATCGCCGTCATGATCGCGACCTCGATCGCCAGCATCATCACGCAGCAGACGCACGGCCACTCGTTCTTCACCCGGCAGCTCGATCGGCGCGGGGTCGCCGTGAAGGGTGGCCAGGACGTCGGCCTGCTGCGCTCGATCCGGGCGCGCGACGTCATGAGCCACACCTACGAGACCGTGTCGCCCGACACGCCGATCGCGGCCGTCCGGACACGACTGCAGAAAGCGCCCCGGGGCGAACTCTTCGTAATCGACGCGCAGGGGCGGCTGACCGGCGTCATCGCATACGCCGACCTGCACGAGGCGGCCTTCGACACGAGCCACGACGACGAGCTGGCCGCCCGCGACGTGGCGCGAAGCCGCCCGACCGTGCTCCAGGCCGAGGACGACCTGGAGAGCGCCGTCAAAGCCTTCGGAACCGGCGGGGAGGTCAACCTGCCGGTCGTCGACAGCCGCAAATCCATGCGCATGCTGGGCGTCGCGCAGGAGCACGAGGTCGTGCTCGCCTACCACCGGGCGCTCGACCAGGCCCGCGCCGAAGAACGCGGCGAAGTTTGATGCCGCTGAGCGCCCGAGCCGCCTCGTGCGCTCATCGCCATTAATCCTCGAGCAGGGGGCCGCCCACGCGCCCGGGCAGGGGCTTGCTGCCCACGATCTTGGCGACCGTCATCCCGGGCAGGACGAAGCGCCGGTCGCGGCGCGACAGCACCAGACCGTCGGCGCCGGTCCGGATCGCCCGGCGCGCGGCGGCCGGGTTCTCGGCCGCCGGATCGACCAGCCAGGCGACGACGTCGCCGCTGCGCAACCACGCGCCGAGGTCCACGGCATAGGCGAGCACGCCGGGCGCCGGCGCCTTGATCCTGTCGCAGGCGTCGAGGCGAGTCGCCGCGCACAGCGGTTCGGGCATCGGTCCGGGGTCGCCGTCGAGCACTCCGTGCCGCTGCAGGCTGCGCAACAAGGCGGCGGCATCGGCCCGCGCCAACTCGTCGCCGACGTCCGCCATGCCGCGCAACTCGACCGTGGCGGACAGGCACACCGCCGGGATCGGGTGGTCGGGGAACTTCGCGGCGAGACGCATCCAGGGCGTCGAGAAGGCCTCGTCGAAGGGATGGCCGCCCGAATTTTCGGCGAGCAGCACCGCCCGGCAGCCCAGCTCCGCCGCGATGTCGCGCGCCTCGGGCCAGTGCGCCGGGACGAGGTACATGTGCATCAGCGCCTCGTCGTCGCAGTGCAGGTCGAGCACGAGGTCGGCGTCGGCGGCCTGCCGGGCCAAGGCGAGGCGGAGGCCGTCGAGCTGGCCGGTCGGGCGCTGCGTCTCGATCGCCTCGACCATGGCGGCGCGAATGAGCGCCACGTTCTCCGCCGGCGAATCGGTCAGCTTGCCGGTGACCTTCTCGGCGACCGGCGTGAACAGGTCCGGCCAGTCGCGGTTGAAGTTGGCGCCGGCCGCGATCTCGTACCGGCCGAGGTGGCGGCCGTCGACGAACTGCGCCAGGCCGATCGGGTTGGCGAACGGGACCACGACGACCTCGCCGCGCACCGCGCCGCGGGCGTCCGCCTCGTCGAGCAGGCCGATCAGATGGTGTGCGGCCAGCAGGGCCGGGGTCTCGTCGGCGTGCAGGGCCGCCTGGAGGTAGGCCTTCGGCCGCGCGCCGGGGGCGCCGTAGCGGTGCAGGATCACCTCCCGATGCGTGCCCGGGGTGGCGGCGGGAAGGGCAAGACGCTCGGTGCGGCGCGGCATGGGGCGGGGATCCTCGGCGTGTCCGGCGTCTCATTCAACGGGCCCGGCGGCGCCCGGGTCAAGGCGCGCGGCCACCGATTGGCGCTGTGTCCTGCGCGCCGGCGCGGTATATATTGGCGCGCGATGTCCGAGTCTCACGAACTCCAAACCGCCGACCCGCGCGATCGCTACCTCGCCGCGCTCAACGAGGCCCAGCGCGTGGCCGTGGAGACGCTCGACGGGCCGCTTCTCGTGCTGGCCGGCGCGGGCACGGGCAAGACGCGGGTGCTGACCACGCGGCTCGCGCACCTGCTCGCCACGGGCCGGGCCATGCCCGGCCAGATCCTGGCCGTCACCTTCACCAACAGGGCCGCGCGCGAGATGAAGGACCGGGTCGCGGCGCTGCTGCGGCGGCCGGTCGAGGGCTGGTGGCTGGGCACGTTCCACGCCATGGCCGCGCGCATCCTGCGGGCCCATGCCGAACGAGTCGGGCTGCGGCCGGATTTCGCGATCCTCGACACGGACGACCAGGTTCGCCTGCTCAAGCAGGTGCTCGGGTCCGAGAACGTGGACGACCGGAAATGGCCGGCGCGCGCCGTTCTGGGCGTGATCGAGCGCTGGAAGGACCGCGGGCTCACGCCGGACAAGGTCTCGGCCGGGCAGGCCGGAGATCTGGCCGGCGGCCGGGCGGTCGCGCTCTACGCCGCCTATCAGGAGCGATTGCGCAGCCTCAACGCCTGCGACTTCGGCGACCTGATGCTGCACAACCTGACCCTGTTCCAGACCTGCCCCGACGCGCTGGCCGAGTACCACCGCCGATTCCGCTACGTGCTGGTCGACGAGTATCAGGACATCAACGTGGCGCAATACCTGTGGCTGCGCCTCATTGCCCAGGGCCACCGCAACCTGTGCTGCGTGGGCGACGACGACCAGTCGATTTACGGCTGGCGCGGCGCCGAGGTCGGCAACATCCTGCGCTTCGAGACGGACTTTCCGGGCGCCAGGATCGTGCGCCTGGAGCGCAACTACCGCTCGACGGGGCGCATCCTCGCCGCGGCCTCCGGCCTGATCGCGCACAACAAGGGCCGCCTCGGCAAGACGCTGTGGACCGAGGGCGAGGAGGGGGCGAAGCTGCGCCTGCGCGGCCTGTGGGACGGCGAGGCCGAGGCCCGCTTCGTCGGCGA
>JBHHZJ010000024.1:0-38319 GCA_046758005.1 Kiloniellaceae bacterium
TGCCCGAGCGGAGGATCGAGAAGCGGGAGCTTCAGGAGGCCAAAGTCCCCTGATTGAGCGAGATCAATGCCCCGGGCGTCCGGTTGGCTAGCATAAATCGCGGAATTCTCTGGCTTTCGTACGCGCCCCCCCAGGGGTTGGCGAGATGACAAAGGTTGCCGGCTTCGAGATCGAGCACGGCGCGTTCCTGGACGCAAAGGGCCGGGTCCTCCGGCCGCTGCCGCCTTTCGCGCAGGATCCGGCAACTCTGATCGCCCTCTACCGGGCGATGGTGTTGACCCGGACCTTCGACGCCAAGGCGATCTCGCTGCAACGGACCGGTCGGCTCGGCACCTACGCCTCGTCGCTCGGCCAGGAGGCCGTTGCGGTCGGCGTTGGTGCCGCCATGCGCCCGGAAGACGTGCTCTTGCCCTCGTTCCGCGAACAGGGTGCACTGCTCCTGCGCGGGGTTACCATGGTGGAGCTCCTGCTCTACTGGGGCGGTGACGAGCGGGGCAGCGCCTTCGCCGGCCCGCGCGAGGACTTTCCGATCTGCGTGCCGGTCGGGACCCATGCGCCGCACGCCGCCGGCGTCGCGCTCGCCCTTCAGTTGCGGGGCGAGGTGCGGGTCGCGGTCTGTGTCCTTGGCGACGGGGCGACGTCCAAAGGCGATGTCTACGAAGCGATGAATTTTGCCGGCGTGCGCCGGCTGCCCGTGGTCTTCGTGGTCAACAACAACCAGTGGGCGATCTCGGTTCCGCGCGCCCGGCAGAGCGCCGCCGAGACGTTGGCGCAGAAGGCCATCGGCGCCGGGTTCTCGGGCGAGCAGGTGGACGGGAACGACGTGATCGCCGTGCGCGAGGCGCTCGAGCGCTCGCTCGCGAAGGCACGTTCGGGTGCGGGCCCGACGCTCGTCGAGGCGCTGACCTACCGCCTCAGCGACCACACCACCGCCGACGACGCCAGCCGCTACCGCGACGATGCGGAGGTGAGCACCCGCTGGATGGAGGAGCCGATCGCGCGCCTGCGGGGCTATGCGAGCGCGGCCGGGCATTGGACCAAGGCGGAGGAGGAAGCCCTGATCGCAGCCTGCACCGACGAGGTGGACGCGGCGGCGGACGAGTATCTGGCCATGCCCCCGCGCGCGCGCGAATCCATGTTCGACCATCTTTATGCCGAGCTTCCGGCCGGCCTTGCCGAGCAGCGCGCCGCGCTCGCCGAGGAAGGCTCGGCCGAGAAGGCGGCCCAATGACCGAGCTCTCCCTTGTCGAGGCGGTGCGACTTGCCCTCGCCCGGGCCATGGCGGAGGACGAGACGGTTCTCGTGCTCGGCGAGGACGTGGGCGTCAACGGCGGGGTGTTCCGCGCGACCGACGGCCTGCTGGAGCGATTCGGGGAAAGCCGCGTCCTCGACACGCCGCTCTCCGAGGCGCTTCTGGGCGGGCTCTCGGTGGGCCTCGGCGCGCAGGGGTTCCGGCCGGTCACCGAGTTCCAGTTCATGGGTTTTATCTATCCGGCCATCGACCAGGTGGTGAACCACGCCGGGCGTCTCAGGAACCGCACGCGCGGCCGCCTGAGCTGCCCGATCGTGCTGCGCGCGCCCTACGGCGGCGGCATCCACGCGCCCGAGCACCACTCGGAGAGCACCGAGGCCATGTTCGCGCACATCCCCGGCATCCGCGTCGTGATTCCGTCCTCGCCGGCGCGGGCCTATGGGCTCCTGCTCGGCGCGATCCGCGACCCCGATCCGGTCGTGTTCCTGGAGCCGAAGCGGATCTACCGGGTGCCCAAGGAGGACGTGGCCGACGACGGCACCGCCGCCCCGCTCGATGCCTGCTTTGTGCTCCGCGACGGCGCCGACATCACCCTGGTGACCTGGGGCGCCACGATGGTCGAGGTCCTGGCCGCCGCCGATACGCTCGCGGGCGAGGGGGTCGAGACCGAAGTGATCGACGTCGCAACCCTCAAGCCGCTCGACATGGAAACGATCCTAGACTCGGTTGGGCGCACGGGCCGGTGCGTCATCGTCCACGAGGCGGCGCTCACCGCCGGCTTCGGCGCCGAGATCGCGGCGCGCCTCGCCGACCGCGGGCTGGTCAGCCTGCTCGCGCCGGTCCAGCGGGTGACGGGCTACGACACCGTGATGCCGCTGCCCAAGCTGGAGCACCACTACTTGCCGGGCGAAGAACGAATCCTGAGGGCGGCGCGCAAGGCGCTGGAGTACGCATGACCACGTTCACGCTTCCCGATCTCGGCGAAGGCCTGCAGGAGGCGGAGATCGTCGCCTGGCACGTGAGTGTCGGCGATCACGTTGTCGCCGACCAACCGCTGCTCGCCGTCGAAACCGAAAAGGCGGTCGTCGAGATCCCCTCGCCGCAATCCGGGCGCATCGCCAAGCTGCACGGCGAACCCGGCGACATCGTGAGGATCGGCGAGCCGCTGGTCGAGTTCCAACTCGCGGCCGCCGCGGATACCGGCGCGGTCGTCGGACGGATTCCGGCCGAGGAAAAGCCGAAGGCGCGTCCGCGTCCGCCCCGAGAGGCCAGGGGTATCAAGGCGACCCCGGCGGTGCGCGCTTTGGCCGGCCGGCTCGGAATTGACCTGGCGGTGGTCAGCCCGAGCGGCCCGGACGGGACGTTGAGCGCGGCCGACGTGGAACGCGCCGCCGCCGCGATCGAGGAGGCCGGGCCGGTCGAGCCGCTGCGCGGCGTGCGGCGCACGATGGCGCAGCGCATGGAACGCGCCCATGCCGAGGTGGTCCCGGCCACGGTGAGCGACGAGGCGGACATCGACGACTGGCCGCCGGACACCGACGTGACCATGCGGCTGATCCGTGCCATCGTCGCCGGCTGCAAGGCGGAACCCGCGCTCAACGCCTGGTACCTGGGGCGCGACAAGGGCCGCCGCTTGCACGAGAAGATCCACCTGGGCATCGCCATGGATACCGAGGACGGTTTGTTCGTGCCGGTGCTGCGCGACGTGGGCAACCGGAACCCGGCCGACCTGCGCCGCGGTCTCGAGGCCATGAAACGCGACGTGCGCGCCCGCTCCGTGCCGGTCGAGGAGCTACGCGGCCAGACCATCACGCTGTCCAACTTCGGCATGTTCGGCGGCCGGCAGGCGGCGCTGGTGGTGCTGCCGCCGCAGGTCGCGATCGTGGGCGCCGGGCGCATCCGCGAGGCCGCCGTCGCGCGCGGCGGCAAGCCCGTGGTCAGGCGGGCGCTGCCCATCTCGCTCACCTTCGACCACCGGCCGGTCATGGGCGGTGAGGCTTCGCGCTTCCTGGCGGCGGTCATCAAGGATCTGGAGAAACCGACGTGATGGACAACGGCGTCGAAGGCGCGCGGGGACGACAGATTGCCCGGAAGGGACGAGCGATCGAGGATGTCTTCAGATTTGCCGACGAGCTCGGCCCGGCCAAGATCGTCGAGATCTACGAGCCCGGCGTTGGCTTGAAGGCGATCGTCGTGGTGGACAACGTCGCCTGCGGTCCCGCCATCGGCGGCGTGCGCATGGCATCGGACGTGAGCGTCGAAGAGTGTTTCCGCCTGGCTCGTGCCATGACCCTCAAGAACGCCGCAGCAGGCCTGGCCCACGGCGGCGGCAAATCGGTGATCTTTGCCGACCCCCGTATGCCGGTGAGCGATAAGGAGCGACTCATTCGCGCCTTCGCCTGCGCGATCGGCGACATCAAGGACTATATCCCCGGTCCGGACATGGGCACGGACGAAGGCTGCATGGCCTGGATCGTCGACGAGATCGGCCGCGCCGTCGGCCTGCCGCGCGAGTTCGGCGGCATTCCGCTCGACGAGATCGGCGCCACCGGTTTCGGGCTCGGCATCGCGGTCGACGTGGCGCAGCGATACTGCGGCATGACGCTGAAGGGCGCGCGAATGGCTGTCCAGGGCTTCGGCTCGGTCGGTCAACACGCCGCCCGGTTTCTCGGCCAGAAAGGCGCCGTCCTGGTGGCCGCGGCCGATTCCAGGGGCACCCTGCACGATCCTGCGGGCATTGACATCGAGGCTCTGAGCGCACTGAAGGCAAAGGGTGGCAGCGTGATCGATTGCCCCACGGGCGAAAAAATGGGCCGCGACGCCGTCGCCGACATCGCGTGCGAGATCTGGATCCCGGCCGCGCGGCCCGATGCGATCCACGCGGACAACGTGGACGGCCTCAAGGCCCGGCTCGTGGCGCAAGGCGCGAACATCGCCGTGACGGCCGACGCGGAGGCCGCTTTGCACGCGCGCGGTGTCCTCTCGTTGCCCGACTTCATCGCCAATGCCGGCGGCGTGATCTGCGCCGCGGTCGAGTATCACGGAGGGAGCGAAACTCAGGCCTTCGAAACCATCGAGGAGAAGATCCGGCGGAACACCGAACTTGTTCTGCAGGAGGCGAAGAAAACCGCGCAGCCGCCGCGCCGGGCCGCGGTGGCTCTAGCCGAGCGGCGCGTACGCCGTGCCATGGCACACCGGCGCTGGTCATCATCCACGCGACTGGACGCCCGCCATGCGGCTGGACGCCCATCTCGGGGCAGGCTTCCCCCATGACCGATTGCCGACCGCCCATTCTGTTCATTTGATCCAGGTCATTGCGCGTCGCCCGCCACACCCTAGGATTTTTATTCATCATGCCGAGGTAGGCCGATGGCGAAGGGTCGCAGGAAGTCCAACACCGGCAAAGACGCGCCGGCCAAAATCTCCGAACCGGGGCGCGAGGCCAGCCGAGGGTCCGGATTCGAGATAGTGGCACGAGAGGATTTCTCGGACGTCACGTACCTCCTCGAAATCCATCATCCCATGATGGCGAAGGCGGCAAGGCCGGGCCAGTTCGTCATCGTCATATCTCACGAACGCGGCGAACGCATCCCGCTGACCATCGCGGATTTCGACCGGGAACGGGGCACGATCACGCTGGTCGTCCAGGCGGTCGGGAAGACCACGAAGGAGATGCAGCGGCGCTGCCGGGTGGGGAGCGGCCTGTTCGGCGTGACCGGTCCCATGGGCATCCCGATCGAGACCGGCGACGTTAGGAAAGTGGTCTGCGTGGGCGGCGGGCTGGGCGTAGCGCCGGTCTTCCCGCTGGCGCGCGCCTTCAAGGAAGGCGGCGCCTACGTGATCGGCATCGTCGGCTTCAGAACCAGGGACCTCGTCTTCTGGGACGACAGGTTCAGGGCGTACTGCGACGAGTTCATCATCTGCACCGACGACGGCTCGGCCGGGATCAAGGGCCTGGTCACCGAGGGAATCAAGGTGGCGATCGAAAGGCACGCCGACATCGACGAGCTCGTCGCCATCGGCCCGCCCATCATGATGAAGGCCGCCGCGGAAACGACGCGCCCGCACAATCTGAAAACAACGGTCAGCTTGAATCCCATCATGGTCGACGGCACGGGGATGTGCGGTGGTTGCCGGGTCAAGGTCGGCGACAAGGTCAGGTTCGCCTGTGTCGACGGGCCGCACTTCGACGGCCACAAGGTCGACTTCGACGACCTGATCAATCGGCTGCGACGGTTCTCGGCGGAAGAGAGGCTGGCGATGGAGAGATGGTCGGACACCTGCCGCCGGTTGAGCCGAGACCGTTCCTTGGCGCCCGGGTCACGGGCGCCACGCTCGAAGCGGACGCGGCGGCAGCCGCGCGTCGAAACGAGCGAGCATCATGGATCATAGACGGACTAGGACGGGCGGCCGCGAGCCGCAGCCTGAAGATGGCAAAGAAAAAGACGATACGGACCATTCCGCAGCAAAGAACACCCATGCCGGCGCAGGATCCGAAGGCGCGGGTGCGGAACTTTGCCGAGGTCGCGCTTGGCTACAGGGCGGAAGACGCGCTCAACGAAGCTGAGCGGTGCCTCCTGTGCCCCGAGGCCGCCTGCGTGCCGGGTTGCCCCGTCGGGATCGACATCCCCGGCTTCATCGAGAAGATCAGCGAGAAGGATTTTCGCGGCGCCTACGACGTCATCGCCGACGCGAACCTGCTGCCGGCAATCTGCGGGCGGGTGTGTCCGCAGGAGGATCAGTGCGAGGGCGTCTGTCCCGTGGGCGAAACGCTGGAGCCGGTGGCCATTGGCCGGCTCGAGCGTTGGATCGGCGATCTGGCGATCGGGGCGGGTTGGGCCAACGTACCTTATATCGAACCCAACGGCTTCAAGGTCGGGATCATAGGCTCTGGGCCCGCCGGAATGGCCTGCGCGGCGGACATGGCCAAGGCGGGATGCGACGTCACCATTTACGAGGCTCTGCACCAGCCGGGCGGCGTGCTGAGGTACGGCATCCCGGAGTTCCGGCTGCCAAATGCGGTGATAGACGCCGAAATTGCGAACCTGACGCGGCTGGGCGTCAAGATTGCGTGCAACACGGTGGTCGGGCGCCTGTTCACCATTGCGCAGATGCGCGACGAGATGGGCTACGACGCGATCTTCATCGGGACCGGCGCAGGCTTCCCGGTGTTCATGGGCATCCCGGGCGAATCCCTCAACGGGGTCCTTTCCGCCAACGAACTCCTGACCCGTTGCAACCTGATGCGGGCCGGGGAGTTCCCGGAATACGACACGCCACTGCACCTCGGCGGGCGCGTCGCGGTCATCGGCGCCGGCAACACGGCGATGGATGCGATGCGGGTCTGCCTGAGGCTGGGCGTGGAGAAGGTCTATTGCGTCTATCGCCGCACCAAGGTGGAGAGCCCAGCTCGGTTGGAAGAGATCGACCACGCCGAAGAGGAAGGCATCGAGTTCCACTACCTGACCGCGCCCGTCGAGATTCTGGGCGACGGGGAGGGAAACGTCCGCGGGATGCGCTGCATCCGGATGGAATTGGGCGAGCCGGATGAGTCGGGTAGGCGGCGACCCGTCCCCATCGAAGGCAGCGAGTACGAGTTCGACGCCGACATCGTGGTCTACGCGATCGGGACGAACGCCAACCCGATCATCGGCCAGACAACGAATCTCAAGCTCAACGAGCGGGGCTACATCGAGACCGACGAAACCCTGGCCACCTCCATGGCGGGCGTCTTTGCCGGAGGCGACATCGTGACCGGCGCGGCCACCGTGATCCTGGCCATGGGCGCAGGGCGCAAGGCCGCACGCAGCATGAAGGCCTATCTCGGGATCCGCGATACCGATGCGGTCTATGTCCCGGAGCGCACGGGAATCGAGGGAAAAACGTTCGGGATCAACGTCGAGGAGAAGAACTTTTCCCGCATCCGCCTCGCACAGGTCGCGAGTTCGGGGTGACAGCCCGGCCGCCGCTGCAACTCGGTCCACGGCGGGCGCCAACGAGGTGAAGGGCGAGATGGTCAAGGCAGATCCGATATCCGAGGAAAGGCGACCGCGCCGCGCACGCGTGCGCGGCAGACCGGTCGTGACGCTCACGGAGCATATCGTCGAGGTCATCAGCGACTCCGGCGAGGGCGCACAGAGATGTGGCCAGTCGTTCGGTTCGATCGCGGCAAGGATGGGAAACGGCATTTGGACCGTGGAGATCATCCCCGCGGAGATCCAGCCCCCCGCGCGCAGCATCGCCGGCGCAAGCGGCAACCGTATCCGGGTTGCGTCCCACCCCGTCACCAATGGGGGCGATGAGGCGGACCTGGTCGTGGCCTTCAACGAACAGGTTCTGCTGGCCCGGCTTCGGGAGAACGAGCTCAAGCCCGACTGCATCATTCTCCTGGAGAGCAAGTGGAGGACCGATCCGGAGCCGGAGATCGCCGCATCGTACGCTGGGGTCTGCGACGAGCTGATCGCCAACGGGTACAGGCTCTACGAAATCCCCTTGGAGGAGCAGTGCCTGCAATACGTCGCCGACGCGCGCCGGGGAAAGAACATGTTCGTCCTGGGCATCCTCTGCAGCGTCTACAGCCTGGATCTAGGAGTGGCGCGCGAACAGATCGCCTTCGTCTTCGCGAAAAAGGACGAAAGTGTCGTCCACGCGAACGTGCGGCTGATGGAGGCGGGTTTCGAGTGGGCGGAAGCGAACCTCGACATCAAGTTCCGGATCCCCGCGCCCAGGCCGCGCGAGCCCCAGATCGTCGTCAACGGGAACACCGCCCTTGGCCTTGGCGTGTTGGCGTCGGGCATGGAGATTTGCGCTATGTACCCGATCACGCCCGCCACGTCGGCCTCGCACTACCTGAGCGACGTCTTCGAGAAGGTGGGAGGCTTCGTGCACCAGGCGGAGGACGAAATCGCCGCGTGCACCTTTGCGATTGGAGCCTCCTACGCGGGCAAGTGCGCGGTGACCATCACCTCGGGTCCCGGGTACTCGTTGAAGCAGGAGGCGATCGGCTTCGCGGTGATGACGGAGATTCCCCTGGTGGTGGTCGACGTTCAGCGCGGCGGTCCCAGTACCGGCCAGCCGACGAAGGCGGAGCAGGGCGACCTGCTGTCCGCGTGCTTCGGCGGCCACGGAGACGCACCGAAGGTGATCATGGCGGCGGCGAGCATCGAGGACTGTTTCCACTCGATCATCACGGCGCGCAAGATTGCCGAGACGTTCCACATGGTGGTCGTCGTCCTGACCGACGCCAATCTGGCGACCTCTCAGCAGCCCTTCCCGCGGCCGCGGTTCACCGAGGAGTGGCTCGCGCCCCCGGTAGACCAGAGCGCGGTCCCCGAGGGGGTCAAGCCATATGACTGGAACGCTCGGACCGGCCTTGCCCGCAGGTTCATTCCAGGGCAACCGAACGGCATGCATTGCCTGACCGGGTTGGCGCACGATCGTGCGAGCCACGTCGCCTACGGTGCGCGGATCCACCAGGAGGGTATTCGGCATCGTAGCCTCAAGTTGGCGGCCTTGCAGAAGACGCTGAAGATTCCTCCGTTGTTCGGGGATCAAGAAGGCGACCTGCTGGTGGTCGGTTGGGGCAGCACGAAGGGGGCCATCGAGGAAGCCGTCGAGCGCGTGCGCGCGGAGGGCCACAAGGTGTCCTCCCTGCACCTGCGGTTCCTCCAGCCCATGGCCTCAGGCGTCAACGAGGCGCTGCACCGATTCAACAGCGTGATGACGGTGGAGAACGACTGGGGCGACAGTTTGGATGATGAAATCATCGACGAACACAATCGCCGCTACTCGACCCTGGCGTGGCTTCTGCGCGCGAGGCATCTCGTCGACGTCGACTCCTGGTGCGAGGTCAAGGGACAGCCCATGAAGCCGGGCAGCATCGCGCGAGTCATTCGAGAGAAACTGCAGTAGAAAAGGGTGGTAGCAATGGCGGCTTCCGTTCATGGGCGTTTGTTGCGGTCCGACGGCGAGCGATACACGATCGAGGACTACAAGGGCGACGTTCCCCGATGGTGTACCGGGTGCGGGGACAACAGCATCCTCGCGTCTGTGCAGCGCTTGTGCCGTGACGAACAGATTTCCCCCGAAAAGACCGTGTTCGTGTCGGGGATCGGCTGCTCGAGCAGGTTTCCCCACTACATGAAAACCTACGGGTTCCATGGCATTCACGGCCGGGCGCTTCCGGCTGCCGAAGGCATCAAGATGGCGAGGCCCGACCTCCACGTCTTCGTGATCACCGGCGATGGAGACTGCTGCAGCATCGGTGCCGCACACTGGATCCACGCCATTCGCTACAACATGGATATGACCGTGCTGTTGCATGACAATCACATTTACGGTCTGACCAAGAATCAGATGTCTCCGACGTCTCCACGCGGTCTGAAGACCAATACCAGCCCTCGCGGCGCATACCTCCAACCGCTCAACCCGCTTTCCGTGACGCTGGGCGTCACGAACGTGTCGTTCGTTGCCCAGGCGGTGGATTGGATTCCGGAACTCCTGCACGACATCGTCTCGCGCGCCTTCCATCACAAGGGCTTCTCGTTCGTGCGCGTGCTCCAGCGGTGCCCGGAATACCTGCCGGAGCTGTTCGAACCGTGGCTGAAGGACCCGGGGAAGATGCTGCTGCTCGTGCACGAGGACGGCGTCCAGGTGGGCCCGAATCTCTCCAAGGTGTACCGGCACCAGGAGGAGCACGACCCCTCCGATCTGGACCGGGCCAGGGAGATCGCCTCGATCACCGATCGGATACCCGTGGGCGTTCTCTATCGAAACGGCGACGTGCCGCGCTACGAGGACGTTCGAGAACCCGACCGCCTTTATACGCCCCAGGCGATCAAGGCGGTCGTGGAAGAGGAGTTCGACAAGTTCACGATCTGGCCTACGGATTGAGCCGAACGGGCCGAGTGTTTGTGGAGCCGCCCAGATGCCGCGCGCACGTAATCTCGATGCCAAGCCTGTGGGCCGAACCGGAAGAAAACGGTCCGGCGACGCCATGAGCGCGGATCTCGTGGAGCTTGCCGCCTTCCGTCCGACGGCGAGAACGCCCGGATGCGATTCGGACGATGTCGGCAAACCGGGCCTTCGCCCCGTCCTGCTCACGCGGTACAGGGACCTTTCCAAGCTCCGCTACGATTACCCGCTGATCTTGATCGGACGCGACGCCGACGACGGGCTCGTGCGGACCCTTTCCGGCGTCGTCGACGCGATACTGCAGGAGATCGCGCCTCGGGGCGTGGAGGGCGAGCGGCTCCGGAAGCACGTGCTCAGTTTCGAGGAAGAGGTGCGGGTGCTCGCAGCCCGGGGCGCCAAAGGATCGCTTACCCAGCTTTGGGACCTGGCGGAGAGAAATCTACTCTCCAGGGCCGATGACGACGACGCACGAAAGACGCTGAGCGACAGCCTGAGCCGCGCCCGTGGCGCCCTGCGGCTCGACGGGCAGGTCATCGACTGCGACGAGGAGACGCCGGTCAAGGTCCTGACGCACCTCTGGACGGCGGTTGAGACCGACAAGGCGCAACATTTCCTGGAAAACGTCAACCGGCTGATCCTGAAGCTGTCCGACATCGTAAAGGCCGACTTCATGAAGTCGGACGAAGCGCGCGCTCCGGATAATCTCAAACGTTCGGTCGGCACCGCGTTCGAGGCGGCGTTCGACTTCGAGGCGATGTCCCGCATTCTCGGGAACGCTTCCCCGAGCGACTTGCTTCCGGAGAACCGGCGCCAGCGCATTCGCTCTGCTCTTTCGGTCCTCCGATCGCAGAGGTTCTTCGCGCCGACGAACGCGTGTGACAGGGAAGCGGAGCGCGGCGAGCCTTACGCCTTCGTCTTCGACAGCTGCACGCGCGCGCTAAGTGCCTTCCGGGACCGCTTGCCGGAGATCGTCGAGCTGATCAAGGCGATCGCCATCGCGGAGCTCGAGATCGAGAACCGGTACAAGGAGGCGACCCACGATCCGTTCTTCAGCCGGTTCGACGAAAACGCCTTGGCGCCGGGCGATCTGGCGCCGTTTCCGTCGTATCTGGTCTGCCTCCGTGATCGGGCCTGCGACGCGGCCGAGAAAGCGACGCTCATCGAGGTCCTTTCCTCGGGCCTGCCGGTGAAGGTTCTGGTCCAGAGCGACGACATTTTGGAGGAATTGTCGGTCGCGGCGGGGCAGTTCGCTTTCGGCGCAAAAGGCTCGCAGCTCGCGAGCATGGCGGTCGGCTTGAACGACGCCTACGTCCTGCAATCGAGCGCCTCGTATCTCTACCAGGCGAGGCACCGGATCCTGACGGGACTGGCGTATGACGGGCCGGCGCTGTTGAGCATCTTCTCGGGTTCGTCGGGGAACACGCCCGGCCTTCCGCCCTACCTCGCGGCGGCCGCGGCGATGGAGTCGCGCGCGTTTCCGACCTTCACCTATGACCCCGCCGCGGGAGACGACTGGGCGTCGCGGTTCCGCGTCAGCGACAATCCTCAGGCGGACGCCGACTGGCCGATCCGCGAGTTCCTGTACGAAGATGAGGATCATCAGAGCGTCTCCGAGGACGTCGCCTTCACGTTCGTCGACTTCGTGGCCTGCGACACGCGCTACGCCGGGCGTTTCACCGCGGTGCCTCGCGGCGCATGGCACGAGGGCATGATCCCGGTCAGCGAGTTCCTGAAACGGGAGAGCGACGGCGCGCGCGAGACCGTTCCATACGTCCTGATGATCGACGAACGCAACGTCCTTCAGAGAGCGATCGTGGACGACAGGCTGATCGATGCCGCGCGCCGTTGTCGCCAGATGTGGCACAGCCTGCAGGAGCTGGGTGGGATCAACAGCTCGCACGCCACAAGGCTGCTCGAACGAGAGCGGGAACTCTGGGAACAGGAGAAGGAACGGGAACTCGAGGAGCTCAAGGGCCGGCTTGTGGAGAAGACCGAAGCGCCGGCCGCGGTGGCAGAGGCGGTAACGCGCGAACCGGCGGTCGAAGCGGTGGTCGAGGCGCCCGAGGAGCCGCCTTCCGACGAGCCCTATATCGAGACGCCGCGCTGCACGAGCTGCGACGAGTGCATCGAGATCAACAACAAGATGTTCGTCTACGACGAGAACATGCAGGCCTACATCGCGGACCCCGACGCGGGGACTTACCGGGATCTGGTCGAGGCCGCCGAGAGCTGCCAGGTGTGCATCATCCATCCGGGCAAGCCCAGAAACCCGAACGAGCCGAGCCTGGAGGAGCTGATCAAGCGCGCCGAACCCTTTATCTAGCCGTCGGTAAAGATCTCGCCTGGCTCGGCATGCTCTCGACGCTCCTCGACCCCGTAGCCGAGCGGCACGACCCCGCCCATCCACAGGCTGTCTCTCCTAAAAACTCAATCTGGGCGCAGATCACGCGGATCTTGTGCGCTCGCGTGAGCGGGGATGAGCAGATTCGATGGCAGGATAGAGGGAATCTGCGCTGACTGGCTGCCATGCAGCAGTCGAACCTACAAATCCGTGCGTGCCAGGCACAGGGACGGAACGCGCCAGCAGAGCGATGTGGTTGCTGTCTGTGGTGGTGAGCAGGTCGGCGTTCAGGCAGCCAGTCGCTCGTAACGATGATGATGATGGAGTCCGCCAACCTGTGGAAGGGCGATGACCTCGCCTGCTTTGGCGCTCTCGACGGGCCGGGGGCCAGGACTGTTCTTACCCAGGGACAAGTGAGTGCAAGAGCGGTGGTAGTAGTCGAAGTACGATGCGAGTATCCGCCGTAGGTGCCGCTCGTCGATGACGATCAGGTGGTCGAGGCATTCCCGCCTGATCGAGCCGATCATCCTTTCAACGAAGGGGTTGTGCCAGCGCGACCGGGGTGCCGTCGCGACTTCCTCGATCCCCATGGCCTTGATCCTGGCGCGAACCAGGGCACCGTAGACGCTGCCCCGGTCGCGGATCACATAGCGCGGCGCGCTATCCCATGGGAATGCTTCTGTGATCTCCTGCGCCACCCATGCCGCAGTTGGGTGTGCCGTCACGCCGAAGTGGACGATCTGCCTTCGTTCGTGGTGCAGAACGATGAAGACCATGAGAAGCCGGAACGTGGCGGTCGGCAGAACGAAGAAATCGATCGACGCGAGAGCCTTCGCATGGTTGCGCAGAAATGTCCGCCAGGTCTGTGACGGCGGCTTCGGGAGCCGTGCCAGATACTTGGACACGGTCCTAGGCGCTAATAGGCGGAAACGGCGGGATAAATGGGTCCGCCTATGAGAGACCGACGAAACCCGGAGACTGGGTGGTGGAGCCGAGGGGAGTCGAACCCCTGACCTTCGCATTGCGAACGCGACGCTCTCCCAACTGAGCTACGGCCCCGCGACGCCCCTGGAGGTGGGATGCCCGGCCCGGGCACACAAGCCCCCGTCGGCCGGGTCACGGGCGCGCGGATAATGGGAATACCCCTGCGCGCCTGTCAAGCGCCGCGTTGCCAGCGCCTTGTCTCGCGCCGGGCCCGTGGTTAGGCTAGCGGCCGTTTCGTTGCCGATTCGGCAATTTTCGCAACCGTTGCGACGAGCGGGCCGATGATCATCCTCGATCCCCTTCTGCGCGTGCTCCTGATCGCCATCGATCTGTACATCTGGGCGGTGATCATCTCGGCCGTGCTCACCTGGCTGGTCCACTTCGGCGTGGTCAACACGCGCAACCAGTTCGTCTCCATGATCGGCGAGTTCCTCTGGCGCATGACCGAGCCGGCGCTGCGGCCGATCCGGCGCGTGGTGCCGTTCCTGGGCGGGATCGACGTCTCGCCGGTGATCCTGATTCTGGCGCTGATCTTCGTCCAGATGGTGATCGGCAACATCCACGCGTCGCTCCTGCGTGCCTACTGAGGCCGGGCGGCCCGGCGGCCCGCTCCGCGCTGCGCCGGGGGGCGTGCGCGTCGCGCTGCGGGTCCAGCCCGGCGCGAGCCGCGCGCGCATCGACGGGCCGGCCGCGCTCGGCGACGGCAGCGTCGTGCTCAAGGTGCGGGTCACCGAGCCGCCCGAGGGCGGCAAGGCCAACGCCGCCGTCCTCAGGCTCCTGGCCAAGGCCTGGGGCGTGCCCAAGGGCCGCCTGGAGATCGTCGCCGGGGCGGCCGAGCGGCGCAAGACGCTGCACGTGGCCGGCGACACGGCGGAGCTGCAAGCCCGGCTGGCAGCGTGGCTGGCGGCCCTGCCCGGCGCGCGGACCGGCTAGGTCGGTTCTGCGCCGCTAGGCGGCGGATTTTGGACGGCGGAGGGGCGCGTCCGCGGCGAAACTCCGCCCCGCCGCGAGTGACGAAAAAGGCTGGATCGACCAGGGGATCGCCATGTCTGGCGCCGAGATCATCGACGGAAAGGCCTTCGCCGCGGGTCTGCGCGCGCGCGTCGCCGAGGCGGTCGCGCGGCTGAAGCGCGAGCACGGGCTGACTCCCGGGCTCGCCGTGGTGCTGGTCGGGGAGCACCCCGCCAGCCAGGTCTACGTGCGCAGCAAGGCCCGGCGGACCACCGACGTCGGCATGAACTCCTTCGAGCACAAGCTTCCGGCGGAGACCGGCCGGGAGGAACTGCTGGCGCTTGTCGGGCGCCTGAACGAGGACCCGGCGGTGCACGGGATCCTGGTCCAGCTTCCCCTGCCCGGGCGGATCGACGAGCAGGCGGTGATCGACGCCATCGACCCGGCCAAGGACGTGGACGGATTCCACGTCATCAACGTCGGGCGGCTGTCCACGGGGGCCACGGGGGCGCGCGCGCCGCTCGTCTCGTGCACGCCGCTCGGCTGCCTGATGCTGCTCAAGGACCGGCTCGGCGATCTCACCGGCATGCGGGCGGTCGTGGTGGGGCGCTCCAACATCGTCGGCAAGCCGATGGCCCAGCTCCTCCTGCGCGAACACTGCACGGTCACGATCGCCCACTCGCGCACGCGCGACCTGCCGGCGCTCTGCCGCGAGGCCGACATCCTGGTCGCCGCGGTCGGCCGGCCGCGGATGGTCAAGGGCGACTGGATCAAGCCCGGCGCCACGGTGATCGACGTCGGCATCAACCGGGTCGAGGGCGAGGGCGGCGCCGCGCGCATCCTCGGCGATGTCGATACCGAGGCGGCCATGAAGGTCGCCGGCGCGATCACCCCGGTGCCGGGCGGCGTCGGGCCGATGACCATTGCCTGCCTGCTCGCCAACACGGTGAGCGCCGCCTGCCGCCAGGCGGGCCTCGAACCGCCGAGTTGGTAGCCGCAACCGCCGCCCCGCGCCGCGCCGGAATCCGGTTCCGGGGCCGGAGCCGGGCGGCTCGCGCGCACTTCGCCGTGGACGCTGCGCGGGAATGGGCCCATGATACGGACGCATCCGGGCGTGGAGGTCCCGGAGCCGAAGAAATCCGCCGCGGACCGGCCGGTTCGGGGGCAAAAAAACCGGACCGGGAAGGCAGGACGGCCGAGGGCCGCGGCCCGAAAAAACAGACAGGGAGTACGATCATGAAAAGACTGCTCGCGTGCCTTCTGTGGGCGGCGCTCGCCGTGACCGGCGGCCAGGCCGGGGCGGGGACCCCGAAGGACACCCTGGTCATGGCCAAGAACATCGACGACATCATCTCGCTCGACCCGGCGCAGGTGTTCGAGTTCTCCGGCGGCGAGGTCATCGCCAACATCTACGACCGGATCACGATGTACGAGCCGGAGAACCTGACCAAGCTGGTGGGCGGCGTCGCCGAGAGCTGGGCGTTTAGCGACGACGGTAAGACCATCACGCTCAAGGTCCGGCCGGGGCAGACCTTCCACTCGGGTAACCCGGTGACGGCCGAGGACATCGCATTCTCGCTCCAACGGGTGGTCAAGCTGGACCAGCCGCCGTCGTTCATCCTGACCCAGTTCGGCTGGACGAAGGACAACGTCGACGACCTGGTCAAGGCGCTCGACCCCTCGACCGTCCAGGTGACCATCACCGAGGACTTCTCGCCGGGGCTCGTGCTCAACGCGTTCTCGGCCGGCGTCGGCTCGGTCGTCGACAAGAAGACCGCGCTGGCGCACGAGAAGGACGGCGATCTGGGGCACAAATGGCTGAACACGCACAGCGCGGGCTCGGGCGCCTTCAAGCTCAAGTCCTGGAAGGCGAACGAGTCGGTGATCCTGGAGGCCAACCCGAATTATCGCCACGGCGCGCCGAAGATGAAGCGCGTCATCCTGCGCCACGTGCCGGAACCGGCGCCGCAACGGCTGCTGCTCGAGAAGGGCGATGTGGACATGGCCCGGGACCTGCACGCGGACCAGCTGGCCGGCCTTCGAGGAAAGCCGGGGATCGCGATCGATACCTTTCCGAACGCCCTGATCCAGTACGTGGCGACCAACGCCAGGCACCCGATCCTGGGCAATCCCAAGGTCGAGCAGGCACTGCGCTGGCTGATCGATTACGATGGGATGGCCAACACCTTCCTCAAGGGCACCTTCAAGGTGCACCAGGCGTTCTGGCCATCGGGCATGTGGGCGTCGCTGACGGACAAGCCCTACACGCTCGACGTGGCCAAGGGCAAGGAGCTGCTCGCCGAGGCCGGCTATCCGGACGGCTTCGAGGTCACGATGGATGCCTTCAACACCTCGCCGTTCCAGGAAATGGCGCAGTCCATTCAACAGACGTTCGGCAAGGCGGGCATCAAGGTGAACATCCTCTCGGCCGAGAAGAAGGCGGTCTACACCAAGCACCGGGCGCGCAAGCACGAACTGATCCTGTCCGGCTGGTCGCCGGACTATGCGGATCCGCACTCCAACGCCGACGCTTTCGCCTCCAACCCGGACAACCGCGACGAGGCGAAGCTGACGGGCGTGCTCGCGTGGCGCAACGGTTGGGACATGCCCGATATCACGGCTATGACGGCCAAGGCCCGCACCGAGCTCGACCTGGACAAGCGCGAGCAGATGTACCTCGACATCCAGCGGGAGGTGCAGAAGCGCGGGCCTTTCAACATCATGTTCCAGGGGATCAACCAGGTCGCCCGGCGCGACAACGTCAAGGGTTTCGTCTCCGGAGCGCTGTTCGACCAGACCTACTATCGCAACGTGACGAAGTAGGTCCCGCACCGGGCTCGTGGCTGTCGGTACGCACGAGCGAGGACACGCGACGGGAGCAGGCCGCGGCCTGCTCCCGTTGGCCCTCGCCGCCAAGACGGCGCACGTTGTCGTTTCGGTCGCGCTCACGTTCCTGGGCCTGACCGCGGTTACCTTCGTCATCGGCCGGGTCATCCCGATCGACCCGGTCATCGCCATCGTCGGCGACCGGGCGCCGCAGCAGGTCTACGAGCGGGTCCGCCTCGAGCTCGGCCTCGACCGGCCGCTCTACGAGCAGTACTGGACCTACCTCATCAAGATCCTGAACGGCGAGTTCGGCACCTCGGTGCTGACCTCGCACGAGGTCCTGGAGGACATCCTCCGCTTCTTCCCGGCGACCCTCGAGCTGGCCACGGTGGCGACCTTTCTCGGCGTGCTGCTCGGCGTACCCCTGGGTGTCGCCGGCGCGGTCCACCAGGGACGGCTGGCCGATCACTTGATCCGCGTGTTCGGCCTGATCGGCTACTCCGTACCCGTGTTCTGGCTCGGCCTCGTGGGCCTGCTGGTGCTGTACGCGCAACTCGACCTGGTGCCCGGTCCCGGCCGGCTCGACCTTTACTTCGAGGACCTCGTCGAGCCGGTGACCGGACTGATCCTGCTCGACGCCGCCCTCGCCGGGGAGTGGGAGGTCTTCGGCAATGCCTTCTCCCATCTCGTCCTGCCGGGGTCGATCCTGGGCTACTACTCGCTGGCCTACATCGCGCGCATGACGCGCAGCTTCATGCTCGACCAGCTGAGCCAGGAGTATGTCACGACCGCCCGGGTCAAGGGCATGTCCGAGCGGCGCGTCATCTGGCGCCACGCCTTCGGCAACATCCTGGTTCCGCTCATCACCGTGATCGCGCTCAGTTACGCCAACCTGCTCGAGGGCTCGGTCCTGACCGAGACCGTGTTCGCCTGGCCCGGCCTCGGCCTCTACATCACGCAGTCGCTGTTCAACGCCGACATGAACGCGGTCTTGGGCGGCACCATCGTGGTCGGGACCTGTTTCATCGGGCTCAACATGCTCTCCGACCTGCTCTACCAGTTCGTCGATCCGAGGGCGCGATGAGCGCGATCGAGCGCAGCGCATCGACGAACGCCGTGCGCCGCCTGCGCGTCTGGCTGCTGACCGACACGCCCGGGTCGGCCTTCCAGGCAAGCTGCGGGCGCTGGTATATCGCCTGGATCGCTTTGCGGCGAAATCCGCTCGCCTGCGCCGGCCTGCTGATCGTCGTGGGTTTGCTGCTCATGGCGATCTTCGCGCCGTGGCTGACCGCGACCTCGGGCATCGAGCAGACCCTGCAGGACCGCCTGCTTCCGCCCGGGGCCGCGCACTGGTTCGGCACCGACGAGCTTGGCCGCGACATTTACGACCGTGTCGTCTGGGGCTCGCGACTCACGCTCTACATCGTCGTGCTGGTCGGGGTCATCGTCGTGCCTGTGGGCCTGGTGGTCGGCACGACGGCCGGGTACGTCGGCGGCGTGCTCGACTCCGTGCTGATGCGCATAACCGACATCTTCCTGGCCTTTCCGCGCCTGATCCTGGCGCTCGCTTTCGTCTCGGCGCTCGGCCCCGGGATCGAGAACGCGGTGCTCGCGATCGCGCTCACGACCTGGTCGCCGTACGCCCGAATCGCGCGCGCCGAGACGATCACCGTGCGCAACAGCGAGTACATCCTGGCGGCCAAGCTGCAGGGCGCCTCGCCGCTGCGCATCCTGTACGGGCACATCGTGCCGATGTGCATCTCCTCGGTGATCATCCGCCTGACGCTCGACATGGCGGGGATCATCCTGACCGCGGCGGGCCTGGGCTTCCTCGGCCTGGGCGCACAGCCGCCGCTGCCCGAGTGGGGCGCGATGATCTCCACCGGGCGACAGTTCCTGCTCGACCAGTGGTGGGTCGCGACCGTGCCGGGCATCGCAATCTTCGTCGTCAGCCTGGGCTTCAACCTGCTCGGCGACGGCCTGCGCGACGTGCTCGATCCCAAGACCGGTGGCGGTTGATGGCCGACAAACCCCTGCTCGAAGTCGAGGACCTGCACGTCGATTTCGCCACGCCCAAGGGCCTGGTCGAGGCGGTGCGCGGGGTCAGCTTCTCGCTCGGGCGGGAGAAGCTGGGCGTGGTCGGCGAATCGGGCTCCGGCAAGTCGGTGACGGGGCGCGCGATCCTCAAGCTCGTGCCGCCGCCGGGGCGCGTGCGCGCCGCGCGCCTGGAGTTCGACGGCATCGACCTGAACGGCGCCGACGAGCGCGCCATGCGCCGCATCCGCGGCGAGCGCATCTCCATGGTCATGCAGGACCCGAAGTTCTCGCTCAATCCCGTCATGACCGTGGGCGAGCAGGTCGCCGAGGCCTATCGCATCCACGGCGAGGCCTCGAAGCGCGAGGCCAGGCGCCGCGCCCTCGAGATGCTCGAGGCGGTGCGCATCCGCGACCCGGAGCGGGTCTACCGCGCCTACCCGCACGAAGTCTCCGGCGGCATGGGCCAGCGCATCATGATCGCCATGATGCTGATCCCCGACCCGGACCTCCTGATCGCCGACGAGCCGACCTCCGCGCTCGACGTGACCGTCCAGCTCCAGGTGTTGGCGATCCTCGACGACCTGGTCACCCAGCGCGGCATGGGGCTCATCTTCATCAGCCACGACCTCAACCTCGTGGCCTCGTTCTGCGACCGGGTGCTGATCATGTACGCCGGACGGATCATGGAGCTGTGCGACGCCAAGCGGCTGGGCGAGGCCGAGCACCCGTACACCCGCGGCCTGCTCGGCTGCCTGCCGCGGATCGACGCCGGCGGCGCCGCCGACCTGCCGGTCCTGAGCCGCGATCCGGCGTGGCTGGAACAGGGCGTGTGAGGCGATGATCGAGGTCGAGGGCCTGTCCGTCACCTTCGGCCGCGGCGCGCGCGCCGTGCGCGCCGTGCGCGAGGTCTCCTTCCGCGTTGCGCAGGGCGAGAGCTTCGGACTGGTGGGCGAGTCGGGCTCCGGCAAGTCCACCGTCCTGCGCGCGCTCTGCGGCCTCAACCCGAACTGGACCGGGCGCATGGTCGTGGGCGGCGAGGCGTTGCGGCCGCGCCGCGACAAGGCGTTCTTCAAGCTGGTCCAGATGGTTTTCCAGGACCCCTACGGCTCGCTTCACCCGCGCCACACGGTCGACCGCATCCTGGCCGAGCCGATCGCGATCCACGGCCTGGGCGGGGCCGACCGGCGCATCACGCGGGCGCTGGAGGAGGTGGGTCTGGGGCCCCAATTCCGCTATCGGTACCCGCACCAGCTTTCCGGCGGCCAGCGTCAGCGGGTCGCGGTCGCCCGCGCGCTGATCCTGGAGCCCAGGGTGCTCCTGCTCGACGAGCCGACCTCCGCCCTCGACGTCTCGATCCAGGCGGAGGTGCTGAACCTGTTGCGCCGGGTCAAGCGCGAGCGGGGGCTGACCTACATCCTGGTCAGCCACAACCTGTCCGTTGTCGCGCACATGTGCGGGCGCCTAGCGGTCATGAACCGCGGCGCGATCGTAGAGGAGCTGACCGTGGAGCAACTCCGCGCCGGCTCGCCCAGGCACCCCTACACCAAGCAGCTCCTGACCGCGAGCCTCGGTTACGACCGTGCCGCGATCGACCGGTTCGAGGACTTCGCGGAGGCGGGGTGATACCAATTGAGGCACGGGGCGACGCGGGCGCTCGCCGGTATCGGCGCGCCGGGATGCGCGGCGCACAGGCATCCGTGGGGGGTTATCGCCCGCCGCTCCGGTCGCTTATCCACGATGCCGCCCGGCCAGGATCAGCGCCGCGTACCAGATCAACGCGACGGCCTCGTAGGCCAGATAACGACCCCACGCGCGCACAGGCTCCTCGCGCCAGCCGCCCGCGGCCGCGCTTGCCTTGGCCCGCACGCCGACGCTGCGGAAGGCGAGCAGGGCCCGGGGCACGTGTAGAAAGTCGGTGACGACCAACGCCGAGCGCCAACCGCGCGCCCGCATGATGCGCGCGGAGAAGGCGGCGTTCTCCAGAGTCGAGAGCGATTCGGCCTCCAGGACGATTCGATCGTTCGGCACGCCCGCCGCGAGCGCCCGGTCCCGCATGACCTCCGCCTCGACGGCGGCGCGCCGCCCCCGGCCCGTGAGCAGAATCCGATCGGCCCTGCCCTCGTCGAACAGTCGAACCCCGTGCGCGATGCGGCGCCTCAGGGCGGTGTCCGGCCCGCCCAGGACTACGATGACGTCGAATTTCCGGGACGAGCGCGACACCGGCCGCCGGCTCCGAGGTGCGACCCGGCGCTCAGTGCGCGGCCGCGTAGGCGTCGAGGCGGGCGATGAGCGCGTCCTTCTCGGCGCGATCAAGGAACGAGGCCTCGAAAGAGTTGCGCGCCATCCGCACGACCTCGTCCCGGGTCAGGCCGAGGGCCTCTTGCACCGCCACGTAGTTCTCGTTGACGTAGCCGCCGAAATAGGCCGGATCGTCGGAGTTCACGGTGGCGAACAGGCCCTTGCGCAACATGGTTCGCAGGGGGTGGTCCTCGATGTTCCCGACCACGCCGAGCTTCACGTTGGACAGCGGGCAGACGGTCAGCGGCACCCTGTCGCGGGCCAGGCGCGCGACCAGCGCCTCGTCCTCGAGCGCGCGGTTGCCGTGGTCGATGCGCGCGACGTGGAGCACATCGAGCGCCTCGCGGACGTACGCGGCCGGCCCTTCCTCGCCGGCGTGGGCGACGGCGAGCAGCCCCTCGGCGCGGGCGCGGGCGAACACCTGCTCGAACTTGCCCGGCGGGTGCCCGACCTCCGCGGAGTCGAGCCCGACGCCGACGATCCGGTCCTTGTAGGCCAGCGCCTCGTCGAGCGTCTTTTCGGCGTCGGCCGCATCGAGGTCGCGCAGGAAGCACAGGATCAGCTTGCTCGTGATCCCCAGCTCCGCCGCGCCGTCGCGCAGCGCGCCGTGGATGCCCTCGATCACGGCGGCGAACGGCACGCCGCGCCCGGTGTGGGCCTGGGGATCGAAGAAAATCTCGGCGTGCAGGACGTTCTGCTCCCGCGCCTTGGTCAAATACGCCCAGGTCAGGTCGTAGAAGTCCCGCTCCGTCAGCAGGACCTTCATGCCCTGGTAGTAGATGTCCAGGAAGTCCTGCAGGTTGCGGAAGTCGTAGGCGGCGCGCAGCGCCTCGACCGAATCGTAGGGCAGGTCGACGCCGTTGCGCGCCGCGATGGCGAACATCAGCTCCGGCTCGAACGTGCCCTCGATGTGCAGGTGGAGCTCGGCCTTGGGCAAGCCCGCGATGTAAGATCTCATGGATGTCTCCGGGCGGTCCGTGTCGTGGATGCGCGGTTGCCGTGTTATATCGTGTGCCGCACGATTATAGGAAAGTGGTTGCACCGGGGCGAAGGAACGTGAGAGGACCGCGTGGCGCCTACGGTGGGCCTCCGGGGAACTCCAATGACGCCGGATTCGGTCGAACCGCTCTTCTGCGAGGCGGACATCGCCCGGCGGGTCAGAGACCTCGCCCGCGAGATCGCCGACGGGATTCCCGGCGACTTCACGATCGTCGCCGTGCTCAAGGGCAGCTTCGTCTTCGTGGCCGACCTGGTCCGGGCGTTGGACGCACTTGGCCGCCGGTCGCGCATCGATTTCATCCGGCTCAGCAGTTACGGCGCGGACACGACGAGCAGCGGCGAGGTGCGCCTGGCCGGGGCGGCTCCCGCCGGGATCGCCGGGCGCAAGGTCCTGCTGGTCGACGACATCGTGGATACGGGGCGCACGCTGGTCTATGCGCGAGAGCTTCTGGAGGCGCAAGGCGCCCAGGAAGTGTGGACCTGTGCGCTCGTCGACAAGCCAAGCCGGCGCGAGGTCGACTTCACCGCCGATTTCGTCGGCTTCGTCGTGCCCGACATCTTCGTCGTCGGTTACGGCATCGACTATGCCGAGGAGTACCGGCACCTGCCCTACATCGGGGCGCTGCGGTGAGCGGGTCGGGGCCGGCGTTCCGGCTCGGCCGGTTGGCCCTTGCGCAGGATGACGGCGCGCCCCCGGCGCGCGCGATGCCCGGGCGGCCCCGTCACGCCGTCCTCGAAATCACCGCGCCTCCTGCGCCCAAACGCCGCACGCGTACCGCCGAGGGTGGACGCGGGCGCGGCGCTTCCCGATAATCGCGGCCATGACCGGCAGCATCGACGCGCTTTTCGCGGCAACGGCTCTCTTCGTCGGCGGCCACTTCCTGCTGTCCAGCCGTCCGTTGCGGCGGCCGCTCGTCGGGATGTTGGGGCCGCGCGGCTTCCTGCCCGTGTATTCGGCCGTGGTCGCCGTGGCCTTCGTCTGGATGGTCACCGCCTACGGCAGCGCGCCCTACGTCGAGGTCTGGACGCCCGCGCCGGCCGCGCGCTGGATTCCCGTTGCGGTCATGCCGGTCGCGATCTTCCTGGTCGTGGCGGGGTTGACGACGCCGAACCCGACCATGGTGGGTGCCGAACGCGCGGTCGACATCGGGGGCCCCAAGAACCCGGCGACCGGCATCATCAGCATCACGCGCCATCCGTTCCTCTGGGGCACGACGCTCTGGGCGCTGTCGCACCTCGCGGTCAACGGCGACCTGGCGAGCCTGATCTTCATGGGCGGCATCCTGGCGCTCAGCCTGGGCGGCATGGCGCACATCGACCTGCGCCGGGAGGACGCGCTGGGCGCGGCCTGGGGCCCGATCAAGCTGACCACCAGCGTGCTGCCCTTCGGCGCGGTGCTGAGCGGGCGCAACCGGATCGACTGGAAGGGCATCGGCTGGCAGCGCCCGGCGGCCGCGCTCGTGCTCTACGCCGCCCTGCTCCACGCCCACGCCTGGCTCTTCGGCGTCAGCGCCCTGCCGGGGTGAAAGGCGCAGCCAATCAAGATCAACGCCTTGATCTTAACAGGGTGGTGGGTGGCAAGTTGCTGGAAGTCAATCGAAAAAGCCGCTCGCCTAAAGGGCCCACGCACGACTCGACAAGCCGGAATTGCCCCTGGCCGAAATTATCTTTCCGAGGCGCAGGCGCCCCGAGCCTTCCTGGAGGTCCCGCCTGCGGTCGTCAGCGCCCCCGCCGCCCGAGCAGCCTGAGGCGCAAGGCATTCAGCCTGATGAAGCCGGCGGCGTCCCTCTGGTCGTAGACCGTGTCCTCCTCGAAGGTCACGTGCTCGAGGCTGTAGAGCGACTCGGGGCTCTTGCGGCCCTCGACGATGACGTTGCCCTTGTAGAGCTTGAGCCGCACGGTGCCGCTGACGCGTTCCTGGCTCCTGTCGATCAGCGCCTGGAGCATCTCGCGCTCGGGCGCGAACCAGAAGCCGTTGTAGACGAGCTCGGCGTAACGCGGCATGAGCTCGTCCTTGAGGTGCGCGGCGCCGCGGTCGAGCGTGATCGACTCGATCGCCCGGTGGGCGGCGAGCAGGATCGTGCCCCCCGGCGTCTCGTACACGCCGCGGCTCTTCATGCCGACGAAGCGGTTTTCCACCAGGTCGGCCCGGCCAATGCCGTTGGCCCCGCCCAGCTCGTTGAGCCGGGCGAGCAGGGCCGCGGGCGACAGGCGCTTGCCGTCGACCGCGATCGCGTCGCCCTTCCGGAACTCGATCTCGACGACGGTCGGCGCGTCGGGCGCGGCTTCGGGCGCGAGCGTGCGCGAGAAGACGTGCTCCCCGGGCGCCACCCAGGGGTCCTCCAGCGCCTTGCCCTCGGCGGAGATGTGCAGCAGGTTGGCGTCGACCGAGAACGGCGCCTCGCCGCGCTTGTCCCTGGCGATGGGAATCTGATGTTTCTCGGCGAAGTCGAGCAGCTTGGTCCGGCTGGTCAGGTTCCATTCGCGCCAGGGCGCGATCACCTTGATGTCGGGCTTGAGGGCGTAGTAGCTGAGCTCGAAGCGGACCTGGTCGTTGCCCTTGCCGGTGGCGCCGTGGCACACGGCGTCGGCCCCGGTCGCTTCCGCGATCTCGATCTGGCGCTTGGCGATGAGCGGCCGGGCGATCGCGGTGCCGAGCAGATAGGCCCCCTCGTACAGCGCGTTGGCGCGGAACATGGGGAAGACGTAGTCGCGCACGAAGTCCTCGCGCAGGTCCTCGACGAAGACCTCCTTGACGCCGAGCGCCTCGGCCTTGCGGCGCGCCGGCCCCAGATCCTCCCCTTGTCCGAGGTCGGCGGTGAAGGCCACCACGTCGCAGCCGTATGTCTCCTGCAGCCACTTCAGAATGACCGAGGTATCGAGGCCGCCCGAGTAGGCAAGCACGACTTTCCTGATCTCGCTCATGGGCCGCTCGCGCGAGGCATGGGATCAAGGCCCGGCAAGGCCGCGCGGAGTATCGGGGAAAGCGCGATCCGGGGCAAGAACGAGCGCGCCGGCGGCCGGCCGCCGCCCACCTGCCGCCCCCGACAGAGGCGGCGCCCGCGGCGGGGGCCGGGGCAAACTGTCGTTGCATTTTTTCGGCCGCCGGCATACATGAGGGCCAACGGGTTTTGGCAACGATCTCTCTGAGTGTCGGGCGCAGGCCGCTTTCCTTGCAGGCGCCCGACAACCTTTGAAATTGTGTTGGGACTCGCCCCGGCGCTTGGCCGACGGCCAAGCCAAACCTGCTTTGTCGAGGAATCGCATGAAAAAGGGAACTGTCAAGTGGTTCAACCCGGTTAAGGGGTACGGCTTTATTACACCGGAGGATGGCTCCAAGGACGTTTTTATCCACATCTCGGCCATCGAGAGCGCGGGCATCTCCGGCCTGCAGGAAGGCCAGACGGTCGAGTACGACCTGGTCCGCGACAAGCGCGGCCGGAATTCGGCCGGCAACCTGCGCCTGGTCGGCTGAACCCGTTCGCCGGCCGAGGCGCCGGCGGCCGCGCAAACCGACTCCCATTCCGGAAGGAAATCCCATGAATGCCAACTCATTCGCCGCGGTGAAGACGCTTGTGCTGGCCGCGGCCCTGGGCCTGTCGTTGGCCGGTCCCGCCCGGGCCCAGGCCAGCTTCGACGAGGCCAAGCTGGAGGCCTTCGTCACCGCGGCCGTGGCGGTGGGGGCCCTGATCGACCAATGGCTGCCGCGCATCAAGAGCGCCGAGAGCCAGGAGGCCGCCGACCGCCTGCGCGCGCAGGCCAACGCCGAGCTCGTCGCCGTGATCGATCGCACCGACGGGATCTCCGTCGACGAATACAAGGCGATCAACGACGCCGCCCGGAGCGATCCGGCCCTGTCGGCGCGGATCGAGGGAATCTACCAGCAGATGACCAAGCAGTAGCCGTCGGGCGCGGACCGCACGCTGCGCCGGTCCGCGACCACATCGGCCGCGCGGGCTCCGGCCCACGCCCAACTACGGAGGCGCGACATGTCGCAGGCAGCACTTGGCGATACCGTCAGGGTCCACTACCGAGGCACGTTCGACGACGGCTCGGAGTTCGATTCCTCGCTCGGTCGCGATCCCATTACCGTCACGATCGGCGGCGGGCAATACATCCCCGGCTTCGAGGACGCCCTGCTCGGTATGACGGCGGGCGACAACAAGACGATCACCATCGCCGCGGAGGACGCCTTCGGGCCGTACCGCACGGAACTGGTCCAGGAGATCGACCGCGCGCAGATCCCGCCCGAGATGAATTTGGAGGTCGAGGGCTCGGTTTTCGTGCGCGGACCGGACGGGCAGCCGATGCGCCTGACCGTCAAGGAGCTGACCGACGTCACGGTGACCCTCGACGCCAACCATCCCCTGGCGGGCAAGGCCCTGATCTTCGAGCTGGAGCTGGTCGAGATCCTGTAGCCCCGCGCACGGCCCGGCCCCAATCATAGGCAAAGTCTGAAGTCCCGAGCGGTTCAGCGTGACCGCGCTCGGCTCGACGTCCTCGAGGCCGGCGCCGCGCCGGCGCCCCGCCGCTTGCCGCCCCACGCCGGCGAAGGGGGAGGCCCGGCCGGCGAAATTGTGATACCGAATTCGGTCGACCAAGCGTGTTCGGCGTCCGGGAGGCCTCCCCGTGTCTCGCTCTATGGCAAGGATCGCGGCGTGCGGCGCGGGCGTTGCGGCGCTCCTGCTCTTGCTCGCCCGGGTCTGCGCCGCGGAGGCGCAGGAGGGCCGGGTCGTCGGTCACGTCATTCAGCAGCGCGGTCCGGTGATCGGATTGCGGCAGGCCGAGCCCAGGGTCCTGGTTCTGGGCGCGCCGCTCTTCGTCGGCGACCGGGTCCTCACCGGGCGCGAATCCGGCGTGAAGATCGAGCTCCTCGACGGCTCCGCGTTCTCGGTGGGCGCCGGCTCCGAGGTGGCGGTCGTCGAGTTCGTCTTCGACGCCGACGGATACGGGGTGCGCGGCCTGCTGTCGCTCCCGCGCGGCATTGTGCGCGTCGGCCTGGCCGGCCACCCCTGGGGGCGCGGCTTCGAGATCAGGACGCAGGCGGCCGTGGTCTCGGCGCACGCGACCGACTGGGTGACCGAGGCGCGCGCGCAGCGCACCTCGGTCTTCGTCGTGGCCGGCCGGGTCGCGGTCGCGCCGGCCGGCGGCGGCGCGTCCGTCGTTCTCGAGCGGCACCGCGGAACCGACATCGAGGCCGGAAGGCCGCCGTCGCCGCCCGCGCGCTGGAGCGTGCTCCGGGCCGCGGACGCGCTCGCGCGTACGCGCGTACCCTGAGCGGCGGCCAAGCGGCAGCGTCACCGGGCGGCGAATTCCGCGAACCGACGAAAAGGCGACGCCGCCGGCCCCGCCTTTCGTTTACCTCAGGACCAGGCCCGGATCACGGCGAAGCCGCCGCGACCGCCGCCCGCTCGGTCCTGCGCGGACGCCGGCTCGCGCTCTTGAGTTGGCCGCAGGCGGCCATGATGTCCTGCCCGCGGGGCTGGCGCACGGGCGCGGACAGGCCCGCGTCGTTGAGGATGCGCGCGAAAGCCGCGATCGCCCGCGGGGTCGAGCACGCGAACGGCGCGCCGGGCCAGGGGTTGAATGGGATCAGGTTGACCTTGGCGGGCAGCCCCTCGAGCAGGCGCACCAGCGCGCGCGCGTCGGCCGGCGCGTCGTTGACGCCCTTGAGCATGACGTACTCGAAGGTGATGCGCCGGGCGTTGTGCGCGCCGGGATAACCGCGGCAGGCCTCCATGAGCGCGGAGAGCGGGTACTTCCGGTTGAGCGGGACCAGTTCGTCGCGCAGCGCGTCGTTCACCGCGTGCAGCGAGACCGCGAGGTTGACGCCCAGCTCTTCGCCGCAGCGCGCCATCATGGGCACCACGCCGGCGGTGGACAGCGTGATCTTGCGCTTGGAGAAGCTCAGGCCCTCCGGGTCCATGATGACTTTGAGCGCCCTGGCCACGTTGTCGTAGTTGTACAGCGGCTCGCCCATGCCCATCAGCACCAGATTCGTGATGCACCGGCCCTCGAACGGGCTCGGCCACTCGCCGAAGGCATCGCGCACCAGCATCACCTGGCCGACGATCTCCGCGGCCGAGAGGTTGCGCACCAGGCGCTGCGTGCCGGTGTGGCAGAACCGGCAGGTCAGCGTGCAGCCGACCTGGCTGGAAACGCACAGCGTGCCGCGCTCCTCCTCCGGGATGTGGACCGTCTCGACCTCCTGCCGGTCGGGGAACCGCAGCAGCCACTTGCGCGTGCCGTCCGCGGAGATCTGCTGCGCGGCGACGCTGGGCCGCGCCACGGCGAAGCGCTCGGCCAGACGTGCGCGGAAGGCCTTCGACAGCGAGGTCATGGCCGCAAAGTCGGTGGCGCCGCGGTGGTAGATCCAATGCCAGAGCTGGCGCGCGCGGAACGCCGGCTCGCCGAGCCCGCGCACCTCCGCCTCCAACGCGGCGCGCGACAGCCCGACCAAGTTGCTGCGCCCGTCCGCCGTTTCGGCCGGCGGGGCGAAGTGCGCGGCGTGTGCCGTTCCGCTCATGGGCCGATTAGATAGGCCGGCGGCAACACCGAGGCAAGAGATGAGGCCCTGCCCGGCGTGACTCGGGACCGCGGGGAGCAACGGCACCGCCCGGAAAGCTCGCCGGAACCGGTCGGATTATCGAAAGAATTTGGGACCTGTTCCGTGCCTCTGTGTCGCCAAGGTGAGGTCAAGACACCTCACAGCCCGCAGGCCTCGTTGATCGCCTGGTAGGCTCTGGTGAAGCCGCTCAACGAATAGGTATCCGTGGTCAGCGTCCCGCGCGACGAGGTGCCCTTGACCACCATGGTGCGGCCCTTGATCATGGCCCCGACCAGGGCCTTGTCGGCCCCCTTGTCGGGCGCCCAGGCGCCGTCTCCCTGCGTAAAGAGCCGGAACTTCTGGTCGCCGATGCTGACCTCGACCCAGCTGTCCTTTTTGTAGGTGTAGCCGGCGACGATGCTGACCTCGTCGCGCCGCTTCTCGCCCGGGCGATGCGTCACGATGGCGTAAACGTCGCCGCGCTTTTTGTAGTTCCCTTCGGCCTTCTTCGGCTGGCTCGCCATATAGCAGGCGACCTTGCCGTCCTCGGTGAACTGGAAGGCGCTCCAGTCCTCGAAGACGCCGACCCGCTGGATGCCCTGGGCCCCGGCCGGGAACGCCAGGCCGAGCCCCAAGGCCACGAACACGAGGCCGAACAGGGCCTTGCTCGCACGAATCACGGCGGTCACTCTTTGCATGCCTCCGACGTCGATTGTCCGTCGACTGTTCTCTCCAGTTTGCCGTCGCGCCCGGCCGCCCGGGTCAGCCCCCGTTCGGGCCGGTTCGTCGGCGGCGGATCACCTGCCCTCCGCGCACGTGCTCGGGCCAGGCTTCGGGCCGGGCGCGCGGGTTGACGGGCCGGCGCGCGAAGCGGCCGCGGGCGATCATGCGGTCGTACATGACGATCGCGCCGGCGACCCCGAGGTTGATGCAGAACTTGGTTGGAACCTTGACCACGTGATCGCAGCGCGCGCTCAACTGCGGGGCCAGGCCGCCGCGCTCGGGCCCCAGGACGTAGGCGGCTGCGCTCGGGTGGTGGAAGCTCGGCAGGTCCACGGCCTCGTCGGCGAACTCGACCCCGACGAGCGTGCAGCCGCGCGGCAGGACAAGGTCGTCCACGCCCGCGTAGGTATAGACCGGCAGGTGGTCGGCCGCGTCCGAGGTGTCGGCCAGGCGCGCCTCGCGCGCCGCGAAAGCCGGGGCGATGACGAAGAAGAAGCTCGCCCCGAAGGCATGCGCCGAACGCATCAGGTTGCCCAGGTTCATGGGCTTGCTGATCCCTTCGACGCCGATCGCGAAGTAGCCGCGCATGGCGCGAAACCTTGCATGGCCCGACCGTGCGGTGCAAGGTTGTTTGCGCGAACCTGCGGGATCCATGTCGGGCCCGCTGTTTTTGTTGCCGCGCCGTTGCTTTCGACGTTGCCGCCATGGACGAAGCCATCATGAGGCAGGAGCACGGCCGGCGCCGGCCGGGCGCGGTGCGCGCCAACCCGGTGCTGGCCGAGGCGACGCGCGGCGCCATGATCGAAAGCCGCCACCGCGCCGCCGTCGCCGTGATCGACCCGGTCGGAAAGGTCGTGTTGAGCGCCGGCGACATCGAGCGCCCGGTCTACGCCCGCTCCGCCATCAAGCCTTTGCAGGCGCTGCCGCTGCTCGAAAGCGGGGCGGCCGATGCGTTTTCCGTCACCGACCCCGAGATCGCGCTCGCCTGCGCCAGCCACGCCGGCGAGCCGCGCCACGTGGCGGCCGTCGCCACGTGGCTGGAGCGCGTCGGCTGCGCCGTCGAAGACCTGGAATGCGCGCCGCACCTGCCGTTCGACGAAGCCGCCATGCGCGCCCTGCTGCGCGCCGGGGCCGAGCCGAGCGCGCTGCACAACAATTGCTCCGGCAAGCACGCCGGGTTCCTGACGCTGGCCCGGCGCCTCGGGGTGCCGACCAAGGGCTACATCCGCTTCGAGCACCCGGTGCAGCAGCGCATCCTTGGCGTGCTGGAGGGCATGACCGGCCTGGATCTGGGGGCGGCGCCGCGCGGGATCGACGGCTGCGGCATCCCGGTCGTCGCCATCCCGCTCGGCAACCTGGCGCTGGCCATGGCCCGCCTCGCCGATCCGCACGACCAGCCCGAGGCGCGCCGGGCCGCCTGCGCCCGCGTGCGCGCGGCCATGGCCGCCGAGCCCTTCATGGTTGCCGGCACGGGGCGCTTCTGCACTCGGGTGATCGAGGCGACCGGCGGCCGGGCGCTGATCAAGACCGGGGCCGAGGGCGTCTACTGCGGCGCGCTGCCCGAGCGCGGCCTGGGGATCGCGCTCAAGGTCGACGACGGGGCCGGGCGCGCCGCCGAGGTCGTCATGGGCCGCGTGTTGGGCCGCCTCGGGGTGATCGGCGATGACCGGGCGGCGTTGCTCGCGCATCCGGTGCGCAACCGCGCCGGGATCGAGGTCGGGCGGGTGCGCTGCCCCGAGGACTGCCCGTTCTGAGCGGGCGCGGAGCGGGAACGTGCGCGCCGTTCTGTGCCGCGAGTGGGGCGGTCCCGAGGTGCTACGCGTGGCCGAGGTCGAGCCACCCGCCCCCGGTCCCGGCGAGTTGCGCCTGGCGGTGCACGCCGCCGGGGTCAACTTCGCCGACCTCCTGATGGTCGCCGGCCGGTACCAGGAGAAGCCGCCGTTTCCGTTCAGTCCTGGGCTCGAGGCGGCCGGCACGGTCGAAGCGGTCGGGCCCGGCGTTGCGCGCGTGAAACCCGGCGAGCGGGTGCTGGCGCTGACGGACCGGGGCGCCTACGCGGAAGGCGCCCTCGTCCGCGAAACGGACGTCTTCCCGATCCCCGAGGCCATGGACTTCGTGACCGCGGCGGGTTTCGCGATCACCTACGGCACCGCGCACGGGGCGCTCACCTGGCGTGCGGGACTGCAGGCCGGGGAGGTGCTGCTGGTCCACGGCGCCGCCGGCGGCGCGGGCCTGGCCGCGGTCGAGGTCGGCAAGGCGCTGGGCGCCACCGTGATCGCGACGGCGCGCGGGGCCGACAGGCTGGCGATCGCGCGGGCGCACGGCGCCGACCACCTGATCGACACCGCGGGCGAAGACCTGCGCACGCGGGTCAAGGAGCTGACGGGCGGCCGGGGTGCCGACGTGGTCTTCGACCCGGTGGGCGGCGATGTCTTCGACGCCTCGCTGCGCTGCGTCGCCTGGGGTGCCCGGCTGCTCGTCATCGGCTTCGCCGCCGGCCGGGCGGCGCAGATCCCGGCCAACATCCTGCTGGTCAAGAACGTGAGCGCGCTCGGCTTCTATTGGGGCTCGTACCGGCGCCGCGCGCCGCAGCTGGTGCGCGCCGAGTTCGCCGAACTCTTCGATTGGTACGCGCAGGGCAAGCTCACGCCCCACGTCTCGCACGCCCTCGATCTCGCCCGGGCGGCCGAGGCGCTCACCCTGCTCAAGGAGCGCAAGTCCACCGGCAAGGTCGTGCTGACGACGGGGCGAAGCCGAGCTTGACCGCATGGATGAGGAACGCCCCGGGGTCGCGGAGTGACCTGACCCGCCCCCTCAGTTCCGCTCGCTGAGGAGCCCCCGCGCGGCTGAAAGCTTGGCCATGCCGGCCTCGATGTCGCAGCGCCGCCCGGAATCCTTCTTGATCCTTCTTGCGCGCGGCGCCTCAGACGGGGAGCAGCGGGCTGCCGAGCTTTACCGCCGCATCGCGCAAGTGCGCGTCCTTCGTCGCCAGCGGCACGCCGAGCCGCATCGCGAGTTCGAGATAGGCTGCGTCGTAAGTGGTCAGCCCCGCCGCGCGGGCGAGCGCGAGCACCTCGCGCAGGGCCCGTTGCGGGGTCTCGTCGTCGATCAGGATCGACAGGTCCTCGACGAGGGCCAGGAACTCGGCGGCCTTGGCCGACGAAATTCGCCCCCGCCGCTCCGCCATGACGAGCACGTTGCCGAGCTCGAGCGGCCAGATGGCCGGTGCGGCCGCAGCCTCCCCGCCGAGGCGGTCGAGGAGCGCATCGGTCGCCGGCGTGGCCTCGTCCTCGAAGCACCAGGTGACCGCAATCGAGCAGTCGAGGACGAAGGCCGTCACCGCCGTCCCTCGTCGCGCAGTTCCTTCCAGGAGATCCCGCCCAGCGTCTGCCCCTTGCGCAACGCCTTAAGGCGGGCGATCGCTGCTCTTGCCTTTTCCCGGTCGGGCCCGGCGAACGGCACGAGGCGCGCCACGGGCACGCCGTGCTTCGTGATGACGATGTGCTCGCCCCGCGCGGCCCGCTCGAGCAGGCGGGCGAAGTGGGTCTTGGCCTCGAAGGCGCCGATAGTGGTCATACTAGTTTACAACTAGTCTTATATCTCTCCGGAGTCAAAGCGATCCACGGAACCCGGTTCGAGGGCAGCCCAAGCTGCACTGTGGGTCGGCCGCCCCTTCAGTTCCGTCCGCTGAGGAGCCCCCGCGCGATGACCTGGGCCTGGATTTCGGCCGCGCCTTCGAAAATGTTCAAAATCCGCGCGTCGCACAGCACGCGGGAGATGCGGTACTCCTCGGCGTAGCCGTTGCCGCCGTGGACCTGGAGCGCGTTGTCGGCGCCCGCCCAGGCCACCCGCGCGGCGAGCAGCTTGGCCATGCCGGCCTCGATGTCGCAGCGCCGCCCGGAATCCTTCTCGCGCGCCGCGAACAGGGTGAGCTGCCGGGCGATCATGGTCTCGACCGCCATCCAGGCGAGCTTGCCGGCCACCCTGGGGAACGCGACGATCGGCTTGCCGAACTGCACCCGATCGAGCGCGTACTTGAGGCCCAGCTCGAGCGCGTTCTGGGCCACGCCGACGGCGCGCGCGGCGGTCTGGACGCGCGCCGATTCGAAGGTCGCCATGAGCTGCTTGAAGCCCTCGCCCTCGGCTTGCCCGAGCAGGTTCGCGGCCGGCACCTCGAAGTTATCGAAGCTCAGCTCGTACTCCTTCATGCCGCGGTAGCCGAGCACGCGGATCTCGCCCCCGCTCATCCCCGGCGCGGGGAAGGGGTCGGCCTCGCCGCCGCGTGGCTTCTCGGCGAGGAACATGGACAGGCCCTTGTAGCCGGGCTCCGAGGGGTCGGTGCGCGCCAGCAGCGTCATCAGGTCGCTGCGCGCGGCGTGGGTGATCCAGGTCTTGTTGCCGGTGATGCGGTAAACGTCGCCATCCTCCCCTTTGGCGCGAACCGCGCGGGTCCTGAGCGAGCCCAGGTCGGAACCGACGTTCGGTTCGGTGAACACCGCGGTCGGCAGGATCTCGCCCGAGGCGATGCCGGGCAGCCAGCGCTCCTTCTGCGCCTCGGTGCCGCCGAGACGGATCAGTTCGGCCGCGATCTCCGAGCGCGTGCCGAGCGAGCCGAGCCCGATGTAGCCGCGCGACAGCTCCTCGGTGACCACGCACATGGCGGTCTTGCCCAGGCCGGCGCCGCCGAACTCCTCGGGCACGGTGAGGCCGAACACGCCCAGTTCGGCGAGCTGTTCGATCACCGGGAGCGGGATGAGCTCGTCGTGCAAGTGCCAGGCGTGCGCGGCCTCCATGTGGTCCTCGGCGACCTTGCGGAACTGGTCGCGCACCATCTCCAGCGTCTCGTCGTTCAGGCCCGGGTCGCCGAAGTCGCCCGAGTCCAGCCCCTCGGCAATGAGTTCGGCCAGGCGCTGGCGCACCGCGCCCGTGTTGCCGCGGGCGACGAGCGCCTGCACGGCCGGCGCGCGGAAGCGCGCGAGCGCGGCCTCGTCGAGGCCCATGTCCACGGGGCGCACGATCTCGACCTGGCTGAGCGCGATGCCGCCCACCATCTGCTGCAGGTACTCGCCGTAGGCCGATTGCAGGATCAGGCGCTCCAGCTCGCGCAGGCGCCCTTGCGATCCCAGGCGTTCGGCCCAGCGCAGCACCTGTTCCAGCGCCGCCACGTAAGTCGCCAGCCAGGCATAGCCGTGCGCGGCGAACTGCTCGCGCTCGAGCAGCTCCGGATCGACCTTGCCGCCCGGCGCGACCAAGCCGGCCACCGCGCCCCGGGCCGCCTCGCGCAGCGCCTCGGCGACCGCCAGCGCCTCGCGGCACACGTTCAGCAGATCGGGCAGGACCAGCGTCCCGAGCTTCGAACGGTCGTCAGCCACCACTTGGCTCACGAGGAGTCGTTCCCTTCACGGGCACCGGCGGGTCGTCTCACCCCTCGACCGCGTCCTCGAGCGTGCGCAGCCCCGGGCGCGGGGCCTGGACCAGCACCGCCATGTTGCCCGGCTTGTGCTGGTTGCGCAGCATCTTGGTGTGCGCGCGCGGGATGTCCTGCCAGGAGAAGACCTCGGACATGCAGGGGTCAATGCGCCGATCGACGACCAGGCGGTTGGCCTGGCTGGCCTGCTTCAGGTTGGCGAAGTGGCTGCCCTGGATGCGCTTCTGGCGCATCCACACGAAGCGCGCGTCCATGGTCAGGTTGTAGCCGGTGGTGCCGGCGCAGAACACCACCATGCCGCCGCGCTTGACCACGAAGCAGGACACCGGGAAGGTCTGCTCGCCCGGGTGCTCGAACACGAAGTCGACGTCGTTGCCCTTGCCGGTGATCTCCCAGATCGCCTTGCCGAAGCGGCGCACCTCCTTCATGTAATCGCCGTAGCCCCCGGCGTCGTTGATCTCCGGCAGGCGGCCCCAGCAGTTGAACCGCTTGCGGTCGATCACGCCGCGCGCGCCCAAGGACATGACGAAGTCGCGCTTGCTCTCGTCGGAGATCACGCCGATCGGGTTGGCCCCGGCGGTCGCGATGAGCTGGACCGCCATCGAGCCCAGCCCGCCCGAGGCGCCCCAAACCAAGACGTTGTGTCCCGGGCGCAGGATGTGCGGCCGGTGACCGAAGAGCATGCGGTAGGCGGTGGCCAGCGTCAGGATGTAGCAGCCGCTCTCCTCCCAGGTCAGGTGCCGGGGCCGGGCCATGACCTGCTGCGCCTGCACGCGCGTGAACTGGGCGAAGGAGCCGTCCGGCGTCTCGTAGCCCCAGATGCGCTGCGAGGGCGAGAACATCGGGTCGCCGCCGTTGCACTCCTCGTCGTCGCCGTCGTCCTGATGGCAGTGCACCACGACCTCGTCGCCGACCTGCCAGCGCGTCACCTTGGAGCCGACGGCCCAGACGATGCCGGCGGCGTCCGAGCCGGCGACGTGGTAGTCGGCCTTGTGCACGTCGAACACCGAGATCGGCTTGCCGAGCGCGGCCCACACGCCGTTGTAGTTGACGCCCGCCGCCATCACCAGGATCAGCACGTCGTGGCTGTCGACCGGCGGCACGTCGACCACCTCGACCTGCATGGCGGTCTCCGGCTCGCCGTGGCGCTCGCGCCGGATGGTCCAGGCGTACATCCGCTTCGGCACGTGGCCGAGCGGCGGGATCTCGCCGATCTCGTAGAGGTCCTTCCTCACCGGTCCGGGCCGGGCCTCGGCCACCCGGGTCGCCGCCTCGCTCATCGCCGCTCTCCTCGATGCTTCGACGCGTCGGCCCGGCCGGCTGCGCGACCGGGCAGGATTCGCTTGACTCTTAGCCCGTCGTCGGTTTTTTTGCAACGCACAATAACCGCGAAATCGGCGGACCATGCGGGGCAAACGCAATAAAATATCAAATAATAGTAAATATAAATATAAGATACGAAGCATGTAAGAAACTGCGGTAATATAGGCGCCGGCATGACCGAGAAACGCACCCGCGCAGGCGGCGAGACGGACCCGGGCGCCGCGTCCCGGCGCGACCGGCCGTGGCTGTTCCGCACCTACGCCGGGCACTCGACGGCGGCGGCGTCCAACGCCCTTTTCCGCACCAACCTGGCGCGCGGCCAGACCGGCCTGTCGGTCGCCTTCGACCTGCCGACCCAGACCGGCTACGACTCCGACCACGCTTTGGCGAAGGGCGAGGTCGGCAAGGTCGGCGTGCCGGTCTGCCACCTCGGCGACGTGCGCCAGCTCTTCGAAGGCATCCCGCTCGAGCGCATGAACACCTCGATGACGATCAACGCCACGGCCCCGTGGCTGCTCGCGCTCTACGTGGCGCTCGCCGAGGAACGGGGAATCGCCCGCGCGAGGCTGTGCGGCACGACCCAGAACGACATCCTCAAGGAGTACCTGTCGCGCGGGACCTACATCTTCCCGCCGCGGCCGTCGATGCGCCTGATCACCGACGTGATCGCCTTCACCTACCAGGAGGTTCCGAAGTGGAACCCGGTCAACGTGTGCTCCTACCACCTGCAGGAGGCGGGCGCCACGCCGGTGCAGGAGCTGGCCTTCGCGCTCGCCAACGCGATCGCGGTGCTCGACGCCGTCAAGGCCGCCGGCCAAGTGCCCGCGGCGGACTTCCCGACCGTGGTCGGGCGCATCAGCTTCTTCGTCAACGCCGGCGTGCGCTTCATCACCGAGATGTGCAAGATGCGCGCCTTCGCCGCCCTGTGGGACGACATCTGCCGCACCCGCTACGGCGTGGCGGAGGAGAAGCTGCGGCGCTTCCGCTACGGGGTGCAGGTCAACTCGCTGGGCCTGACCGAGCGGCAGCCGGAGAACAACGTCTACCGGATTCTCCTGGAGATGCTGGCCGTGGTGCTGTCCAGGAACGCGCGCGCGCGTGCGGTGCAGCTGCCGGCCTGGAACGAGGCGCTCGGCCTGCCCCGGCCCTGGGACCAGCAGTGGTCGCTGCGCCTGCAGCAGATCGTCGCCTACGAGACGGATCTGCTCGAATACGGCGACATCTTCGACGGCGCCCACGCGATCGAGGCCAGGGTCGAGGCGCTGATCGGCGAGGCGCGCGCGGAGCTGGCCCGCATCGAGGACCTCGGCGGCGCCGTGGCCGCGGTCGAGAGCGCCTACATGAAGGAGCGCCTGGTCGAGAGCAACGCCCGGCGTCTGGCCGCCATCGAGGCGGGCGAGCAGGTGGTGGTCGGGGTCAACGCCTACACGGAGTCCGAGCCCTCGCCCCTCACCGCCGGCCTCGACGGTGGCTTCCTCGCGGTCGAGGAGGGCGTCGAGGCCGGGCAGGTCGCGCGGGTTCGGGCCTGGCGCGCGGGCCGCGACGAGGCCGCGGTCGAGGCCGCGCTCGCCGAGCTCGAGGCGGCCGCGGCGGAGGGGCGCAACATCATGGAGCCCTCGATCGCCTGCGCGCGCGCCGGAGCGACCACGGGCGAGTGGGCCGGGGCCCTGCGCGCCATCTTCGGCGAATACCGCGCG
>JBHHZJ010000025.1:0-37452 GCA_046758005.1 Kiloniellaceae bacterium
TGCGCGCCATGCCAGGGTACATGTCGGTGTACTCGTAGGTCTCGCCGGCGATCGCGGCCTTCAGGTTCTTGCTGGTGTCGCCGATGGGCTCGCCGGTCGCGGGGTCGCCCACCTCCTCGAGGAACTGCAAGTGGCCGTGGGCGTGGCCGGTCTCACCCTCGGCGGTGGACCGGAAGACCGCCGAGACGTCGTTGTAGCCTTCGACGTCCGCCTTCTGGGCGAAGTAGAGGTACCGGCGGTTGGCCTGGCTCTCCCCGGCGAAGGCGGCCTTCAGGTTCTGTTCCGTCTTCGAATTCTTGAGCTGCGGCATGATCTTTCCCCTCTGACTGATCCGTAAATCGGGACGGCTTCGGCGCGGGGCCAACGCAGCGCCGCCCGCCGAAACCGTAAATAGGGCCCGCGGCGGCCCGTGTCAATGATTTAGAATGATTCTAGATAATTTTTTAAGCTCTATCGGAGAAATCGCTATTCGAAATCTTCCGCGACCCGAATGACCACGTCGACGCGCGAAACACGGGTGCCGCGCGGCGGCTTGGGCAGACCGCTCAGACGCACGTTCCGGCCGGGGATATCCTCCAAGCGGCCGGAGTCCTCGAAGAAGAAGTGGTGATGATCGTCCACGTTGGTGTCGAAATAGGAACGGCCGGGCTCGACCACCACCTCGCGCAGCAGGCCGGCCGCCGTGAACTGATGCAGGGCGTTGTACACGGTAGCGAGCGAGACCCGCACCCGCCCGCCCATCGCCTCGGCGTGGAGTTGCTCGGCTGTCAGGTGGCGGTGGCCGCGCCCGAACAGGAGCTTGGCCAGGGCCAAACGCTGGCGCGTGGGCCGCAGGCCCGCCGCCTTCAGCCGGTCGATCAGGACGCTGTATGGCCGCTCGTTTGCCATGCTTTTTAATATAGCGGGTCGAGCCAGCAATTAAAGGTTAAGACCAGCCCTTTGTGGAATTCTTTGGAATGGATTTAATGAACGAATCCAGCGTCCCCGCGCGCCGGACGCGCATCACCGCGACCGTATCCAGTTGATTGGCCGGAGGTGGGCTGTGTTATAGTCGCGCGCACGAACAGCGCGGCGTGGCGGCATGGGTTCGTACGGGCGCGTGTTTGTGCCTCTGCGTGACGAGACCGATTGCGGGTAGGTGTCGCCATTGAAACAGCGAAAGCACAGTTACAGTTACGATGAGCTGCTTGATTGCGCCCATGGCAAGCTGTTCGGACCGGGCAACGCCAGGCTGCCGCTGCCGCCGCTGCTGATGTTCGACCGCATCGTCAAGATCACCGATAAAGGCGGGGCCCATGATCAGGGCGAGGTGGTGGCCGAATTCGACGTCAAGCCGGACCTTTGGTTCTTCCGCTGCCATTTCGAGGCCGATCCGGTCATGCCGGGCTGCCTCGGGCTCGACGCCCTTTGGCAGTTGGTCGGGTTCTTCCTGGGCTGGATCGGCGCGCCGGGGCGGGGCCGGGCGCTTGGCGTCGGCGAGGTCAAGCTGATCGGCCAGGTGCTGCCGACCGCGAAATTGGTAACCTATCACTTGAACCTGAAACGTGTGATCAAGCGCAAGTTGGTGCTGGCCATCGCCGACGGCCGCATTTCGGTCGACGGCGAGCCGGCCTACGAAGCCACCGGCCTGAAGGTCGGGCTGTTCACCGCGCCCGAGCCTGCGTAGCGCAGGTCCGGGCGAGGGCCGCGACATGCGACGTGTGGTCGTGACCGGGCTGGGGGTGGTCTCCAGCATCGGCAACAACAAGCAGGAGGTGCTGGAGTCGCTGAGGGCCGGCCGCTCGGGCATCCGGTTCTCCGAGACCTACGCCGAGATGGGCTTCCGCAGCCACGTCCATGGCGACATCAAGCTCGACCTGGATGCGGTGCTCGACCGCAAGGTGCGCCGTTTCATGGGCGACGGCGCGGCCTTCAACTCCATCGCCATGAGCGAGGCGATCGAGGACGCCGGCCTGAGCGAGGCCGAGGTCTCGAACGAGCGCACCGGGTTGATCATGGGCTCCGGCGGCCCCTCGACCTCGAACCAAGTCGCCGCCGCCGACATCGCCCGCAGCAAGGGTCCGCGCCGCGTCGGCCCGTACATGGTGCCGCGCTGCATGTCGAGCACCAACTCGGCCAACCTCGCCACCGCGTTCCGGATCAAGGGCATGAGCTACTCCATCAGCTCGGCTTGCTCGACCAGCGCGCACTGCATCGGCAACGGCTACGAGCAGATCCAGTTGGGCAAGCAGGACATCGTCTTCGCCGGCGGCGGCGAGGAGGTGCACTGGAGCCTGTCGGTGCTGTTCGACGCCATGGGCGCGCTGTCCAGCAGGTACAACGACACGCCCGAGCGCGCCTCGCGGCCCTACGACAAGAACCGCGACGGCTTCGTCATCTCGGGCGGCGCCGGCGTCGTCGTGCTCGAGGAGCTCGAGCGCGCGCGGGCGCGCGGCGCGAAGATCTATGCCGAATTGGTCGGTTACGGCGCGACCTCGGACGGCGTGGACATGGTGGCGCCGTCGGGCGAGGGGGCGGTGCGCTGCATGCGCCTGGCGCTGGCCGGGCTCGGCAACACCAGGGTGGATTACATCAACGCGCACGGCACCTCGACCCCGGTCGGCGACACCATCGAGCTGGCCGCGGTGCGCGAGGTCTTCGGCGCCGACTTTCCGCGCATCAGTTCGACCAAGTCGCTGACCGGCCACGCCCAGGGCGCGGCCGGCGTGCACGAGGCGATCTACTCTCTGCTCATGCTCGAGCACGACTTCCTTGCCGCCTCGGCCAACATCGAGGAGCTGGACCCGGAGGCCGAGGGCGTGCCCATCGTGCGGGCGCGCGAGGACAACGCGCAGATCAACTGCGTCCTTTCGAACAGCTTCGGCTTCGGCGGCACCAACGCCGCGCTCGCGTTCAAGCGCTACGAGGCCTGAGCGCGGGCTCGGGCGGCCGATGGCCGGCGCGCGGGCCGAGGGCGCGCGCCGGGCGGACACGCGAACAGGGGAAGGGATCGGGGGACGTGACGGCTCAGAGGGCTTTGATGGCGGGCAAGCGCGGCCTCATCATGGGCGTCGCCAACGAGCGCTCGATCGCCTGGGGCATCGCGAGCAACCTGCACCGGCACGGCGCCGGGCTGGCCTTCACCTACCAGGGCGAGCCCTTCGAGCGCCGGGTGCGTCCGCTCGCCCAGTCGCTCGGCGCCGAGCTCGTGCTGCCCTGCGACGTCGAGCACGAGGCGGACATCGAGGCCGTATTCGGCGTCCTCGGCGAGGCCTGGGGCGGCCTCGACTTCGTCGTGCACGCCATCGCCTACTCCGACAAGGAGGAGCTGAAGGGCCCATACCTGGACACGACGCGCAACAACTTCGCGCGCACCCTTGCCATCTCGTGCTACTCCTTCACCGCGGTGGCGCGCCATGCGGCGGCGCTCATGCCCGCGGGCGGCAGCCTGCTCACGCTGACCTACCTGGGCGCCAAGCGGGTGACGCCGAACTACAACGTCATGGGGGTTGCCAAGGCGGCGCTTGAGGCCAGCGTGCGTTACCTGGCCGCCGACCTGGGGGCCCAGGGTGTGCGGGTCAACGCGATCTCCGCCGGGCCGATGCGCACGCTCGCCGGCTCGGCGATCGCGGACGCCCGCTTCGTCTACCGCTGGAGCCGCGATCACGCGCCGCTCAGGCGCAACGTCGCGCTGGAGGAGGTGGGCGCCGCCGCGCTCTACCTCCTGTCCGACCTCTCGGGTGGCGTCACCGGCGAGGTCCATCACGTGGACGGCGGCTACAACACCGTCGGAATTCCTTCGCCGAGACGGCTCAGCGCCGCCCAGGATTGACCCACGGCCGTCTGCGCGCGCCCTCACCGGAGCGCCGCGGCGATCGCGCCCGGCGCGTCGGTGATGATGCAGTCGACCCCCCAGGCGAGCAGCCGCCGCGCCGCCGCCGGATCGTTGACCGTGAAGGCGGCCAGGCCGTAGCCCGCGCCCTTGATCCGCCGCGCGGCCCTTTCCGACAACCGGTTGCCCGGCAGGTGCAGCGTGGCGCACTCCAGCGCGCGGGCGGCGCGCGCCCAATCGCGGGGCAGGCGCCAGGCGATCAGGCCGCGCGGCGTGTCCGGGGCGCGCCGGCGGGCCGCGCCGAGGGCCCTGCGACTGAAGCTGCTGACGAGCGGCGGCGGCCGGTCGCCCGGCCAGCAGCGGCCGATTACGCCGAGCGCCGCCTCGGCGGTATCCTCGTCCCGGCCCGGGGTCGGCTTGATCTCCACGTTCGCGTGCAGGCCGAGATCGAGCACGACCTCAAGGGCTTCCTCGAGCGTGGGGACCGGCTCTCCGGCGAATTCCGGCGCGAACCAGGACCCGGCCTCGAGCGCGCGCAGCGCGGCCAGCGGCGTCCGGCTCATCGGCGCGTCGCGGCCGGTCGTGCGCCTGAGGTTGTCGTCGTGGAACAGGACGGGCACGCCGTCGCCGGTCAGCATGACGTCGAACTCGACCCACGCCACGCCCGTCCGCGCCGCCGCGCGCAGCCCGGCCAGCGTGTTCTCCGGGGCGGCCGCGGCCGCCCCGCGGTGACCCATGACGCGGGGCAGGACGATCACGCCCCCGCTCGCGGCGGAAGCGGGGCCACGCGATGCGCCGGCCCGGCGCGGTGGAACAATTGAACCGGCCATCGGAGCCTCATCCTTCGACAGGCTCGGGATGAGGCCCTCACGCCGGGCGCGTCGAAACATGAGGGCCGGGGGCCCGGCCCAAATTCCTAGCTGGCCTCGGCCTTGGCCTCCAGGTCCTCGCCGGTTTCCTGGTCGACGCGCTTCATTGACAGCTTGACCTTGCCGCGGTCATCCAGGCCGATGACCTTGACCCGGACCTCGTCGCCCTCCTTGACCACGTCGGTCACCTGCTTGACCCGGTGCGGGGCCAGTTCGCTGATGTGCACCAGGCCGTCGCGGGGCCCGAGGAAGTTCACGAAGGCGCCGAAATCCATGATCTTGACCACCTTGCCGCTGTAGATCACGCCGACTTCCGGCTCGGCGGCGATGGAGCGGATCCACTCGATCGCGGCCTTGCTCTGCGACTGGTCGACGGCGGCGACCTTGACCGTGCCGTCGTCCTCGATGTCGATCTTGGCGCCCGTCGTCTCGCAGATCTCGCGGATCACCTTGCCGCCGGTGCCGATGACCTCGCGGATCTTTTCCTTGGGGATCGAGATCACGGTGATCCGCGGCGCCTTGTCGGAGATGGTCTCGCGCGCCTTGTTGAGCGTCTTGGCCATCTCGCCCAGGATGTGCATGCGCCCCTCGCGGGCCTGGTCGAGCGCGACGCCCATGATCTCGGGCGTGATGGAGGTGATCTTGATGTCCATCTGCAGCGAGGTGATGCCTTGCTCCGTGCCGGCCACCTTGAAGTCCATGTCGCCCAGGTGGTCCTCGTCGCCGAGGATGTCCGAGAGCACGGCGAACTCCTCGCCCTCTTTGATGAGGCCCATGGCGATGCCCGCCACCGGGCGCTTGAGCGGCACGCCCGCGTCCATGAGCGCGAGCGAGGAGCCGCACACCGTGGCCATGGACGACGAGCCGTTCGATTCGGTGATCTCGGAGACCACGCGCATCGTGTAGGGGAAGCTGTCCTTGTCCGGCAAGAGCGAGCGCACGGCGCGCCAAGCCAGCTTGCCGTGGCCGATCTCGCGCCGGCCGGGCGCGCGCAGGAAGCTCGCCTCGCCCACGGAATAGGGCGGGAAGTTGTAGTGCAGCAGGAAGTGCTCCCGGTACTCGCCCTCGAGCGCGTCGACGATCTGCTCGTCCTGTCCGGTGCCCAAGGTCGTTGTGACGAGGGCCTGGGTCTCGCCCCGGGTGAACAGCGCCGAGCCGTGGGTCAGCGGCAGCACGCCGACCCGGCAGTCGATCGGCCGGATGTCCGCGGTCGAGCGGCCGTCGATGCGCGCGCCGGTCTTCAGGATGTTTCCGCGCACGATCTCGCTTTCCAGCGACTTGAGCACGCCGGGTGCCACCGCCAGCTCGAGCTCGTTCTCGGCCAGGCTCGCCAGCGCTTCCTCCTTGAGCGCGGCAATCGTCTCGTGCCGGGCCTGTTTGTCCGGCTCCCGGTAGGCTTCGGCCAAGCGGTCGCGGAACCGGGCCGAAAGCTTGTCGCGCACGGTCTCGACCTCGGGCGGCGGCGCGGGGATGTTCCTGGGCTCCTTGGCGCAGCGTTCGGCCAGGTCGACGATCGCGTCGATCACCGGCTTGATCGCCTCGTGGCCGAAGGTGACTGCGCCCAGCATGACTTCCTCGGACAGCTCCTTGGCCTCGGACTCGACCATGAGGACGCCGTCGCGCGTGCCGGCGACCACGAGATCGAGCTCGGACTGGGCCAGATCGTCGGTGCGCGGGTTCAGGATGTAGCCGCCCTCCGTGTAGCCGACCCGGCACCCGCCGATCGGGCCGAGGAACGGGATGCCGGAGATGGTCAGCGCCGCCGAGGCGCCGATCATGGCCACGATGTCCGGGTCGTTCTCCAGATCGTGGCTGAGCACCGTGCAGATGACCTGGGTCTCGTTCTTGTAGCCCTCGGCGAACAGCGGCCGGATCGGCCGGTCGATCAGGCGCGAGGTCAGCGTCTCCTTTTCGCTCGGCCGCCCTTCCCGCTTGAAGAAGCCGCCCGGGATCTTGCCCGCGGCAAAGGTTTTTTCCTGGTAGTTGACGGTCAGCGGGAAAAAGTCGATGCCCGGCCGGGGCGCATTCTCCCCGACCGCGGTACACAGCACTACGGTCTGGCCGTAGCTGGCGAGCACGGCGCCGTCGGCCTGCCGGGCCATGCGGCCCGTCTCCAGGACGAGCTTGCGCCCGCCCCACTCGATTTCCTTGGTGAAGATATCGAACATGATCCAATCGTCCTTCCAACATATGGCCGGATCGCCACGACCGGACCCGCGCAAGGGGCGGCGCCGGGCGCGGGCCGACCCCCGCGGCGCCCCTTGCGTCGGCCCGGTCTATGTCGGCCATCGCGCCGGCCAACACGCGATGCCGCCGTCATGATTGCACGAAGCGTATGGCGATGAACCGCCCACGCACCCCCGGCCAGGGCAGGTCGCCCGCGGCGTGGGACTGCGGGCACGCTCATCGGCGCACGACCCGCATTACCGGCGCAGGCCCAAGCGCTGGATCAGGCCCTCGTAGCGGCCCGTATCCTTGGCTTTCACGTAGTCCAGCAGCCGCCGGCGCTGGCCGACCATGACGAGCAGGCCGCGCCGCGAGTGGAAGTCCTTCTTGTGGGCCTGGAGGTGTTCGGTCAGGTTCTTGATCCGCTCGGACAGGATCGCGACCTGGACCTCGGGCGAGCCGGTGTCGCCCTCGTGAAGCGCGAACTCGCGCACGAGCTCGCCCTTGCGTTCGGGTGTGATCGACATCGTGTCTGTCTCGCCTCCGCCTTAGAGGTTGAGGACCCGGACCGGGTGAATGTCGCCTGCCTGGTAACGCACCAGCGCCACCGGCTTGCCGCCGGAGGTGGCGTAGCCGATCACGCCATTGGCGAATTCGCGGATACGCTCGCGGTTGACACGGGCCAGCATGGACACCGCTTGCCCGCGCCGCAGGCGGTTCGCCTCGGTCTCCGTCAAGGCCAACGCCGGGATGTCGTCCAGCGCGGTCTCGAGCGGGAGCAGGGCTCCCGAATCGGCGGCACTATGCCCCAGCGCCTCCAGGGTTTCCAGGGAAATCGCATGCGCCTCGCGGAATGGGCCGACGGCGCTTCGGCGCAGCGCCACCACGTGCGCGCACGTGCCGAGCGCACGCCCCAGGTCGCGGGCCAGCGCGCGCATGTAGGCGCCCTTGCCGCACACGACCTCTAGGGTGGCGTGGTCGGGCTCCCCCGCCGCGACCAGCGTCAGGCGGCGGATCTCGACCTGGCGCGGCTCGAGCTCGAAGGCTTCCTGGGCGCGCGCCTTGTCGTAGGCGCGCCGGCCCGCCACCTTGATCGCGGAATAGGTCGGCGGCACCTGTGCGATCTCGCCTACGAAGCTGGGCAGGACCATGCGGATCTCCGCCTCGCTCGGCCGGCGCTCGGAACGCGCGATCACCTCGCCCTCGATGTCGTCCGTGGTCGTGGCCTCGCCCCAACGCAGGGTGAAGCGGTAGGTCTTCGGTCCCTCCATGACGTAGGACACGGTCTTGGTCGCCTCGCCCATGGCGACCGGCAGCAGCCCGGTGGCCAGCGGGTCGAGCGTGCCGCCGTGGCCGATCTTGCGCGGGTCGAAGACCCGGCGCACGCGCCCCAGCACCTGCGTCGAGGTCAGCCCGGAGGGCTTGTCGACCACGACCCAACCGTTGATCTGCCGGCCCTTGTGCCTACGCGCCACCGTCGCCTCCCGGCCGCTTCGTCGGCCCGCGCCCGGGCAGGTCGCGCCGCACGCGCGGCCGCGCGAGGATCTCGTTGATGCGTCCGGCTTCGTCGAACGAACGGTCGGCGGCGAAGGCGACGCGCGGGACGTAACGCAGCGCCATCTCGCGGGCGAGCTGGGCGCGAAAGAACCCGGCCGCTCGGTTCAGCGCCGCGACGGCCTCGTCCAATCCGCCGCCGCCCAGCGGCACGACGAAGGCGGTCGCATTCTTCAGGTCGGGGCCGACCCGCACCTCGGTCACCGTGAGCATGAGGTCCGCCAGGGCCGGATCGCGCAACTCGCCGCCGCTGAGAATGCGCGCAAGCGCATGGCGCAACTCTTCGCCGACGCGAAGCTGGCGCTGGCTGGGCTTGCGGTCCGTTCTGGCTTTGGCTGCCTGGGTCACGCGGCCTCGCGTGCGCGGCGCGGGCGGTTAGAGTTCGCGCGCCACCTCTTCGATCTCATAGCACTCGATGCGGTCGCCGGCTTGGATGTCGCTGTAGTTGTCGAACGCCATGCCGCATTCGTAGCCCTCTTTGACCTCGCGCACCTCGTCCTTGTAGCGGCGCAACGACTTCAGCGTGCCGTCGTGGATGACCACGTCGTCCCGCACCAGGCGAACCTTAGCGCCGCGCCGGACCGAACCCTCGGTGACCATGCAGCCGGCCACCTTGCCCACCTTGGAGATGTTGAAGACCTCGCGGATCTCGGCGTAGCCGAGAAGCCGCTCGCGCTCGGTCGGGGCCAGCAAGCCGGACAGCGCGGCCTTCATGTCGTCGACGACGTTATAGATGATCGAGTAGTACTTGATGTCGACGTCGTCGCGCTTGGCCATCTCGCGCGCCTGCGGGTTGGCGCGCACGTTGAAGCCGATGATCGTGGCGCCGGTCGCGCGCGCCAGGGTCACGTCCGACTCGTTGATGCCGCCGACCCCGGCGTGCAGGACGTGCACCTTCGCCTCGTCGGTGCCGAGCTTCTCCAGGCTGTTGACGATGGCCTCAAGCGAGCCGTGCACGTCGGACTTGATGATCATCGGAAGCTGCGCGGCCTCGCCCTCCTGAATGCGGGTCATCATCTGTTCCAGCGTCCCACGGCCGCTGGAGGCGATCTCCTTCTCGCGCTTGACTCGCTGGCGGAACGCGGCGATCTCGCGGGCCCGGGCGTCGCTTTCCACAACCGTCAGCGTGTCGCCGGCGAGCGGCGTGCCGTTCAGCCCGAGCACTTCCACGGGCACCGAGGGACCCGCTTCCTGGACCAGCTCGCCGCGGTCGTTGACCAGCGCGCGCACACGGCCCCACTCGCTGCCCGCGACGAAGATGTCGCCGACGCGGAACGTGCCGCGCTGAACCAGTACCGTGGCCACGGGGCCGCGGCCGCGCTCGAGCCTGGACTCGATGATGGCGCCTTCGGCGTTGCGGGCGGGGTTGGCTTTGAGCTCGAGGATTTCGGCCTGGAGCAGGATCGCCTCCTCCAGCCTGGCCAGGTTGGTCTTCTCCTTGGCCGAGACCTCGACCGCCAGCACGTCGCCGCCCATCTCCTCCACCACGAGCTCGTGCTGCAGGAGCTCGTTCTTGACCCGTCCGGGATCGGCGTCCGGCCGGTCGATCTTGTTGATCGCGACGATGATCGGCGCCTTGGCCGCCTTGGCGTGATTGATGGCCTCCACCGTCTGCTCCATGATCCCGTCGTCGGCGGCGACGACCAGGACCACGATGTCGGTGACGTTGGCCCCGCGCGAGCGCATCTCCGTGAACGCCGCGTGGCCCGGCGTGTCGATGAAGGTGATCTTCTCGCCCGACGTGAGCGCCACCTGGTAAGCGCCGATGTGCTGGGTGATGCCGCCGGCCTCGTGCGCCGCCACGTCCGTCTCGCGCAGGGCGTCGAGCAGCGACGTCTTGCCGTGGTCGACGTGGCCCATCACGGTGACTACCGGCGCGCGCGGCTCGAGCGTGCCTACCGTGTCCGGAACGCCTTCCAGGCCGATTTCGACGTCGGCGGCCGACACGCGCTTGACCTTGTGGCCGAACTCCGCGACCACCAGTTCGGCGGTGTCGGCGTCGATCGCCTGATTGATCGTGGCCATGACCCCAAGCTTCATCAACGTCTTGACGACCTCGGCCCCGCGCTCCGCCATACGGTTGGCCAGCTCCTGGACCGTGATCGTCTCGGGGATCGTCACCTCGCGGATGACGCGCTGCGGGGGTTGGTGGACATGCTTGGCCGGCGCGGTGCGCAGCTTCTCGCGCTGCCGGCGCACCGAGGCGAGCGAGCGCTGCCGGCCCTCGATGCCTTCCAGCGCCTGGCTGATCGTGAGCTTGCCATGGCGGCGGCGCTGCTCGCCGACGCTGCGGCGCACCGGCGCGGGTTTGGGGCCGACCGAGGCCTTGCGCTTGGCCCGGCCCGCGTGCTCGTCCTCTTCCCCCTCTTCGCGCCGGCGCTTGGGCAGCTCGGCCACCTCGGCGGCGGGCTGCTCGCGCGCGGCCGCCGGCGTCTCCGGGCCGGCCTCAGCGGCCGGCCGCGGCGCCGTGCCGGCCGCGCCCCCGGCGTCTCCGCCGGCCAGTTCGCGCGCGGCGGCCTCCTCGACGTGCCGGCGCGCCTCCTCCTCGCGGCGGTGCCTGGCTTCCTCCTCGGCGCGCGCCCTGGCCGCGGCCTCGGCGGCACGGCGCTCCTCTTCCTCATGGCGGGAGAGCTCGAGCGCCTGGACCCGGGTCGCACGCTCCCCGGCGGTCAACTTCGGCGCCTCGGGCACGGCCTCTCGGGGCGCCTCGGCGCTGGTCGCGCGCAGCGCCCGTTCGGCGGCCTCGCGGGTCGCGGTCACCTCAGTCATGCGGCCGCCCGCGCCCGGCGCAAAGGTGCGCGAGCGCTTGACCTCCACGGTCACCGCCTTGGAGCGGCCGTGACTGAAGCTTTGCCGGACCTGGCCGGTCTCGACCGTCTTCTTCAGCTCGAGCTTACCCGGCCGGGCCAGGCTGAGCGGCCTCTTCTGCTCTTTTTCGTTGCTCGTCGTCATATCCGAAACAGCGGTAGTCCTCCCGGCGCTCAAACCTCATCACTCCGCTCGGCCACGCCGCGCAACGCCGCCAGACGCGCGGCCTCCTCGCGCAGCCGCTCGGCCAAGCGGCCGGGCGCGACCGCGACGTGTACGCAAGCGCCCTCCCCCAAGGCCTGGCCCAACTGGCGCGCACTGAACAACGCGACGATCGGCAACGCCGGATCCCGTGCCCGAGCCATGACCCGCAGCTTGCGCCGACCTCCCTCGGCGCCATCCGCGGCCTGCAACACGAGGCCCACCTTGCCTTCCGCAACCCGGGCGGCGACCCGGTCGAAGCCACGCACAACCTGCCCGGCGCGCCGGGCGAGACCAAGCAGATCGATGCACCGTCGCAGCAACAGGCGCTCGACCTGCTCGGCCAAATCATCGGGCGCACGCAACGGCGCCTTCGCCGCCTTGGCGAAGAGATTACGGTCGCAGGCCGCTTGTATCATATCCCGGCCGGGCGACAACCACAAACCGCGCCCAGGCAGGCGGGCCGAGAGGTCGGGCACCACGGTTCCGTCGGGCGCCGCGACGAAGCGGATCAAGGCCGCCTTGGGACGCACGTCGCCGCTCGCGATGCAGCGCCGCCACGCGCCCGCGTCGGCGCCGCGCCGCCGCTTGGCGCGCCCCGCCACACCTGATCGGGCCGCGGCAACCGCCATGGCGCCCTCTTAGGCCTTCGCCGTCCCGCCGGTCTCGGCGGCCGGCTCGGCCTCCGCCGGCGCCGCGGGGCTCGCCTCTCCGGCGGGTTCGCCCTGGTCCTCGTCCTCGAACCAGTGGGCGCGCGCCGCCATGATGATGGCGTCGGCCGTCTCGCGGCTGGGGGCGATCTTGCCGAGCAGTTCGATCAGCTCGTCGCTCGCCAGATCGCCGAGATCGTCGAGTGTCTTGATACCGTTCTCGCCGAGTGTCACGAGCATTCCCGGTGTGAGACCCGACAGCGCGGCAAGCTCGTCGCTGACGCCGAGGTCGCGGCGGTGCTGCTCGTGCTGGCGGTTGATCTCCTCGAGATAGGTGCGCGCCCGTGCCCGCAGCTCCTCCGCAACCTCATCGTCGAAACCCTCGATCCCGGCCAGCTCCTCGACCGGAACGAAGGCCACCTGTTCGAGCGAGGTGAAGCCTTCTGCGACCAACAGGTGCGCGATCACGTCGTCGACGTCGAGCGCCTCGATGAACAATTGGGAACGCAAGCGCATCTCCTCCTGGCGCCGGCGCGACTCCTCCTCCTCGGTCAGGATGTCGATGTCCCAGCCCGTCAGCATGGAAGCCAGGCGCACGTTCTGGCCGCGGCGTCCGATGGCGAGCGAGAGCTGCTCGTCGGGCACGACCACCTCGATGCGGCCCTGCTCCTCGTCGAGGACGACCTTGGTCACCTCGGCCGGCGCCAGCGCGTTGACCACGAACGTGGCCGGGTCGGGCGACCACGGGATGATGTCGATCTTCTCGCCCTGCAGCTCGCTCACCACCGCCTGGACGCGGCTGCCCCGCATGCCCACGCAAGCGCCGACCGGGTCGATCGAGGAGTCGTGCGAGATCACCGCGATCTTGGCCCGGCTGCCCGGATCGCGGGCGACCGCCTTGATCTCGATAATCCCGTCGTAGATCTCGGGCACTTCCTGGGCGAACAGCTTGGCCATGAACTGCGGGTGGCTGCGCGAGACGAAGATCTGCGGGCCGCGCTGCTCCTCGCGCACGTCGTAGATGTAGGCGCGCACGCGATCGCCCGTGCGGAAGGATTCGCGCGGCAGCGATTCGTCGCGGCGCATCATCGCCTCGGCGCGGCCGAGATCGATGGTCACGTTGCCGAACTCGTTGCGCTTGACGATGCCGTTCACGATCTCGCTGACGCGGTCCTTGTACTCGCGGTACTGGCGCTGGCGCTCGGCCTCCCGCACCTTCTGGACGATGACCTGCTTGGCGGTCTGCGCCGCGATGCGGCCGAGCTCGATCGGCGGCAGGTCTTCGATGATGAACTGGCCGGGCTGAATCCCCGGCTCGTGCGCCTGGGCCTCGGCCACGGAAATCTGGGTGGTCTCGTTTTCGACCTCTTCCGTCACCTCGCGGTAGCGCTTGAGCCGGACCTCGCCGGTGCGACGGTCGATTTCGGCGCGGATGTCATGTTCTGCGCCGTACTTGGCGCGGCCGGCCTTGGAGATGGCCTGCTCCATCGCGAGCAGCACCTCCTCGCGTTCGATGCTCTTCTCGCGGGCCACCGCATCGGCAACCTGCAACAGCTCGGTTCTGGAAAGCGCGGTCGTGTCCATCGCTCCCTCGGTTCCCTGGTTCAAACGTTGCGCCCGGCGCGTGCGCCCGTGATCAATTCATCGGTCAACACGAGCTTGGCCTTGGCGATATCGGAAAACGGCAGAGTGACCTCTTCCTCCCCCGCGGCCAGCCGCACCCGATCGCCGTTCACCCCGAGCAACCGGCCGCGCCAACGGCGTCGGCCCGCGATCGGGACCGCCGTCTCGACCTTCGCTTCGAACCCGGCGAAGCGCGCGAAGTCGGCCAGCCGCGTCAGCGGCCGATCGATGCCGGGCGAGCTGACCTCAAGCTCGTAGGACCCGGCAATCGGATCTTCGACCTCGAGGATCGCCTCCACCGCCCGGCTGACCGCGACGCAGTCGTCGAGGCCCATGCCCGCGCCGTCGCGACGCTCGGCCATCACCTGAAGGCGCGCGCGCCGGTTCCCGGAGAGCAGCACGCGGACGATGTCGTAACCCATCGCCGCGAGCGACGGTGCGATCAGACGCTCGACCTGCGCCGCCTTGCCCTCGCTCGTCTTGGCGGGCCCCGGCGTGATCGTGTCTCTGGGTCGGGTCAAGTGCCCCATCTCCGTTCCGCGGCCTGCTGGCGGCCCCGCGGCCGGCTAAAAAAAAGTGGGCCAGAGGCCCACCGTTCCGGCGACCCGACACGGTCCCGCCACGCAAAACCGCATCTTAACATTCGTCGGCAATCTACCGCCGGATCGCCGCGCTCCGCAAGGCAATTCTCCGACCGGCCGGGAACAAGCTCACCGGCCCCGCGGCCGGCGCCGGAACCGCAAATACATGGCCCGGCGGCCCTGGCGGCGCGCCTTCGCCTCGTAACGTGTTTGGGGCCAATCGGGCGACCGTTCGCGCCAATCCCGGGGGCCCCGGGCGAGCCACTCGAAATCCGGATGCCGAATAAAGCGCTCCAGCATCCAACTCGCGTATTCCATATCGTCGGTGGCCAGGCGCAATTCAATCCCGTCCTTCATCACACGGGCCAAGTGGTCGAGGGTCTCGCGCCGCACCAGGCGGCGCTTGTGATGGCGGGTCTTGGGCCAGGGGTCGGGGAACAGGATGAAGGCCCGGTCGATCGAGCGGTCCGGCAGCGCCTCGAGCAGGTCGCGCCCGTCGCCTTGATATATCCGCACGTTGCCGAGCCCGGCCTCGCTGACGCGGCGCAGCAGGCGGGCGACGCCCTGGACGTAATACTCCGCGCCGATCAGGCCGACCTCCGGGTGCCGCTCGGCCTGCCAGGCCAGATGTTCGCCGCCGCCGAAGCCGATCTCCAACCACACCTCCCGCGGCCAAGCCGCCTCGGCCGACGCATCGTTTCGCGCCGGGGCGAACAGCGCCCGCGGGTCGAGTCGCGCGCCGGACGGCGGCAGGGCGACGGCGACCGTGGGCAGCAGCTCCTGCATGAGCGCCTTGAGCCCCGGGCGCAGGGCCCGGCCGCGGCGCCGGCCGTGGAGCGTGCGGCGCGGCCGTTCGGTCCGTTCGCTGGGTTCGTTCCGCCGAAAGCCGTCGCGATCGCCCATGGTTCCGGGGCCGTGGCGCGCGCTCAGGCGTCGAAGGCCGACCTCAGATCGTTCACCAGGTCGAGCCGCTCCCAGGAGAAGCCGCCGTCCGGGTCGGGCGCGCGGCCGAAGTGTCCGTAGGCCGCGGTGCGGGCGTAGATCGGCCGGTTCAGCCCCAGGTGCTCGCGGATGCCGCGCGGGCTGAGGTCCATCAGGTCGCACAGGGTCTGGCCCAACCGGGCCTCGTCGACCGCCCCGGTCTGGTGCGTGTCGACGTAGACCGACAAGGGCTTGGCCACGCCGATGGCGTAGGACAACTGGATCGTGCAGCGCGAGGCCAGGCCCGCCGCGACCACGTTCTTGGCCAGATAGCGGGCCGCGTAGGCGGCCGAGCGGTCCACCTTCGTCGGATCCTTGCCGGAGAAGGCGCCGCCGCCGTGGGGGGCCGCACCGCCGTAAGTGTCGACGATGATCTTGCGTCCGGTCAGTCCGGCATCGCCGTCCGGCCCGCCGATCACGAAGCGCCCGGTCGGATTGACGTAAAAGTCGATCTCCGGACACATCCACCCTTCGGGCAGCACGTTGACGACGTGGGGCCGGACGATCTCGCGCACCTCGTCCGTGTCCAGTTCGTCGCTGTGCTGGGTCGAAACGACGACCGAAGTCGCGCGGCACGGCTTTCCGTCGATATATTCCAGGGTGACCTGGCTCTTGGCGTCCGGGCCGAGCCCCGGTTCGGCCCCGGAATGACGGGCCTCGGCGAGGGAGCGCAAGATGTTATGGGCGATAAAGATGGGGGCGGGCATCAACTGATCGGTTTCACGGCAGGCATAGCCGAACATCATCCCCTGGTCGCCGGCGCCCTCGTCCTTGTTGCCCGACGCATCCACGCCACGCGCAATGTCCGCCGACTGCTCGTGGATGTAGTTCTTGAGCACCAGCTTCTGCCAGTGGAAGCCGTCCTGCTCGTAGCCGATCTCCTTGACCGCGCGGCGCGCCACCTGCTCGATGAGCGCGGCGTCAACCTCGGCCGGTCCGCGCACCTCGCCGGCGAGCACGAGCCGGTTGGTCGTCGACAGGGTCTCGACCGCGACCCGGGCATAAGGGTCGTGCGCGAGGAAGGTATCGACGATGGCGTCGGAGATGCGGTCGCAAACCTTGTCCGGATGTCCCTCGGACACCGATTCGCTCGTGAACAGATAGCGGCCCTTGCGCAACGTTCACTCTCCCAAGAACGTCGGAGGCGCGCCTCAGCCCGCACCTCGGCACGCGGGATCCCGGCCGGCGCGCAGCGGCGCGGTTTGCCGGATGAACCTATGGAAACGGGGCCGGACTTAGCCGGCTGCGGGGGCATGTTTTAGTCGCCGCAAAAGGGCCGTCAAGGAGTTTATCGGCCCGGCGCCGGCACGTTTCGGCGCGCCGGCCGTGCAAGCGCTTACATGCGGGCCCGGCTAAACATCCTTTGCCGCCGCGTTGCCCAGGGCCTTGGTCATTTCGAACAGACGCTTGCGCACATGGGCATCCTTGATCCGGTAGTACGCCCGCACCAGCTCCAGCGTCTCGCGCTTGGCCATGGGGTCCGGTTCGAAGCTCGGCCGTTCCTCCGCCATGCCGCGGCGTTGCGCCGGGGAGCTGTCCGCCACCGTGGAGGGCATGTCGTCGAAGAAGAAGCTGACCGGCACCTCGAGGACCCGAGACAGGTCGTAAAGCCGGCTCGATCCGATTCGGTTCGCTCCGCGTTCGTACTTCTGCACCTGTTGAAACGTCAGCCCGATGGCCTCTCCCAGCCTCTCCTGACTCATCCCCAGCAGCGTTCGCCGCAGTCGCACCCGCGAGCCGACGTGCACGTCGACCGGATTGGGCTTGCCGGGCCCGCGTTTTTGAACCGCTTCGCCTCGGTGTGCCATGGTAGCAGGTTCCTTATTTGTGATTGGTTTGTTTCATCCGCCGGCAGGCGCACGGACATACGCCCGCATGCGCATAGCAGGACTTTAACAACCTGCGAAGGCTATTACCTTACGGGGAAAAACGGCGCAATATCAAAGTGTACAGGCCGACGCCCAGGAGCAGCAGGAGAACCGCCCAGTTCCCCATCCGTGCATACGGCGTTAATCCGGACAGAGGCCGCGGCAACGGCACGTCCAGCACGCCGACCTCGTTCAGGCCGAGGCGGCCCCACATCCGGCCGTAGCCGTCGATGAGCGCGGTGACGCCCGAATTGGCGACGCGCACGAGCGCCAGCCCTTCCTCGACGGCGCGCAGGCGCGCGCCGGCCAAATGCTGATACGGCCCGGAGCTGGTGCCGAACCAGGCGTCGTTGGTGATGTTGAGCAGCCAGGCCGGGCGCGCGTCGGGGGGGCTCACCCGGCCGGGAAAGATCGCCTCGTAACAGATGAGCGGGCTGGCCGGCGGCAGGCCCGGCAGGTTCAGGTTTACGGGGCCGGGGCCGGGGCTGAAGTCGATCCTGCCCGGGGTCAGCTTGTCCAGGCCGAGCAAACCGCGCAGCGGGACGTACTCGCCGAACGGCACCAAGTGGTGCTTGTCATAGGTCGCGACGACCTTGCCGCGGCCGTCGAGCGCGAACAGGCTGTTCCAAACCTTGCGGGCGCCGGCCGGCCCGGCGCCGCGCGGCGCGCCGGTGATCAGCAAGCCCCCCGGCGGCACGACCCGGGCGAGGAAGCTGCGCACGTCCGGCTCCTCGTTCAACAGGTACGGGACCGCCGTCTCCGGCCAGATCACGTGGCTGATGCGTTCGAACCCGGGGCCCACGCTCAGCCGCATCTGCCGTTCGACGTGCTCCTGGCGCAGTTCGCCCCGCCATTTCTGGGACTGGTCGATGCTGGCCTGGACCAGACGCAAGCGCACGCCCTGGACCACGTCCTCCCCCGGGGCCGGCGCGGCCGCCAGGCGCACGGTCCCCCCCGCCCAGGCGAGCGCGGGAAGCAGCAGCATCGCGCCGGCGAAGATCCGGTGCCGCCGCGGGGCCGGGCCGCCGATGCCCGGCGCGGCCAGCACCGCCGGGGCGGCGGCGGCCAGCACCGTCATGAGCGACAGGCCCCAGACCCCGGTCGCCGCAGCCAACTGGATCACGGCCGGAGAGAAGCTCCAGACGCTTCCCATCAGGTTCCAGGGAAAGCCCGTCAGCACCCAGGAACGCAGCCACTCGACGGCGAGCCACGCCCCCGCGAGCAGCGCCACGCGCGCCGGCCCGCGCCAGCCGAGCCAGCCGACCGGCAGGAGGGCAAGCGCCGGAAACAGCGCCAACCCGGCCGCCAAACCAACGACGGCGATCGGCATGATGAAGCCGAAACGCTCGGCGTCGACCAGGAAGGCGATGCCCACCCAGTAGAATCCGGTCGCCATGTGGCCGAAGCCGAAGCTCCAGCCGAGCGTGAAAGCCTGGCGCGGCCGTCTTGTTCCGTCGAGCAGCCACAGCAGGCCGGCGAACGCGAGCACGAGCAGGGGCACGAGATAGAGCGGCGCAAAGGCCGCGGTCGCGAGCACCCCGCACAGGACGGCGGCGGCGTGACGGCGCCACCCGGTCAGCGCGGCCAGGGCTCCGGCGAGCCGGGCCAAGCCCAGGCGCTCGCCCGTCGGGACCGCCGGCTCAGCCCTCACCGCCGTCCGCCGCGGGGCTGGGCGGCAGATTGCGCACCCGGAGCCGCTTGACGCGGCGCGGATCGGCCTCCAGGACCTCGAAACTGATGCCGGTGGCCGGATGGACGATCAGCTCGCCCCGGGTCGGCACGCGGTCCGCGAGGTAGGATACCAGCCCGCCCAGGGTGTCGATGTCCTCTTCGCGCTCCTCCGCGGCCAGAATCGGGCCGACCAGTTGCTCGAACTCTTCAATGGTCGCGCGGGCGTCGGCGATCAGCGAGCCGTCGGGACGCTCGATCAGCTTCGGACCTTCGGCCACATCGTGCTCGTCCTCGATCTCGCCGACGATCTCCTCCACCAAGTCCTCGATGGTGATCAGGCCATCGATGCCGCCGAACTCGTCGACCACGAGCGCCATGTGCACGTGCGACAGGCGCATCTCCAGCAGCAGGTCGAGTGCGCGCATGGACGGCGCGACGATCGCCACGTCGCGCAGCATCTTGGACAGGTCGAACGGCCCCTCGTTCTTGGCGTACGGCAGCACGTCCTTGATGTGCACCAGGCCGATCACGTTGTCGAGGTTGTCGCGGTAGACCGGCAGGCGCGAATGGCCGGCGCGGCTCATCGCCTCGATCACCTCGTCGAGCCCGGCTTCGATGTCGAGCGAGACGATATCGGCGCGCGGCACCATGACGTCGTAGGCGGTGACGTGGCGCAGCTTGAGGATATTGCTGAGCAGGAGCTTCTCGTGGCTGCCGATCGGCGCCACAGCCTCGTCCTCGGCGATGGTTTCCTCGATCTCGCCGATGATCTCCTCGATGGTGTCGCGCAGGGGCGACTCGCCGTTGCGCGACCGGAACAGGGCGCGCAACTTCTGCCAGAGCCCGCCCAGCGGCGAGGCCGCGGCGCCGTTGCCGGCGCGGTTCGCGTGCCTGCTGCGGCTCGAGACCTCGCTCATCGCTGCACGCCTGCGCTCGCGTCCCGGCCGTACGGGTCGGCGAGGCCGAGGCCGTCCAGGATCGCGGCCTCCCGCCGCTCCATGAGCTCGGCCTCTTGCTCGACCTCATGGTCGTAGCCCAGGAGATGGAGGACGCCGTGCACGACCAGGTGCGATACGTGGGCGGCCAGGCTCTTGTCCTGTTCCTCGGCCTCTCGGCGGACCGTTTCGTAGGCGAGCACGACGTCGCCCAACAGCACCGGCCCGGCGCCCGGCGCCTCGAAAGTCTCGGCGGCGGGAAACGACAGGACGTTGGTCGACTTGTCCCGGCCCCGGTAGTCGCGGTTGAGCCGGCGCACGGTGGCGTCGTCGGCGAGCAGGAGGCTGACCTCCGCCCGCTGCGGCGGCGCGGCCTCGTCGGCCGCGCCGACCAGGGCGGCCAGGGCCGCTTGGCGGACCAGGCGCTCGGCCTCGGGCAGGCGCTCGCGCCACGCCGGCGCTCTCACCGTGACGGCGATCGTGATGGCGTTGGGATCGGTACTCGAACTGTCCGAGTCGTCGCTCATCGTCGGATGCGGGCTTGACCGGTCAGGCGCCGTCCTCCGGCCCGGCGCCGCTGTCCGACCCGTGCCGGTCGCCGGCGGAACGGTCGCGCGCCTCGTAAGCGCGCACCATCCGCGTGACCAGGGAATGGCGCATCACGTCGACGTTGGTGAAGCGCACGAAGGCGACATCGCTCATTTCGGCGAGCAGGTCGACCGCATCGCGCAGACCGGACGGCTGCCCGACCGGCAGGTCGACCTGGGACAGATCGCCGGTGACCGCCATTCGGCTATTCTCGCCCAGCCGCGTTAAAAACATCTTCATTTGGACCGGGGTCGTGTTCTGGGCCTCGTCGAGGATGATGAAGGCATTGCTCAACGTCCGTCCGCGCATGAAAGCGAGCGGCGCGACCTCGATCTCGCCGTTGGACAGGCGGCTCATTACCTGCTGCGCGGGCAGCATGTCGTAAAGCGCATCGTAGAGCGGGCGCAGGTACGGGTCCACCTTTTCGCGCAGGTCGCCGGGCAGGAAGCCGAGGCGCTCGCCGGCCTCCACCGCCGGACGCGACAGGATGATGCGGTCGACCCGGCCTTCCATCATGAGGGAGACCGCCATGGCCACGGCCAGGTAGGTCTTGCCGGTCCCGGCCGGGCCGGTCGCGAACACGAGCTCGTGCGTGCGCAGCGCCCGAATGTAGACCGCCTGATTGGGCGAGCGGGCCGAGACGTGGCGTTTGCGCGTGCGGATCGTCAGGTCCTCGGCGTGGATGTCGGCGACCGCGGCGGCCTCCGCCTCCGGGCTCGGCGCTTGCTGGGCCATGCGCACCGCGGCGTCGACCTCGGCGTCGCCTACCTCCAGGCCCTTGCATAGGCGCTGGTAGAGAGCCTTGAGCGCCAGGTCGGCCGCGCGCACCGCGTCGGGCGGTCCGGAAATGGCCAGCCGATTGCCGCGCGAGGCCAGGCGCACGCCGAGCTGCTGCTCGAGGCGCGCGAGGTGCTGATCGTGCTCGCCGTAAAGCAGCGGCAGGAGCCGGTTGTCGTCGAATTGCAGCAGCACGGGCTGGCCCTGGCGCGCCGAGGACCCGCCGCGCTTGGACGCCGAGGTCACGCGTGGGCCTCCGCGAGTTGGCCCGGTCGGGCCGCCGCCGCGGCGGCCGGCTCGCCGGCCAAGCTGTTCGGCCGAGCGGCGACGATGCGCACGTCGACGACGCGCCGCATGAGGTCGGTCGGCGTCGCGAGATGGACCGCTTGCATGTAAGGGCTGCGTCCCACGAGTTGACCTGGCTTGCGGCCCGTGTTCTCGAGCAACACCGGCAGGGTCCGGCCGACGCAGGACCGGTTGAACGCGGCCTGGTGCTCGTCGAGCAGCGCCTGCAGGGTGGCCAAGCGCTGCGCTTTCACCTCATCCGGCACCGGGCCCTCCATGGCCGCGGCCGGCGTGCCCGGCCGCGGGCTGAACTTGAAGGAATACGCCTGGGCGAAACCCACGTCGGTGACCAGGCGCAGGGTTTCGGCGAAGTCCCGATCGGTCTCGCCGGGAAAGCCGACGATGAAGTCCGACGACAGCGCCAGGTCCGGCCGGGCGCGGCGCAGGCGCTCGACCAGGCGTCGGTAGTCGTCCGCGCCGTGCCGCCGGTTCATCGCCGCGAGGACCCGGTCGGAGCCCGACTGCACCGGCAGGTGCAGGAAAGGCATCAGCTTCGGCTCCTCGGCGTGCGCGGCGATCAACTCGTCGTCCATGTCGCGCGGGTGCGAGGTCGTGTAACGCAGCCGCTGGAGGCCCTCGATCTCCGCCAGCCGGCGGATCAGGCGGCCGAGCCCCCAGGTGCCGCCGCCCGGCGGCGCGGCGCCGTGGTAGGCGTTGACGTTCTGGCCGAGCAGCGTGATCTCGACCGCGCCCGCGCCGACCAGGCGCTCGGCCTCGGCGACCACGTCGGCGACCGGGCGCGAGTACTCCGCGCCGCGCGTATACGGCACGACGCAGAAGGTGCAGAACTTGTCGCAGCCCTCCTGCACCGAGAGGAAGGCCGCAGCGCCCTGCGGTGCCGTCGCTTCCGGCAGGTGGTCGAACTTGGATTCCACGGGGAAGTCGGTGTCCAACACTCCGCGCCCGCGCGCCCGCGCCACGCGGGCGACGAGCTCCGGCAGGCGGTGATAGGTCTGCGGACCGAAGACCAGGTCGACCTGCGGCGCGCGGCGCAGGATCTCCTCCCCTTCCGCCTGGGCGACGCAGCCGGCGACCGCGATCACCATGCACCCCCCGGCCCGCGCGCGCGCGTCCTTGAGGGCGCGCAGGCGGCCCAGCTCCGAATAGACCTTCTCGGCCGCCTTCTCGCGGATGTGGCAGGTGTTGAGGATCACCATGTCGGCGCCCTCAGGCTCCCGGGTGGGCGCATAGCCGAGCGGCGCCAGGACGTCGGCCATGCGCGCCGAGTCGTAGACGTTCATCTGGCAGCCGTAGGTCTTGATAAAAAGTTTCTTGGCCAAGGTCGCGTCACCGCCGCCGCGAACGCCCCGGCCGGGAGCCGGCGCGGGGGGGCCGGCCCCGAACCAATGTACTCCGCAGCGCCGTCGTTTTCATTCGCTCATTCGCTCCCATGCCCGCGCGCCGTCAGTCCGAGGCCGCTGTCGCCTCGTCCTCGGGCGGTTGCTGCCTGCGGCCGCTCACGGCCGAGGCGACGCCGGCCGCGATCTGGCGCTGGCAATAGTCGCACACGGCCTTGCGCGTGCCGAGCTCCTCGATCGTGGCCGGCCGGTGGAATTCTACCACCGCCGTCGCCCGGCCGAGCCCCGCCGCACGCCATAGGTGGCTCGCCATTTCCATATCACCATACCAGGCGAAAAAAGGTCGTAAATAGCGGCCCATCGGCACGCCGTCGAGCCGCGTGTAGGTAATCGAAACCGGCTGCACGACGAGCGGCTCGCCGCGCAGGCGCCGCTCGGCCACGGCGAAGAGCGCGCTTTTGAACGGCAGGACCCGGTTGCCGTCGCTGCTTGTGCCCTCGGGAAACAGGATCAGGTCGTCGCCCTGCTCGAGGCGGGCAGCCATCTCGTCGCGGTGGCTGGCCGCCCTCTGGCTGCGCCGGACGACGAAGACCGTGCGCTGCAGCTTGGCCAGCAAACCGAACAGCGGCCATCGCGCCACCTCGGACTTGGCCACGAACGAGCCCCGGATCAGCGAGGCGAGGACCATGATGTCGAAATAGGAGACGTGATTGGCGACGTAAAGGGTCGGATGCGCGCGCGACTGGCGGCCGCGCCGCTCCACGCGGAAGCCCAGGATGCGGCAGCACTGGCGGTGGTACCACAGCGGCAGCGTCTTGTGCAGCGGCAGCTTGAGCGCCACCGCCACGGCCTGGACCGGCATGAGCGGCGCGGTCAGGCCGAAGTAAAGCGTCAGACGGACGACAGCCCTGAGCGGCGAGCCGAGGCCGACGTCGCCGCCGGCGATCAGGCCCGGGCCCGGTCGCAATCTAGTTCGTGCCTGGCTCGTCACGCGTGTAATGGCGGTGGTACCGCTCGGTCACCCATTCCGTCTTCACCACCACACAGACGTCGGTCGTGCCGAAATCGTAGTCGACGACCGCGCCCTCGCCGACGAAGGCGCCGAGCCGCAGGTATCCTTTGATGAGCGGCGGCAGCATCTGCAACGCCCGCTGCGGCGACACCGCCTCGGGCGGGATCCGGTTCATGGCGACGTAGCGGTGTGGCAGGGCCCACGGCCTGAGCGCGGGCGGCGCCAGGTGATGGTGGTAAAGGTAGGCGAGCGGCAGGGCCAGCTTCTCCGGGTTCACGCCCGGCAGACTGGCGCAGCCGAACATGAGTTCTATGTTATAGGCGAGCACGTATTCGGCGATCCCGCGCCACAGGATCTGCATGGTCGCGCCGGTGCGGTAGCGCTCGTCGATGCACGAGCGGCCGAGCTCCAGGATCTCGCCCGGGAACGCCAGCAGGGTGCCGATGTCGTACTCGTCGGACGAATAGAACTTGCCCCGCCGGGCGGCGGCCTCGCGCCGCATCAAGCGGTAGGTCCCGACGACCGCCTCGGGCTCGTTGCCGCGCTGGCTGTCGAAGACCAGCAGGTGGTCGCAGTACTCGTCGAAGGAATCGAAGTCGCGGCGCGCCGCCGCCATCTCCGGCGTCGGCTTGGCCGCCATGCCCTCGTAGAACACGCGATAACGCAGCGCCTGGGCCGCCATCACCTCCTCGGCCGTATCGGCCACCCGCAGGTACAGGCTGCCGGTCTGGACTTCGACCAGGCGTTCGCGATTCGCTTCGATCAAGGCCATGACGATGTCCCCCTGTAGGCGCCGCCGCGGAGGCCGGATTTCAGCGGTCGGAGCGGGCCGTATCGTTGGCGTCCGTCCGGCCCTCCGCGTCGGTGCCGGTCCCGGCGTCGTCCTCGAGCCGCACTCCGTACAGCTCGAGCCGATGCCCGACGAGGCGATAACCGAGCGCCACCGCGACGTCGCGCTGGAGCCGCTCGATCTCCTCGTTGCGGAATTCTAGGACCTTTCCGGACCTCACGTCGATCAGATGGTCGTGATGCTCCTTCGGCACCTCCTCGTAGCGGGAGCGCCCCTCGCCAAAGTCATGCCGTTCCAGGATGTTGGCTTCTTCGAAGAGCTTGACGGTGCGGTAGACCGTGGCGATGGAGATGCGCGGATCCACCTTGGTGGCCCGCTGATAGACCTGCTCCACGTCAGGATGATCGTTGGACTCGGAGAGGACCCTGGCGATGACCCGCCGCTGGTCGGTCATCTTGAGGCCCTTTTGTATGCAGAGTCGCTCGAGTTCCGAGGTCATCTCTCCGGGGCCACGAGCCCATCGCCGACCGGGGAGTATAACCGAAAAGGCGCCGCCCGCCTATCGCCGAACCACGCCACGCGGGTCACCCCCGGGCGCGCGAGGTGTCAGCCTTTCTGGCGCCGCGCCCGCGTCCCCAGCCCGATTTCCTTGGCCAGCTTGCTGCGCTGCTTGGCGTAGTTCGGGGCGACCATCGGATAATCGGCCGCCAGCCCCCAACGCTCCCGGTACTCTTCCGGCGTCATGTTGTACGCCGTCTTGAGATGGCGCTTGAGCATTTTGAGCTTCTTGCCGTCCTCGAGGCACACGATGTGCTCGGGAGTCACCGACTTCCTGATCGGCACGGCCGGGGTCGGCCGCTCCGGCTCGCGCGCCGCGCCGGCGCCGACGCTGGCCAGCGTTTCGTGCACCTCGCGGATCAGGCGTGGTAAATCGGCCAACGCCACCGAGTTGTTGGCAACGTGTGCGGCGACGATATTGGTCGTCAATGCTAGGAGCTCGCTGGGTTTCGCTTGTTCGGACATTGTGATTTTCTTACCGAATTACCTCGTGTATGCCTTATATAAGTACTTACGCCCGACAAATCAACAGTATGAATCGCAGGGAGATTACTTCGACTCTGGAACCGGGTTTTCGGGCCCGAAGTCGCGCCACTTTCCGCGGGCGTATTCGGCCAGGTTTCACTGCCTCGCCGGGGAACACAGGGGCGGTCGAAATTAGATCGCGCCGGGCCGGTTCACCCCACCTCGCGGGCGAAGACGAGCGCGGCGGCCCGCTCGCCGGCGCCCTGCCGGTAGTAGGCCGGGCGGCGCCCGACGACGGAGAACCCCTCGGCCGTGTACAGGCCGCGCGCGGCGCCGTTGTGCTCGGCGGCCTCCAGGCAGATACGGCGCGTTCCGTCGGCGCGCGCCCGCCGCAGGGCCGCGCGCAGCAGGGCCCGTCCGGCGCCCTGCCGGCGCCAGGCTTTGGGCACCCCGAGAGACAGGACTTCGGATTCGCCGCCCGCCGCCCGCCCGAGCAGGAAGCCGGCCGCCGCGCCGGCAGGCATCGCCGCGATGAGCAGGCCATAGGCACCGGGCATTGCCAGGATCGCGGCGATGGCCGCCTCGCTCCAGACTTCGCCGCCCAAGCCGTCGGCGAAGCACTCGGCGTGCAACGCGGCGATCACGGGAACGTCGAGCGGCCCCGCCTCGCGCACCGCGAACCCGGCCTTGAGCACGGTCATCGCGCGTCCCCCACGGCGGGCGGCCGGGTCCCATCCGGCAGGGTCACGTCCGGGTCGCGCAGGTAGAGCGGGCGTGGCGCCGGCGCGTCCGGTCCGGGCAAGGGCCTGGCCGCGGCCAGGCGGGCCACGACCGCGGCATCGGCCAAGCCCTCGGATTCGGCGAGCACCAGGTTGCGGCCGGCCGCGGTGAGGGCCGCCTGCGCCTGGTCCACAGCGTCGCCGGCGAGGATGACCGGGCCAGCGGGTAGGACCGCGTCGAGCGCCTGGGGCGCCACCGCCCGGGGTCCGGTCAGGGGGGCGAACGCGGCATCGAAAGCCTGGGCGTAGAGTTCGGCCCGCTTGGCGTCGAGCAGAACGGCGAGAATTCGCCCGCGGCGCTGCCGCTTCGGAACCGCGGCGGCGACCGCCTCGAAGTTGCTCACGCCGATGAGCGCCAGGCCACGGGCGAGCGCCAGGCCGCGCGCGGTCGCGAGCCCGATTCGCACGCCGGTGAATCCGCCGGGTCCCAGCGTCACGGCAATGGCGTCCAACGCCTCGTAGCCGAGGCCGGCCTCCGCCATCACCTCCTCGAGCATCGGTACCAGGCGCTCGGACTGGCCGCGCGTCATGGTCTCGAAGCGGCGGGCCAGGACCCGGCCCGCGCGCCACAGGGCCACCGAACAGGCCGACCCGGCGGCGTCCAGGGCCAGCACCGTGCGCGGGCGGCGCCCCGGCGCGGCGCGGCGGGCGCGGACCCCCTCAGACAATCTGACAGGCTTCGCCGAATTCGAGCCGGGGCGCGCGCGGGGGCAGCGTGCTGGCATCGCCGTAGCCCAGATTGCACAGGAAGTTGGATTTGACCCGGCCGTCGGGAAAGAACTCGTGGTCGACCTTCTCGTTGTCGAAGCCGGACATCGGGCCGCAGTCCAGTCCCAGTGCCCGCGCCGCCATGATCAAGTAGGCACCCTGCAGGCTGCCGTTGCGAAACGCGGTGTCCTGGATCAGCTTCTCATTGCCGGCGAACCAGGCGCGCGCCTCCGTGTGCGGAAACAGGCGCGGCAGCAACTCGTAGAACCGGGTGTCGTAGCCGATGATCGCTGTCGCCGGCGCGGCCATGGTCTTGTCGACATTGCCCGGGGCCAGCGCCGGGCGCAGCCGCTCCTTCGCCTCGCCCGAGCGCACGAAGAGCACGCGCATCGGACTGCAATTGGCGCTCGTCGGGCCCATCTTGGCGAGGTCATAGACCGCCTCCAGCAGGACGTCGCTCACCTCCCTGTCCCGCCAGGCCGAGCGCGTGCGCGCCTCGCGGAACAGGAGGTCCAATCCTTCGTCGCTCAAGATCTTGCTCACCGCATGCCCCTTGCGTTTTGTCGTCGTCCGCGCCCATGTCGCCAGGCGCGCCTTGAGCGCACACCGGCAGGGGCGATAGAATTTCAAGACTGCCTACGCAACACAAGGGGGGAGGCGGCAGTGCCGAAGTCTTTCGCCGCCCGGCGAGAAGGCCTTCTTGCGCGGGCCATTGTCGCTGCGGGATTGCTCGGGCCAGGCGCCGCCGCGCCGGGCGCCGCCGCGCCGCCGGCCGACAACGGTGCCGTCGTCATCATGTATCACCGCTTCGGCGAGTCCGAGCTGCCGTCGACCAACATCCGCCTCGACCAGTTCGAGGCGCACGTGGACGAACTGACCTCGGGCCGCTACACCGTGCTTCCGCTGCCGGAGATCGTGCGCGCGCTGGCCGAGGACCGGCCGCTGCCCGAGCGAACGGTGGGGATCACCATCGACGACGCGTTCCTGTCGGTTTATGCCGAGGCTTGGCCGCGCCTGCGCGCGGCCGGCCTGCCGTTCACGGTGTTCGTCGCGACCGGGCCGCTCGACCGCGGCCTGCCTGGCTACATGACTTGGGACCAGCTGCGCGACATGGCGGCGGCGGGCGGCGTCACGGTCGGGCATCACGGCGTCACGCACGGGCACATGATCCGGCAATCGGCGGCGGCCGCGCGCGCCGAGATCGCCGAGGCGGCGCAGCGCTTCGAGCAGGAGCTCGGCGCCGCCCCGACCCTCTTCGCCTACCCCTACGGCGAATACAGCCTCGCGGTGCGCGACATGGTTGCGCGGGCGGGCTTCGAGGCCGCGTTCGGCCAGCATTCGGGAGCGATCGCGCGCACCGCGGACCGCTTCGCCCTGCCGCGCTTCCCGCTGAACGAAAATTACGGCGACATGGACCGCTTCCGGCTGGTGGTCGACTCTCTACCGCTGCCGGTTACCGACCTGACGCCCTCCGATCCGCTCCTCGAGGCGGGCGGCAACCCGCCGCTCTACGGCTTCACGGTGACCGACGGGATCAAGGGAGTCGCCGCGCTCAACTGCTTCACAAGCCGCAACGAGATCACGGTGGAGCGTCTCGCCGAGCGCCGGATCGAGGCGCGGCTCGCCAGGCCGTTCCCGCCTGGGCGGGCGCGGATCAACTGCACGATGCCGGGCCCGGATGGGCGCTGGCGCTGGTTGGGGATCCAGTTCTACGTCCGGCCTTGAGGGTGCGCCGAGGGCACGCTGGCGCGGCCGGGATCACAGGAGCGCGCGGACCTCGACGACCTCCGGAATGTAATGGCGCAGCATGTTCTCGATGCCCATCTTGAGGGTCGCGGTCGAACTCGGGCATCCGGAACAGGCCCCCTGCATGTGCAGGTAGACCACGCCGTCCTCGTAACCGTGGAAGATAATGTCGCCCCCGTCCTGCGCCACCGCGGGGCGCACCCGGGTGTCGAGCAGCTCCTTGATCTGGGCGACGATCTCGCTGTCCTCCTCGGACACGGCCTCGGCCGCCGGGGCCGCTTCCTCGATGAGCGCGGGCCGTCCGGCCGTGAAGTGCTCCATGATCACGCCGAGGATCGCCGGCTTGAGCAGATACCACTCCTGGTCGTCGGCCTTGGTGATGGTGATGAAGTCGGCGCCGAGGAAGACCCGGCTCACACCCTCGATCTGAAACAGCCGCTGGGCCAGCGGCGATCGGGACGCGGAGCCTGAATCGGGGAAGTCGGCTGTGCGTGCGCCGAGGACCTCGCGCCCCGGAAGGAACTTGAGCGTCGCGGGGTTTGGGGTTTGTTCGGTCTGAATGAACACTTTTCCACCCTCCTGCCAAGGCCCACCGGGGCCGCGTCCGGCCCGCGCGCGCCAAGCCCTTGTTATGTGCGGCCGGCCGGCACCGACTTCAAGGCGTGCACGGGGGGCGCGCGTCGTCCGGGCCGGGCACAGGTCACGATATATGCCCGCATACAACAATTCAACTGATGCTCTCGACGGCCTCCTCGCTCAGGTTGCCCGGCACGATGGTGAGCGGGACGCGCAGCTTGCCGACCAGCTTGCCGGTCAGCGCCGAGACCAGCGGCCCGGGCCCGCGGGCGCCCGTGTTGGCGCCGAGCACCAGGATCGAGATGCTCGGCTCCTCGTCGAGCAGCCTCAACAGCTCGTCCTTCACGTTGCCTTCGCGCACGTAGAGCACGGGAATGCTGCCGACCAGCTCGTTGACCTGGGCGGCGAGCTTCTGCAGCACCTGCTCGCCCTCGCTGCGCGCCTCCTCGCGCATCAGATCGCCGACCGCCTTCCAGTGCTGGAAGTCCGCGGGCTCGATGACGTAGAGCAGGGCCACGCGCCCGCCCGTGTGCCGCGCCCGGCGGCAGGCGAAGCGCAGGGCGACCTTCATCTCCTCGGTCTCGTCGACCACTACGAGGAAGACACGGTCGGATCGTTTTTCGGGAGGTTGCTTTTCCTCGGGCGCGTCGCTCATCGCGGCATCACATCTTTCGGAACGCCAAATGCGCCAGCCATCCTGCCACCAACGCGATGACAATCGCAATCACGCCATACCAGGCCGATCGTTCGTAGGCGAAGTCGTAGATCACCGCCTCCGTGCCAATCTTGCTGACGAAGAGCGGCTGTCTCTGAGCGGACACGACCCGGCCGTCCTGGAGTAGATAGGTGAGCACCTGATAGGCGCCGGTCGGTACGTTGGCCGGCAATCTGACATCGGCGCGGAACAGCCGATTGCCCAGAAAGGTCACGGTGCCGACCTCGGTCGGGAACAGGCCTAGGCGTTGATGGTTGCGGATCAGCCCGGCGCGCCATTCCGCGGCCACGTTGGGCGAGGCCTTGGCCGAGGGCAGATCGAGGCGCAGGTTCTCGATGCCCATCTCGTGCCGGGAACGCACGGTTTTCGAGGCGACCTCCGTCAACGGCCGCGAACTCGCCACAGTGTAATAACTCGGCACCCTCTCGAAGGTCATTTGTGCGGTGTTGATCCAGATGCCGACAATCCGGCTCTTGCGATGCATGACCACGGGCCGGTCCGGGCCGCGGACGACGACCACGACGTCCCCCGGTCCCTCGGTGGCGCCGAAGAGCAGCACCTCGGTGCCGGCAAAGCCGGTGGTGATCGCAACCAGCCGCTTGGACAGATCGGCGACCACGGTGTTGGCGCGGGCCGGTCCGACGATCGCCGGCAGGACCACGCACACGGCCACCAGGGCCGAGGTGCAGGCGTCCATCAGGCCGCGGCTGGAACCGGCAACGACCGACCGGGCGCGCCGCATCACCGCACCACGCCCAGGGAGTAGATGTCGGCCGGGGTGGCCAGCAGGTCGAAGAAAAGCTTTCCGCAGACGACCAGAGCCGTGAGGGCCAAGAGCCCGCGCAACTGTTCGCCGTGAAGCCTGGCTCCCGCCTTGGCGCCGAACTGGGCCCCGACCACCGCGCCCGCGAGCAGGAGCAGGGCGAGGAAGACGTCGACCGTCTGGTTGGCGTAGGCTTGCAGAAAGGTCACGTTGGCGGTGACGAAGATGATCTGGAACAGCGAGGTGCCGATCACCACCGCGGTCGGCATGCCGAGCAGGTAAATCATGGCCGGGACCATGACGAAGCCGCCGCCCACGCCCATGATCGCGGCCAGCACGCCGACCAGGAAACCGATCGCGAATGGCAGGAGTGCGGAGATGTAAAGCTTGGAGCGCCGGAAGCGCATCTTGAGCGGCAGGCCGTGCACAAAGGTATGCTGGTGCAGCTTGCGCCGCTGCCCGGCCGCGGTTTTGCGCCGGCGCATGGCCCGCAGGCTCTCGTACAGCATCAGGGAGCCGATGGTGCTGAGGAAGACCACGTAGGACAGCGAAATAACCAAGTCGATCTGCCCCGCTCCGCGAAGGAACGAGAACAGCATGACGCCGAGGGTCGAACCGGCGAAGCCGCCGAGCAGCAGCACGAGGCCCATCTTGAAGTCGACGTTGCCGCGCCGCCAGTGGGCGAGCACGCCCGAGACCGAGGAGGCTACGATCTGGTTGGCCTGGGTGGCGACCGCCACCGTCGGCGGCACGCCGATGAAGATGAGCAGCGGGGTCATGAGGAAGCCGCCGCCGACGCCGAACAGGCCGGAGAGGAATCCCACCATTCCGCCCATGCCGAGGAGCAGGAAGACGTTGACCGACATTTCGGCGATGGGCAGGTAGATCTGCATCGCCGGGCGATTCAGGGCTCGATGGCGCGACGTGGCGGCGACATGGCGGTGCTTCGTGGAGCGGAAACGAAGTAAACAGCGCACGCGAAGACGCGGGCGCAGTGATTTGAGATTACCGCCAAATTTCCGGCCCGCCAACGCCTAGAGCGGATCGTGACTGATTGGACCCACTTCGCGGCTCCAATCAGTCACGTGAATCCGCCCTATACATTACAGTTGGAGCAAATCCGGGTCGATGAAGCGCCTTCGGGCGATTCTCATCGACACCGATCTGCTCCAGGCGCGGCTTTTCCGAGCTCGTTCCGGAAAAAACGTCCGCAACCGCTTCGATTTGCGGGCGATCCGGGCGCGCGGCCGAACCCCGGGCGGCTACGGGCGCAGGAAGCCGACCACATCATAGACCTCTTCCAGGTTCGGCCCGGCGATCGCACGGGCGCGTTCGGCGCCGTCGCGCAGGACCGCGTCGACGACGCCCGGGTCGGCGCTCAGGCGCTTCATCTCGCGCCCGATAGGCCCGAGGGCGGCGACGGCGAGGTCGCTCAGCACCGACTTGAAGTGTGAGAACTGCGCCCCGGCGAACTCCTCGAGCACGAGCGACATGGGCTTGTCGGCGAGCGCGGCGTAGATGCCGAGCAGGTTGTAGGCCTCGGGCCGGGCGTTGCGCGCCTCCTCGGGCACCTCGCCGCCCGGGTCGAGCGCTTCCGGCCCGGGCAGCAGGTCGGGGTCGCTGGTCGCCCTGCGGATTTTCTTCGCGATGAGGTCCGCCTCGTCGGTCATGTTGATGCGGCTGTAATCCGAGGGGTCGGACTTGCTCATCTTCTTCCTGCCGTCGCGCAAGGACATCACCCGGGCAGCGTCGCCGAAGATGAGCGGCTCGGGCAGCGGGAAGAAATCGACCCCGTAGTCGCTGTTGAATTTCTGCGCGATGTCGCGGGTCAGCTCCAGGTGCTGCTTCTGGTCCTCGCCCACGGGCACGTGGGTCGCCTTGTAGGCCAGGATGTCGGCGGCCATGAGGTTGGGATAGGCGTACAGCCCCACGCTCGCCCGCTCGCGGTCCTTGCCCGCCTTCTCCTTGAACTGGGTCATGCGGCCGAGCCAGCCGAGCCGGGCCACGCAGTTGAAGATCCAGGCGAGCTCGGCGTGCGCGGCGACCTGGCTCTGGTTGAAGATGATGCAACTCTTGGGGTCTATGCCCGCGGCCAGGTAGGCCGCGGTGACCTCGCGCGTGTTGGCCTTGAGCTCGCGCGGGTCCTGCCACACCGTGATCGCGTGCATGTCCACGACGCAGTAGATGCAGTCGTAGTCGTCCTGCAGGGCGACGAAGTTGCGGATCGCCCCCAGGTAGTTGCCGAGGTGCAAATTTCCCGTGGGCTGGACGCCCGAAAAGATGCGTTTCATCGTTGGATTGACCCTCGATCCGCGCCGCGCGGGCGGCGGCGAGCATCGCCGCTCGCCCTCCGCGGGTCAAGGGTGGGCTACGCCCGGCGGCGGGCCAGCGCGGCCAGCTCGCCCCGCTCGACCGCGCCGAGGGCGAACGCGAGCCCGGCGTAGACCACGAGCCCGCCGGCCACCAGAATCGCCAGGCCAAACACGCGCAGCGCCACGGCCCCGTCGAACCAGGACGCAAGGCCGGCCTGGCTCGATACCGCCCAGAGCGCGCCGCCCATGGCCAGGCTGGCCGCGGCGATGCGCGGCAGGCGCGCCCTGATCCGCCCGTCGAGCGCGAGAAAACCGCGCCGGCGCAGCGCAGTGGCGAGCAGGGCGGTGTTGAGCCAGGCCGACAGCGCGGTCGCGAGCGCGATGCCCACGTGGCCGAGCGGCCAGAACAGGATCAGGCTCAATGCGACGTTGGCGGCGACGCTCGCCGCCGCCATCTTGAGCGGGGTCATCGTGTCCTCACGCGCGAAGAAGGCCGGCTGCAGCAGCTTGACCAGGACGTAGGCGGGCAGGCCGCTCGCGAAGGCGGCAAGCGCCCAGGCGGTCGCGTCCGAGGCGGCGCGGTCGAAGGCGCCGCGCTCGAACAGGACGATGACGATCGGCCAGGGGATGACGAGCAGCGCGACCGTGGCCGGCAACGTCAGCAGCAAGGCCAGCTCCAGTCCCCGGTTGAGGCTGTGCATGGCCTCACGCTCGGCGCCGCCGCGCAGCTTGCGCGACAGGTCGGGCAGGAGGACCACGCCGAAGGCGACCCCGATGAGGCCGAGCGGCAGCTGATAGACCCGGTCCGCGTAATAGAGGTAGGAGACCGCCCCGGCCTGCAGCGAGGCGATGATGGTGCCGACCACGATGTTGACCTGCATCGCCCCGGCCGAGAGAATTCCCGGAACCATCAGGGTGAGCAGGCGCCTGACGCCCACGCTCAGGCGCGGGCGCGGCAGGCGCAAGGCCATGCCGGCGCGGCGGCAGGCCACGACCAGAAGCAGGAACTGCCCCATCCCGGCCGCGGCCACGGTCCAGGCCAGCACGTGGCCCGGAGCGCCGGTCAGCGGTACGACGACGAGCAGCGCGACGATGAAGAAGACGTTGAGCAGGATCGGCGCCGCGGCCGCGGCGGCGAACCTGTAGAGCGAGTTGAGCACGCCGCCGAGCAGGGCGACCATCGCCATGAACAAGAGATAGGGGAACGCGATCCGGCTGAGCCGCACGGTCAGGTCGAACTTCTCTGGATCGACCGCGAAACCGGGCGCCAGCACGTACATCAGCCACGGCATGGCGGCCATGGCCGCCGCCGTGATCCCGAGCAGGACCGCCAGCAGCACCGCCAGGCTCTGCTCGGCGAAGACCTTGGCGGCGCCGCGCCCCTCCTGCTCCAGGCGGCGCGCGAACAGCGGCACGAAGGCCGCGTTGAACGCGCCCTCGGCGAACAGGCGCCGGAACAGGTTGGGCAGGCGGAAGGCGACGAAAAAGGCGTCCGCCACCGGCCCGGTGCCCAGCGCCGCGGCGATCAGGATGTCGCGCAGAAAGCCCAGGACGCGGCTGATCCCGGTGTAGCCGCCGACGGTGGCAAGCGAGCGGACGAACGCCATGAAGGTGACTAAGGCATTCGGGGAGTTAAGAGCCCGTCAAGGACCGGGCCGAACCTATTATCCAATATCAATATATTGACAGGCTCAACAGGGGTGCTCGCCCCGGCCCGTCGACGGATGAGCACCGAATCGGGACACGACCGGAAGAAGTATTAGGGCATTGCGGCGAAATTGGGAAGCAATGCAAGCCCGTGCGTCGGCTGGCCCGGGACCCTATTCGGCCGCCGGCCGGCCACCGGCGCCTTTCGCTCTGTCCGCCGGCTTGACGCGCGCCTTGGCGGGACCAAGCTTGGCGGGGGCCTTCTTCTCCGCCTTGGCCGGCGCGCACTCGGGCTGGCCCAGCACCTCGAGCAGCCGCTTCTGGATGCGGCCGAGCTTGGCCCGGTTCTCGATCTTGTCGCCGAGCGCGTCCTGTACGTAAAAGACGTCGACGGCGTGCTCGCCGTAGGTGGCGATGCGGGCGCCGTGGATCATGACGTGTAGCCGGGTCAGCACGAGCGTCAACTCGTACAGCAAGCCCGGCCGGTCGCGGCCGTTGACCTCGATGACGGTGGCGTGCGCGCTCGCCTTGTTGTCGATGAGCACGCGCGGGGTCACTTTGAAGACGCGCAGCCGGCTCGGGAACGGCGCCTTGCGCCGCGCCAGTTCGTGGTCGGGGCGCAGGCGCCCGGACAGGGTCTGCTCGACGGCCGCCGACAGGCGCGCCATCTGGTCCGGCCGGTCGAAGGGTCCGCCGTAGGCGCCGCGCACGTAGAAGGTGTCGAGCGCCATGCCGTTGGCGAGCGTGAAGATGCGCGCCGCGTCGATGCTCGCGCCGGCGACCGCCATAGCGCCTGCGATGCGGCTGAACAGGCCGGCGTGGTCGGCGGTGTAGATCGTGACCTCGGTAATTTCGCGGTAGCGGTCGATGCGCGTGTCGACGGTGAGCGGCGCGCGCGTCCGCTCCGCCGCGCGCACCAAGTGGGCGTGGCGCACGTGCGTATCGTGGTCGACCGACAGCCAGTAGGGGCCGTAGCCGCGCGCGAGATGGGCCTCGACCTCCTGCTCCGGCCAGTCGGACAAGGCCGCGCGCAGGGTGGCCTTCGCGTGCTCGATGCGCGCCGCGCGGCTCTCCTCTGCGACCGCGCCGGAAAGCAGCTCCTCGGTGAGCCAGTAGAGGTCGCGCAGCAGCGCCGCCTTCCAGGCGTTCCATACGCCCGGCCCGACCGCCCGGATGTCGGCCACCGTGAGCACGAGCAGCAGGCGCAACCGTTCCGGCGACTGCACGAGCCCGGCGAAGTCGCGGATGGTCTGCGGGTCGGCGAGGTCGCGCTTGAAAGCGGTATCGGACATCGCCAGGTGATGGCGGACCAGCCACGCGACCGTCTCCGTCTCCTCGTCGCTCAGTCCCAGGCGCGGGCACAGCTTGTGGGCGACGCGCGCGCCGATCTCTGAATGGTTGCCGCCGCGGCCCTTGGCGATGTCGTGCAACAGCACCGCGAGATAGAGCACGCGGCGCGACAGCACCTTGTGCACAACCTCGCTGGCGATCGGCACCTCGTCCTTGAGCAGCCCTTGCTCGATCCGGTGCAGGACGCCGATCGCGAAGATGGTGTGCTCGTCGACCGTGTAGTGGTGGTACATGTTGTATTGCATCTGCGCCACGACGCGGCCGAAGTCGGGGACGAAGCGGCCGAACACGCCGGCCTCGTTGAGCCGGCGCAGGGCGGTCTCCGGATCCTTGGGTGACGTCAGCATATCGAGGAAAATCCGGTTCGCCTCGGGCTCCTCGCGCAGCGCCTTGTCGATGAGCTTGAGGTTCTGCGTGATCCAGCGCAACGCCTGCGGGTGGATGTCGAGGTCGTGCTTCTGCGCCACCTGGAAGATGCGCAGCATCTGCACCGGATTCTCGGCGAGGACCTGGGGCTCCTTGACGATCAGGCGATCGCCCTCGAGCCCGAAGCCGTCGAGCGAGCGCCGGCGCGCAATGTTCGGCAGGCGGAAGCGGGAGCGCCGGTCATGCTCGGCCTCCAGCGCCGCGCAGAAGATGCGCGTCAGGTTGCCCACGTCCTTGGCGACCAGGAAGTAATGCTTCATGAAGCGCTCGACGGCCTTGGTGCCGGTGTGCGCGGTGTAGCCCATGCGCTGCGCGAGCTCGGCCTGCAGGTCGAAGGTCAGGCGTTCCTCGGGCCGCGCGGTCGCGTAGTGCAGCTGGCAGCGCAGGGTCCACAAGTAGTCCTGCGCCTTGTCGAAGCGGCGCACCTCCTGGCGTGTGAACACGCCGCGCTCGACCAGCTTGGAGACCTCGTCGACCTGGTACAGGTACTTGGCGATCCAGTACAGGGTGTGCAGGTCGCGCAGCCCGCCCTTGCCGTCCTTTATGTTCGGCTCGAGCGAATAGCGCGAGCCGCCGAGGCGCTCGTGCCGGGCCGCGCGCTCGGCGAGCTTGGCCTCGATGAAGCGGGTGGCGCCCTTGGCGCGCACGACCTCATGGTGGAAGCGGCGGCGGAAATTCCGATACAGCCCGTGGTCGCCCCACAGCCAGCGCGATTCCAGAAGGCTGGTGCAGATCGTGAAGTCCGCCCTGGCCTGACGGATGCAGTCGTCGACCGAGCGCGTGGCGTGGCCGACCTTGAAGCCGAGGTCCCAGAGGAAATAGAGCGCCTCCTCGACCACCTGCTCGCTGCGCGGCGTCAGCTTGTAAGGCAGGAGGAAC
>JBHHZJ010000026.1:0-36338 GCA_046758005.1 Kiloniellaceae bacterium
TGCTCGACCTCGTCATCGGCATCATCATCAACGCCTTTGTGGTCGGAATGCTCCGCTAGCCGCGAGGTCTCGATAGGTTGTCCACTCGACCCCGAGGGCCGAGTGTCAGGTCCCGGCCAGCCAATCCTCGATCAGGCGCCGGGCGATGGAATCGCGGCGCGGCAGACGGAAGCTTTCGTCTTCCGGCGAGGCTTGGAGCTCGGCCCGCGAGAACCAGCGCGCGGCCGCCAGCTCGTGCGGGTTGACCCTGAGCGGGGCTTGCCGGCCATGGACGTGGAAGCCGAGCATGATCGAGGAAGGGAACGGCCAGGGCTGCGAGGAGTGATACGTGATGTCGGTGACCTCCAACCCCACCTCCTCGTAGATCTCGCGCGCGACCGCCTCCTCCAGGCTTTCGCCCGGCTCGACGAAGCCGGCGAGCGTCGAGTGCATGCCGTCCGGCCAGATCCTCTGCCGGGCGAGCACGCAGCGCTCGCCGTCGTGGACCAGCATGATCACCGCCGGATCGGTGCGCGGGAAATGGTCGGCGCCGCAGGCGGCGTTCGTGCAGCGCCGCACATGCCCGCCCTGCCCGCTGCGGGTTGGGTCGCCGCAGACGCCGCAGAAGCGGTGGCGCCGATGCCAGTAGGCGAGGCCGCGGGCATAGGCCAGGATAGCGCCCTCGCCGCGCACCAGCACGGGGCCGACCGCGCGCAGGTCCCGGAAGGCGCCCCGTCCGGCAAGGGCCGGGTCGGCTTCCGGGCCGTCCAGGTGCGACACGTCGATGGCGAAGAAAACCGCCGTCGCGCTGCGGCCCAGGAACACGGCCTCGGCGGCGCGGGCCGCCAAGCCCGCCGCCTCGGCGCCGCTCAGCCAGACCGCGCGAGCGCCGCTTTCGGCGTCGACGAGGTTCTTGTTCCGCCACACCGGCACGAACAGGGTCGCCGGATCGGCCAGGCGCGCCGCGAGCCACGTGGGATCGCGGCGCAAATGATCGGCCCGGTCCAGGCCGACGCCGCTATAGAAATTGCCTCGGCGGCTCCCGGCGCTCATGGCCGAGAAAGTGGCACAAGCCGGGAGAGTCGCGCAATCGCCGCTCAGAAGCGGTAGGACACGGCGACGCCGCGTGCCCCGTCCCGGCTGAACGGGAGCAGCGTGATGTTGTTGCGCTGCAGGAACGGATTGTATCGGGTGACCGTTCTGCCGATGAAATAGCCCATGGCCCCGCCGACGAAGACGTCCGAAAACCAGTGCCTGTTATCGTCGACCCGTGACAACGCGGTGCCGGTCGCGATGCTGTAGGCGAACCAGGGTACCCAAGGATTGTCGTCCCCGTACATCTGCGAAATGACGGAAGCGACGGCGAAGGCGCTGCCCGCGTGGCCCGACGGAAACGAGGCGTTGAAATCGCCCTTGCTCGGCCCCTGGAAGTCGAACGCGTCATCGGTGTCCTCGGGGCGCTCGCGGCCGGTGACGTACTTGATGCCCGTGATAAACCCCTGGGTCAGGAGGAAACTCTGCAGGGTCAACAAGGCGGTCGCCTTTTCCCGTTTGAGGTCGAAGGCCTCGGACGTGTCCAGTGCCTCCGCCAAGGCGTAGGCCCCGAGCGAGGCGATGACGATGTTGTCGCTTTCGCCGAATTCCCGGAATCCGTCGGCCAGGGATTCGGTCGCGTCGCCGCGCACGTCGCCCTGCCAGAAATCGATCAACGGCTCGTCCAGGAGCAGCAGCGCACCGCCGATGCCGGCCACAAGCGCCACGTTGATCCAGTCGTCCCGCTCGAAACGCAGGGGACCGGTCAAGACGCGGTACGTGTTTTCCGCGTAGCTGAGCAGGTAATCCGTGTTGACCAGGTACACGCCGTCCACATAGGCGCCCTGTTGCGTGGTCGCGGCGCCGTCGCCCCCGGACTGCGCCGCCTCCGCCGGTTGCTCCGGCTCGGCTTCGGCGGGGCCGGCCGAGGTTTCCAACGGCGGCGGGAACGGGGCCATCGGGGCGGCCTGGTAGGGCGGCAGGAACTCGGCCTCCGATCCGCCACGGGGACTGCGCGGCGGCGCAAGGCCGGCGGTGTCCGGGTCGAAAACGATCACGGACCCGCTTGCGTCGGCGGTCCCCCACGCCGTGTACGGCGAGAATCCAAAGTCGTACACCCTGACCGCAACGCGGCTCTGCGCCCCCGCGGCAGGGGCGGCGACCGCGCACAGAGCGGACAGACAGGCAACCGCCAAGCCGTTCCGTTTGCTCACGCCGATCCCCCCTGCCCCACAAGCGCCGTTTGCCCGTGGCGTATACCTTGCAGGCTGCGAATTGTTCGCGGCGCGCGCCACGCCGCGCGTGGTTTCGCCGACACGTTACGTGCCGTCAGGGCGCTTGTCATCCCGATAATCGTTCGCAACCGGCGCCGCGGGGCGAGCGCTTTTTTTTCGCGCCCGGCGCCGGCTTGCGGTGCGTAAGCTTATCAGTCACGCTTGAAAATGGGATCGAGCGGGGCGGGCGCATGCGGCGGCGGGACACCTTATTGATGGCGGGCGGCGCGTTCGCCGCAGGCCTGTTGCCCGCGATCCCGGGCACGGCGTGCCGGCTGTTTCCGGCCGACGGCGAGGTCGACTTCATGGTCCGGCGCCACGACCGCGTCATCGGCGGCCACCGCATACGGTTCGCGCGCAGCGCCGGCCGCTTTACCGTGCGCACCGACGTCGAGATCGAGGTCGGCCTGTTCGGCGCCCCCGTGTTCCGCTTCACCCATCACGCGGAGGAGGTGTGGCGCGATGGCTGGTTGCAGGCTGTCGTCTCCGATACGGACGACGACGGCCGACCGTACCGGGTACGCGCCGAGCGCCGGGACGGGATCTTCGGCGGTACCGTGAACGGCGCCAGGTTCACCGTCTCGGGCTACATCATTCCCTCGAGCCTGTGGCACCACGATACGATCGCGGTCGAGGCCCTGTTCGACACGATCGACGCGCGGGTCAAGCTGGTCCGCGCCAAGCTGCTCGGCAGCGAGCCGGTGCCGGTCGGCGGCAAGCCCGTCACGGCCAAGCATTACGCGCTCTTCGGCGAGATCGAGCGCGAGCTCTGGTACGCCTCGGACTGCAGGCTGGTCCGCGTCGCCTTCCTGGCCCGCGACGGCTCCGAGATCACGCTCGAGCCGCGTTAGCCCGGCATCGCCCTTGCCCTTCGGCCGCGGATAGCTGATATAGTCCGCTCGGGAGGTTGGCCGCGGACGGAGCGCTCGCCAACCCGGTCAGGTCCGGAAGGAAGCAGCCGTAACGAGTTTGCTCCGGGTCGCTGGTTCAGCCTCCCACCCCGCCACGCCGCGCCGGGCGGGGGCCGCGACGGGCGTGGACCTTGCCGGTTCGCGCGCCCGGCGGAGAGTTCCGGCTTGCCCGCAACCGAGGGCTTTTCGATGACCGACCAGCCCGCCGCCGCGACGACGCCGTACCGCGTTCTGGCGCGCAAGTACCGGCCGGCCGCGTTCGCCGACCTGATCGGGCAGGAAGCGCTGGTCCGGACGCTGACCAACGCGATCGAGAGCGGCCGTTTGGCCCACGCCTACATCCTGACCGGCGTGCGCGGGGTCGGCAAGACCACGACCGCGCGGATCATCGCACGCGCGCTCAACTGTGTGCGGCCCGACGGTGCCGGCGGCCCGACGGCCGAGCCCTGCGGGCGCTGCGAGAACTGCGTCGCGATCACGCAGGACCGGCACGTCGACGTGATCGAGATGGACGCGGCCAGCCGCACCGGCATCGACGACGTGCGCGAACTGGTCGAGGGCGTGCGCTACCGGCCGGTCCAGGCGCGCAAGAAGGTCTACATCATCGACGAGGTGCACATGCTCTCCAAGCCGGCCTTCAACGGCCTGCTCAAGACCCTCGAGGAGCCCCCGGAGCACATCGTCTTCATCTTCGCAACGACCGAGATCCGCAAGGTGCCGGTCACCGTGCTGTCGCGCTGCCAGCGCTTCGACTTGCGCCGTGTCGACCAGGACCTGCTCGCCCGCCACTTCGCCGGGATCGCCAAGGCCGAGGGCGTCGAAGTCGCCGCCAAGGCGTTGGCCCTCATTGCGCGTGCCGCGGACGGCTCGGTGCGCGACGGCCTGTCGCTGCTCGACCAGGCGATCGCGCTGGGCGGTCGGCGGGTCGAGGAGGAGCAGGTGCGCGAGATGCTGGGGCTCGCCGACCGGACCCAGGTCTTCGATCTGTTCGAGGCCCTCATGCGCGGGCGCGCGCCCGAGGCGCTCGCGCTCCTGGGCGAGCTTTATTCCGCCGGCGCCGACCCGGCGGTCGTGCTCCAGGACCTGCTCGAGCTCGCGCACTTCGTGACCCGCGCCAAGCTCGTGCCCGGGACGGTCGAGGCCCCAGACGTGCCCGAGGCGGAGCGGGTGCGCGGCCGCGCGCTGGCCGAGGCGCTGTCGCTGCCCGCGCTCGCGCGCACGTGGCAGATCCTGCTCAAGGGCCTGGGCGAGGTGCAGGCCGCGCCCGCGCCCCTGCGCGGAGCGGAGATGGTCCTGATCCGCCTCGCCTACGCCAGCGAGCTGCCGAGCCCGGCCGAACTGGTGGCGCGCCTGAGCGAGGCAGTACCCGGCCCCGCCGCCGCGCCCTCGACGGCGTCGTCGGGGGCCGCCCCGACGGCGGAGGGCGACCAGCCAATCCCGGGCCCGACGGCCCGGACCCGCGAGACGGCCCGGGCCGAGCCGCGCCCCGAGCCGCGCTCCGATGGGGGGCCGCAGGCCGCGTTGGCGCCGCGCGTCCGCCCGGCGCCGGAGGCCGACGACCCGGCCGCCACCCCGGCCGAGACCGTAGGCGCGCCGCCGGCCGGCTTTGCCGAGGTCGTGGCGCTCGCCCGGGCGCGGCGGGAGACCATCCTGGCCAACCACCTGGCCAACGACGTGCATCTGGTGAGTTTCGAGCCGGGGCGGATCGAGCTGCGGCCGACCGGCCACGCGCCGCGCAACCTGGCCGGCCAACTGGGCGCGCTGCTCCAGGATGCCACCAGCGAGCGCTGGGTGGTCAGCGTCTCGCAGGAACGGGGCGATCCGACGCTGCGCGATCAGGCCCGCACCGCGGCGGCGCGCCGGCGCGACGAGGCGCTCGAGCATCCGCTGGTGCGGGCGGCGCTGCAGACCTTCCCCGGGGCCCGACTGGTCGAGCCGAGCGGCGGGCCGAGCGACGCGCAGCGCGCGGCGGCGGGGGAGCCGGGCGCGTGGCCCGGCCCGCCCGAGGCGCCCGAACCGGACTCCGGCCCTCCCGGCGACCTCGATGCTTCGGATGAGGGAGACGACACCGCATGAAGAACCTCGGCCAGATGATGAAGCAGGCGCAGCAGATGCAGGCCAAGATGGCGGAGCTGCAGGAAAAGCTCGCCGAAATCGAGCTGACCGGGGCCTCGGGCGGGGGCATGGTCCAGGTCACGATGAACGGCAGGGGCGAGATGCGCCGCGTCAAGATCGATCCCACCCTGGTCGATCCGGACGAGGTCGAGGTGCTCGAGGACCTGATCGCCGCCGCCGCGAACGACGCCAAGGCGAAAATCGAGGCGCACGTCGCCGAGAGGATGCGCGAGCTGACCGGCGGGCTCAGCCTGCCGCCCGGCTTCAAGCTGCCGGTTTGATCGTCGGCCGGACCGGCCGGGCATGGTCGCCAGCGAGATCGAACGGCTGATCCAGTTGCTCGCCCGCCTGCCCGGCCTGGGGCCGCGCTCGGCGCGCCGGGCGGCGCTGCAGATGATCACGAAGCCGGAGACCCTCATGCTGCCGCTCGCCGCCGCGCTGCGGCAGGCGGCCGAGAACATCCGCACCTGCGCCACCTGCGGCAACCTTGACACCGCCGATCCCTGCGCCGTGTGCCGCGACCCGGCGCGCGACGCCGCGATCGTGTGCGTGGTCGAGCAGGTCGCCGACCTCTGGGCGATCGAGCGCAGCGGCGCCTTCAAGGGCCTCTATCACGTGCTCGGCGGCACGCTTTCGGCACTCGACGGGCGCGGGCCGGAGCAACTCAACATCGCCGCCCTGATCGAGCGCGTGCGCGCCGCCGAGGCGGGCGGCACGCGGGTCGCGGAGGTCATCCTGGCCCTGAGCGCCACGGTGGACGGCCAGACGACGGCCCATTACATCGCCGAGCGCCTGGCCGGCCTCAATGTCATGGTCTCGCGCCTCGCCCAGGGCGTGCCCGTGGGCGGCGAGCTGGACTACCTCGACGACGGCACGCTGAGCGCGGCCCTCAAGGCGCGGCGGCCGGCCTGATCGGGCCGCGCCGTGGCCAGGCGCAGCGCCCTTTGTTTATCAATAGTGGCCCAAATGGAGTGGATTAACGTATATTCGATTAATGCAGTAATTATGTAATATTAACAATGATATATATTGTATAAACGCGGCTTTCGACAGCCCCTACCGCATTGATGATACATATTAATGGTTTATCCGTTAATCGCCTGCCGCCTGCTGCGCCGGCGGCGGGGCAAGGGCCTCGGCCTCTGCGGGCTGGTCCTCGAGCTGCAGATCGACGATGCGCTCGCCGCGCTTGGTCACCCTCTCGGTCGAGATTCGGATCTGGCGCACGTCCTCATTGGCCTGCTCGAAGTGCTTTTGCAGCTTGCCGACCCGGTCGTCCAGCCGCGCCACGTCCTTGAGCATGGTCTGCACCTCGGCCTGAATCACGCCGGCCTGCTCGCGCATGCGCACGTCCTTGAGGATCGCGCGCACCGTGTTGAGGGTGGCCATGAGCGTGGTCGGCGAGACGATCCACACCCGCGCCCGGTAGGACTCCTCGACCACCTCGCGGAAGTTGGCGTGCAGCTCGGCGTAGACCGCCTCGCTGGGCAGGAACATGAGCGCCGATTCGGCGGTTTCCCCGGGCACGATGTACCTCGCCGCGATGTCGTGCACATGCTTGCGAACGTCGCCGGCGAAGGCCCGGCGCGCCACGGTGAGCGCGGTCTCCTCGCGCGCATCCCGCAGGGCCTGGTAGCTCTCCAGCGGAAACTTGGAATCGATCGCGATCGGCCCCGGCGGGTTGGGCAGGCGCAGCAGGCAGTCGGCGCGCCTGTCGTTGCCGAGCGTCGCCTGGAAGGCGTAGGCCGAGGGCGGCAGGATGGCCTCGACGATGTCGCGCAACTGGATCTCGCCGAAGGCGCCGCGCGCCTGCTTGTTGGCGAGGATGTCCTGGAGCCCGACGACCTGCGTGGACAACTCGGTGATGTTCCTCTGCGCCTTGTCGATGACCGCCAGGCGCTCGCGCAGGTCGGTCAGCGTGGTCTGGCTCTGGGCCGCGGACTCCTGGAGCCGGTCGCTCACCCGCTTGGCGAAGTCGCCGAGGCGTTCCTCGACTACCTTGGCGAGCGTGCGTTCCTGCGCCTGGAGGCGGTCGGCGAGCTGGGCCTGGACCGCCGCCTGGCTCTCGGCCATCTGAGCCAGGCGCCCGTCGAGCGCGGCCAAGTCGCCCCCGCCCGCGGCGCGGCCCCGGGTCAGCAGCAGGACGAGCGCAACGCCGATCACCAGCGCCGCCGCGACCACCACGATGAGGGCCGGATCCACGGCTGCGAACGACTCCTTCAGGTTCGGGTCAAGCTAACACGGGATCCGGTTTTGGGGGCAGCGAAAAGCTCGGGGACGTGCGGCGCACCGCCGGCGCGAAGAAACGGCTACTCCGCATGGGCCGTACCGGGCGGGACCAGCGTGCAGCCCGCAACGCCGTGGTAGAAGCCGTTGGCGAAGGGCGCAAAAGCGGCGAGTCGGGAAAGACGCCGGATCGCCTCGTCGGCATCGCAGCGGCGGTCGAGCACGGCGCGAAACACCTCCGCCACGGCAACCATGTCGAGGCGATGGGGCGAAAGGCGGAACCGCCGGATCCCGATGTCCACAAGCCGATCCAGCTCGCCGACCAGGTTCCCGAGCGTGTAGGATAGCGTCTGCGTGCCGTTGACCGCGAGGAAGGGCGCGCCCTCCAGGGTCCGCAGCGCCATGCCGTCGCGGTCCGCTTCGCACACGTACTGGCAGTTGTTCTTGTGCAGCCCGTGGGCGCGCGCATGGTAACAGCGCGCGGAGATGGCGAGCGGCGTCCGTCCGAACACCTGGACCTCCAGCGCCACGTGTTCCGTGGCCGCGGCCAGGACCTCGATCGAGGCGGCCGGCAGCTCGAACGGGAGCGCAACCCGAACCGCGCCGCGGCGAACGAAGTAGCGCAGCGTTCCTTCGTTGTAGACGTTGACGTACGGACCGATCGCGTGGGGCCGTCCGGCGAGCAGCGCCGCGCAGCCCAGCTCGTTGGCCTCGATCAACGGGTCCGCGGCGGCGGCCAGCGCCCGCATGTCCTCTCTTTCCCGCTCCGTCATGACGAGCGCCAGGCTCGAGCACACGACCTCCTTGCCGGCCCGGCGCAGGCGCTCGGCCACCTGCGGCGCGTACGGCGCGAAGAAAGGCGCCCGTTTGGAGCAGACGACCTCGCCCAGGTGCACCGTGTCCACCGGGGCCTCGTCCGCGATCCGGAAGAAGAAGTCGCGCTTCTCCTGCGCCGGCCAGTTGAAGAGGATCGGCCCGAGCGCGAGTTTGGCGTCGTGCGCCATCACCGCCAGCCTTTGCGATAGGCGCCGAGGGTGTTCCGCCCGCCCTCGGTCAGCGCGTGAAGCTCGTTCGGCGCCACCGGCTCGCCGCGCGCCGCGGCGTCGACCGCACGGCGGAATGCGGCGACGACCCGCTCGACGTAGGCGCGGCCGCGCTGGCGGCCCTCGATCTTCAGGGCGGTGACGCCCGCTTCGGCCATTTGCGGCAGGATCGCGAGCACGTTCAGGGAGGTCGGCTCCTCGAACAGGTGGGACGCGCAGCCGCCGCACACGAAGCGGCCCTTGCACAGAGTCGGATAACCCGCGGGCACGCCCGGACCGAAGACATCGATCGTGAAATCGCCGAGTCGCGAGACGAGCCGGCCGTCCTTGTGCTCGTAACGGACGTGGCTGGCCGGCGAGCACACCCCGTTCATGTTGGGCGACTGCCCGGTGACGTAGGACGACAACAGGCAGCGCCCCTCCGCCATCACGCACATGCCACCGAAGGCGAAGACCTCCGTTTCCACCGGAACCTCCGCGTTGAGTTCGGCGATCTCGGCCAGCGTCAGCACCCGCGGCAGCACGACACGCTTGATGCCGAAGGCCTCGTGGTAGAAGCCGATGGCCTCGGCGTTCGACGCGGAGGCCTGAACCGAGAGGTGCCGGCGCAGGTCCGGGTGCTTGCCGGCCGCATACTCAAACAGTCCGGGGTCGGCCAGGATGACCGCATCGGCGCCCAGGCGGGCAGCATCGTCGATGGCGCGGTGCCACGACCCCGGCCGTCCGGCGGGCGGGAACGTGTTGACCGCGACGAACACCTTGCAGCCCCGGCCGTGGGCGTAAACCAGGCCGTCGCGCACCTCCTCGCGGCTGAAGTTAAGGCCCGGAAAGTTTCGCGCGTTGGTCTCGTCGCGGAAGCCGAGATAGACCGCATCGGCGCCGGCGTCCACCGCCGCCCGCAGGGCCGCCGGCGTGCCCGCGGGGCAGACGAGCTCCAGGCGCTTCGCCGTCACCGCCCGGCGCCCCCGTCGCGGCGCCCCGCCTTGACGTCTGCGCGCGGGGCGGGGCGATGAATCCCGTCCACCCGGTCCCGGATTTCGCGAAGGTCCGCGGCCAGCGCGTCGCACCGGCTCGTGGCCGGTGCGATCAAGGCGGCCTGAATATCGTCCAGATCCCGGGCCATTCGCCTGAACACCGCGCCGGCCGGGGCGGCAAGGCGCCGCACGACGCCGGACAGTGGACCCAACGGAGAAGCCATGACCTCGACGAAATCGATTTCCGCGCCGTCGACCACGTTGCGCAAGGTGACGACTGCCTCGGTGTCCCCTTCGATCACAAGATCGCGGGAAAAGAACAGCGCATCCCCATCGACGCGCCCTTCGAGCAGGTCGATGAGCGCCAATAGTGGCCCCCGGATCGTCGCCGCCGCCTCCGCGTCGGCCTCCCCGTCGCGCACGACCGTCAGGCCGGGCGGCCGCCCGCCCGGACGCAACAGGAAACTGAACGGCAGGTCGACCGGGTCGATGAGGAACGCCGCGTCGGCCAGCGGCGCCAGCCGCGCGAAGACCTCGGAATAACGCCGCCGCATGGCGGCCATGGCCACGTCCACGATCGGCTGCAGGAGAACCGGTGGGAGCGGCCGGATGGCCAAGCCCGCAAGCAAGACCGGCGACAACGGCGGCGTCTGCCCTGACAGTCCCATCGGCTTTGCGGCCGGCTCCCGGCGCGAGGCCCGTTTCGAACAACGGGAGGCAGGAACCATACTCCGGGCAACGCGCCGGCCTCCTTGATTTACCTCAATTCCCAGTCCGGCCGGGCGGCCGGACCCGCTCCGGGCGGTCCGGCTTGACGCTGTGCGGCGAAGGCCATACCTAAGAGCCTGGAAAGCTTGCACGGATTCCAAGACCGCCCAGGGATGTCCCTCCTGTCCGTTATCACGGCCCCGGACCCGCGCCTGAAGGAGATCTCTGCACCCGTGGAGCGGGTCGAGGAGGCGCTCCGCCGGCTCATGGACGATATGCTGGAGACCATGTATCAGGCGCCCGGCATCGGCCTGGCCGCACCCCAGGTCGGCGTGCTCAAGCGGGTCATCGTCCTCGACGTGTCCAAGGAGGGGGAGGAGCGGCGGCCCTACCGCATGGTCAATCCGGAATTGCTGTGGGTCTCCGACGAGGACGCCGTCTACGAGGAAGGCTGCCTGTCGCTGCCCGAGCACTACGCCGAGGTCGCGCGCCCGGCCGCGATCCGCGTGCGCTACCTCGACGAGCACGGCCAGGCGCGCAAGCTGGCGGCCGACGGCCTGCTCGCGACCTGCATCCAGCACGAGATGGACCACCTCGACGGCATCCTCTTCGTCGATCACCTGAGCGCGCTGAAGCGCAACATGATCCTGCGCAAGCTGCTCAAGGCGAAGAAGTCCGGAAAGGCCCCGGCCCCCGACCCGGCCCACGTGCTCTGACGCGGCGCGACCGCGCGGCGCGGCGCCCGGCCCGTGCTAGTCTGGCCCTTGCCATGACGCCCTTGCGCCTCGCCTTCATGGGGACGCCCGCGTTCGCCGTGCCCAGCCTGCGCGCACTGGCCGCGGCCGGGCACGAGATCGCGGCGGTCTACACCCAGCCGCCGCGGCCCGCCGGACGCGGCCACAGGCCGCGGCGCTCGCCGGTCCACGCCTACGCGGCCGAACGGGGCTGGGCGGTGCGCACGCCGGCCGGCCTCAAGGACGCGAAGGAGCAGGCGGCCTTCGCCGCGCTCGACCTCGACGCGGCGGTGGTGGCGGCCTACGGGCTGATCCTGCCGCGCCCGATGCTCGAGGCGCCGCGGCTCGGCTGCCTCAACGTGCACGCGTCGCTGCTGCCGCGCTGGCGCGGCGCGGCGCCGATCCAGCGCGCCATCCTGGCCGGCGACGCGCGGACCGGGATCACGATCATGCGCATGGACGAGGGCCTCGACACCGGCCCGATCCTGCTCCAGGAGGCCGTGCCCATCACGGACGGGACGACCGCGGCGGATTTGCACGATGCCCTGGCCGAACTCGGCGCGCGCCTGATCGTCGAGGCCCTGGCGGGGCTCGCCGCCGGGCGCGTGCAGCCGCGCCCGCAGCCCGCCGAGGGCGCGACCTACGCCGCCAAGCTGACTCCCGCGCAAGGCCGACTCGACTGGCGCCGCCCCGCCGACCAACTGGCGCGGCAGGTCCGCGCACTTGCCCCTCGGCCCGGGGCGACGCTCGTCGCCGGCGGCGACCGCCTCAGGGTCCTGGCCGCCGCGGCCGTCGCGGGGCCGCCGGACGCCGCGCCCGGCACCGTGCTGGACGAACGGTTCACCGTGGCCTGCGGCGCCGGCGCCTTGCGCGTCACGCGCGTGCAGCGCGCCGGCAAGGCGGCGATGGACGCGGCGGCCTTCCTGCGCGGCTTCCCGCTGCCGCCGGGAACCAGGCTGCCGCTGCCGGAGGACGCGGCGTGACCCGCTTCAAGCTGGTCGTCGAGTACGACGGCGGCGGCTTCGTGGGCTGGCAGCGCCAGGACAACGGGCCGAGCGTTCAGGCCGCAATCGAGGAGGCGGTGCGCCGCTTCTGCGGCGAGACGGTGACCGCCCACGCCGCCGGGCGCACCGACGCCGGGGTCCACGCGCTCGGCCAGGTCGTGCACTTCGATCTCGAGAAGGAGACAACGGCGGACACGCTGCGCGACGCGCTCAACTACCACCTGAACCCGGCCCCGGTCGCGGTGCTTTCGGCGGAGCAGGCGGAGCCCGATTTCCACGCCCGGTTCTCCGCCAAGGAGCGGACCTACCTTTACCGCATCGTCAACCGGCGCGCGCCGCTCGCCCTCGACCGCGGGCGGGCCTGGTTCGTCCCGGTCCCGCTCGACGCCACCGCCATGCACGAGGCGGCGCAGGCGCTGGTCGGCCGGCACGACTTCACCAGCTTCCGCGCCACCGATTGCCAGGCCGCCTCGCCGGTCAAGACGCTCGACGCCCTCGAGGTCGCGCGCGGCGGCGCCGAGGTCCGGATCGTCGCCCGCGCCCGCTCCTTCCTGCACCACCAGGTGCGAATCATGGTCGGCACGCTCAAACTGGTGGGCGCCGGCAAGTGGGCGCGCGGCGACGTGGAGCGGGCCCTGGACGCGCGCGCGCGCAGCGCGGCCGGAGCGACCGCCCCGGCCCACGGTTTGTACTTCCTCGGCGTCACGTACTGAGCAAACGTACCGGTCCAGGCCCGGGACGCCGCCATCATGGGAACATGGTGGGGCCTACATCAGCCCGTGGAACAGGCCGGCCGAGGCCAGCGCCGTGGCCGCCAGCGCGAGCAACGGCGCCTCGACGGCGGGATGGAGCGACACCGACCGATCCGACGTGAGCAGCGCGCCGAAGGCGATCATCAGGGCGCCCATGAGCGCCAATTCGGTCAAGCTCAACGTCAGGCCCAGAACGGCCATCGGAATGCCGAAGTTCTGGAAGAACACGGGCAGCAGGGGAACGGTCAGCTCCCGCCGCGTCTCGGCCCCTTCGACGGCGAGCTTCCACAGCAGCACCGTGTTGATGCCGAGGTAGAAGAACGTGCTCAGCGTGACCAGGAGCCCGACCAATCCCGCCGCGATCCCCACGATCGACCCGTACCCCCAGACCCCGAAATCCATGACGCCGCCCCGTCGCTGATTAACGGTGATTGTTAAGAATAACCAAAATAACGCCTTGTCCCCATTCAAGCAGGTCTTCTTTTTATCCAGTATTATTCTGAAAAAAACTAGATTAATTTTGGCCTTAGCGCATATTCATTACTTTGGTTAATGCCGGCGGCGCGCGCCGGCGCTTGCGCACGGCCGGCTCAGGGCGCCGCGCCGGCCGCGGTCTTGCGAAACGGATGCGCCGGATAGACGCCGAGGATTTTCACCTCGCGCGAGAAGAAGCTGAGCTCCTCGAGCGCAAGGCGCACGAGGCGCGCGTCGGGGTGACCCTCGATGTCGGCGTAAAACTGCGCCACCGTGAAATTGCCGTCGAGGATGTAGCTCTCGAGCTTGGTCAGGTTGATCCCGTTGGTGGCGAAGCCGCCCAGCGCCTTGTACAGCGCCGCGGGCACGCTGCGCACGCGGAACACGAAGGTCGTGATGACCGGGCCGTCGGCGGGATCCGGGTCGATCGGCTCGTCGGCCATGATCAGGAAGCGGGTGACGTTGTGCGCCGTGTCCTGGATGTCGCTCTTCAGGGTCTGCAGCTTGTAAATTTCCGCCGCCAGCTTCGAGGCGATGGCCGCCTGGCTCGGCTCGCCGCGCTCGGCCACCTCGGCGGCCGCGCCGGCGGTGTCGGCGTGGATCACGGGCTTCAGCCCGGCCGCGCGCAGGAATTTGCGGCATTGCGAGAGCGCCTGGACGTGGCTGTGCACGGCGCGGATGGCCTCGAGCGCGGCGCCGCGGGGCGCGAGCAGCTGGTGGTCCACCTCTTGGAAGTGCTCGCCCACGATGTGCAGCCCCGAGTCCGGCAGTAGATGATGGATGTCGGCCACGCGCCCCGCGTTCGAGTTCTCGACGGGGATCATGGCGAACCGTGCGCGCCCTTCGGCGACCGCCGCGAAGGTGTCCTCGAATGAGGCGCAGGGCAGCGTGGTCATCGCCGGGTAGACCGACCGGCAGGCCATGTCGGAGTAGGCGCCGGGGGCGCCCTGGAACGCGATCACGTCGCTGGGTTCGGCAGCCTTGGCCATGCGCGAAGACGGTCTTTCGGGGAGTCCTGGCTCAACCGCCCGGAGGCGCCAGCAGCTCGCGGGCGCGCGCCAAGTCGGCCGGAGTATCGACCCCGAGGGGGACGGTGTCAACGAGCGCCACGTCGATGCGCATGCCGGCCTCGAGCAAGCGCAGCTGCTCCAGCCTCTCGCGTTTCTCGAGGGCCGAGGCCGGCAGGGCGACGAAGCGCCTGAGCGCCGCGCGCCGGAAGGCGTAGACGCCGATGTGGTGGTACAAGGGCAGGGTCCCGCCGCCGTCCCACGGCACCCTGGCGCGGCTGAAGTAGAGCGCCCGCGCGCCGGGCGGCGCCCCGGTCCGCTGGGGCGCAAAGGCGACCGCGGCCTTGACCACGTTGGGGTCGTCGCGCTCGGCGCAGTCCGTGATCTCCGCCGCCAGGGTGGCCACGTCCACGGCCGGCTCGGCGAACGGCCGCAGCACGGTGCGGATTAGGCCCGGCGCGATGGTCGGCAGATCGCCCTGCAGATTGATCACCGCGTCGTGCCGGCCCTCGGGGTCGAGGCGCTCCACGGCCTCGTGGACACGGTCCGAGCCCGACGGGTGGCCGGGGCGGGTCAGCACGGCGCGCCCGCCGGCCGCGCGCACCGCCTCGGCGATCGCCTCCTCCGCGCAAGCCACCACCACGGGCCCAATGTCGGCGGCCACGGCGCGGCGCCAGACGTGAACGATCATGGGCTGGCCGTGGATGTCGGCGAGCGGCTTGTCGGGCAGGCGCGTGGCGCGCAGGCGCGCGGGGATGACGACGATCGGGGACTCGGGCAGGCTCATGGTCCGGGCCGGGCGCAAAAAGAGCGCCTACGGGTCGCGCAGCATAGCCACGGGGCGGCGCGCGAAAAACGGCTTTCTTGCCGCCGTCCTATTGAACGCCCGGAATCGCGAGGCTATTGTCCCGCAGCGTATGCGGGGTTGCGGGGGTTAGGTCATGTCGACTCTGGAAATCAACAAGATCATCGCCGCCGTGCTGACCGCGGGCGTGGTCGCCATGATGTCCGGGTTCATCGCCGAGATCGTCTACGAAATCGAGCCGCTGGAGGAGCCCGCCTACAAGGTCGTGGTGGGCGAGGAGGCCGAAGAGGCCGGCCCCGCCGCGCCGGCCGAGGCGAAGATCGAGCCCGTGGCACCGCTGCTCGCCGCCGCCGACCCGGGCGCCGGACAGAAGATTGCGAAGAAGTGCACCGCCTGCCACACCCTGGAGCAGGGCGGGCCGCACAAGATCGGGCCCAACCTGTGGAACGTCGTCAATCGCCCGATCGCCTCGGCAGAAGGCTTCTCCTACTCCGGAGCCCTGCAGGAGAAAGCAGATCAAGTCTGGTCTTACGAGAACCTGAACGCCTTCCTGACCAAGCCGAAGGACTGGGCGGCCGGCACCAAGATGAGCTTCGCCGGGATCAAGAAGGCCGAGGATCGCGCCGGCCTGATCGCCTTCCTGCGGACGCTGAGCGAGAACCCGGCGCCGCTGCCGCAGTAGCGGCGCGGCGGCCGGCGGCCCCGCCGTTGCTGACCTGTCCCGAGCCCTACGTCGCCCTCGCCGGGCGCCTGGCGGATGCGGCGCGCGGGGTGGTCCTGCGCCACTTCCGGCAGCCGCTCACCGTCGAGCGAAAGCGGGACGACAGCCCGGTCACGATCGCCGACCGCGAGGCCGAAGCGGCGATGCGCGGCCTGATCGCCGAGGCCTGTCCGGATCACGGCATCATCGGCGAGGAGCAGGGGCCCGAGCGCCCGGAGGCCGAGTACGTGTGGGTCCTCGACCCCTTGGACGGCACCAAGCGCTTCATCTCAGGCCACGCCCAGTTCGGCACCCTGGTCGCGCTGCTCCGCCGCGGCGAACCCGTGCTCGGCGTCATCGACATGCCGGTCATGGAAGAGCGCTGGGTCGGTGCCGCCGGACGGCCGACCACGCACACCGACCGGCGCGGCGTCCGCACGGCGCGGGTCCGGGCGTGCCCCGACCCGGCCCGGGCGATCCTCTTCGCCACCTCGCCGCACATGTTCCCCGGCGACGATTTCGCCGCCTTCGAGCGCGTGCGCACGCGGGTCGCCCAGCCCATGTACGGCAGCGAATGCTATGCCTACGGGTTGCTCGCCAGCGGCTTCATCGACCTGGTGATCGAGGCGACAATGGGCGTGTACGACTTCCTGCCGCTCGTCCCGGTGGTCGCCGGCGCGGGCGGGATGATCACCGATTGGCGCGGCGCGCCGCTGGACCTGGGCTCCGACGGCCGGGTGATCGCCGCCGGCGATGCGCGCTGCCACGCCGCGGCGCTCGGCCTGTTGAACGCCGTGCACCGTGACGTCACGACGCCTTGACCGCCGCGTGGCGGAATGGTGTTTGGCCCGGAAATCGGTCTATAGTGGCGCGCCGTCGTCGCGCGCTGGAGGTCATGCGCACGTTCCCGTTCGTCCTGGTCGCGTTCAGCCTGCTGCTCCTGTCGGGCGCATGGGCCGAGGAGACGCCGCCCGCGCCCGGCCGGGTCCGCGTCACGCACGCGATCGCGATGCACGGCGAGCCCAAGTACGGCCCGGATTTCAAATACTTCGACTTCGTCAACCCGGACGCGCCCAAGGGCGGCACGTTGCGCCAAGCGGCGCAGGGCACCTTCGACAGCTTCAACGGCTACATCGCCAAGGGGACCGCGGCCGCTGGCCTGGGCTTCCTGGTCGAGAGCCTGATGACCAGCGGCGCCGACGAGGCCTTCACCGAGTACGGCCTGATCGCGGAGACGATCGAGTGGCCCGAGGACCGCTCGTGGGTCGCCTTCACGCTACGGCCCGAAGCGCGCTGGCACGACGGCCAGCCGATCACCGTGGACGACGTGATCTTTTCGCTCGAGACGATGAAGACCAAGGGCCACCCGTTCTACCGCTTTTACTACCAGAGCGTCGTGAAGGCGGAGCGCGTCGGGCCGCGCAAGGTCAAGTTCACCTTCGCCGAGGGCGACAACCGCGAGCTGCCGCTCATCGTCGGGCAGTTGCCGATCCTGCCCCGGCACTACTGGGAGGGCCGCGACTTCGAGAAGACGACGCTGGAGCCGCCGCTCGGCAGCGGACCGTACCGGATCGCCGATTTCGAGCCCGGCCGCCACGTCACCTATCAGCGGGTCGAGGATTACTGGGGCCGGGACCTGCCGGTCAACCGGGGCGTCTATAACTTCGACCGCATCCGCATCGACTACTACCGCGACGACACGGTGATCCGCCAGGCGCTCAAGGCCGGCGACATCGACGTCCGGGTCGAGAACCAAGCCAAGGCCTGGGCGCTCGACTACAACGTGCCGGTGGTCGAGAAGGGCTGGCTCGTGCTCCAGAAGTTTCCGCACGAGCGCCCGACCGGCATGCAGGCCTTCGTGATGAACACCCGGCGGGCCGTCTTCGCCGACCGCCGCGTGCGCCGGGCGCTGGCCTTCGCCTTCGACTTCGAGTGGACCAACAAGAACCTGTTCTTCAACCAGTACACCCGGACCGAGAGCTACTTCTCCAACTCCGAGCTGGCGGCGACCGGTCTGCCGGGTCCGCAGGAGCTCGAGATCCTCGCGCCCTACCGGGGGCGGGTTCCGAAGGAGGTGTTCACGCAGGCATATTGGGCGCCCAAGACCGACGGGTCGGGCTGGCCGCGCGAAAACCTCGCGCGCGCCTTCGCGCTGCTGGCCGATGCGGGCTGGGTCGTGCGCGACCTGCGCCTCGTCAACGCCGAGACCGGCGCGCCGATGAGCTTCGAGATCCTGCTCGTCTCGCCCGCCTTCGAGCGCATCGTGCTGCCCTTCGTGCGCAACCTGAAACGGCTCGGGATCGACGCCCGGGTCCGCCTGGTCGACGCGGCGCAGTACCAGAACCGTCTGCGCAGCTTCGACTTCGACATGCTCGTGGCGAGCTGGGGCCAGTCGGATTCGCCCGGCAACGAACAGCGCAACTTCTGGAGTTCCGCCGCCGCGGACACCGCAGGCAGCCGCAACCTGGCCGGCATCAAGGACCCCGTCGTCGACGAGCTGATCGAGCTGGTCATCGCGGCCCCGGACCGGGAAGCCCTGATCGTGCGCACGCGCGCGCTCGACCGCGTCCTGCTGTGGGGGCACTACGTGGTGCCCAACTGGCACATTCGCTTCGACCGCATCGCCTACTGGGACAAGTTCGGCCGTCCCAAGGTGACGCCCAAGAACGGCACCAGCCTGAACTACTGGTGGATCGACCCCGCCAAGGAACGGGCGCTCGCGGAACGGCGCGGCCGCGAGCCGGAGGTCGCCGAGCGCGCGGGCGACGGCGGCACGGGGACGGCCCTGGTTTACCTGGCGGTCGGCCTCCTGCTGTTTTTCGGCTACTTCACCCTGCGCCGCATGACGCGCAAGACGGCCGGCTAGCACCAGGTGTCAAGGATGCTTCGCTCACCACCCGCCCCGAGCCTCCCCCGCACGAGGGGAGCGAAAAGACACCGGCGCCGAGGCCGCGCTCCCTCCCCCTCCATGGGAGAGCGCCGGGGCGGGGGTGGCCCAGGAACGCCCGGCAGTAAGCAATAGGGAAGAGCGCAGATGCTGGCCTACATCGTCCGCCGCCTGTTGCTCATCGTACCGACTCTGTTCGGCATCATGGTTGTCAATTTCGTGATCATCCAGGCCGCGCCGGGCGGGCCGGTCGAGCAGCTGATCTCGCAGATTACCGGGGAGGGCGCCAAGGCGGTCGAACGGGTCACCCGCGCCGGCACGGGCGAGCTTGTCCGCCCGGGCGCGCCGGCCGGCGCCGCGGGGCAGGCGATCACCGGCAAGTACCGCGGCGCCCAAGGCCTCGACCCCGAGTTCATCGCCGAAATCGAGCGCATGTACGGCTTCGACAAGCCGGCGCACGTGCGCTTCGTCCGAATGATCCGCAACTACGTGGTGTTCGACTTCGGCGAGAGCTTCTTCCGCGACCAGAAGGTGATCGATCTCGTGCTCCAGAAGATGCCGGTGTCGATCTCGCTCGGCCTGTGGACGACGCTGCTCGTCTACCTGATCTCGATCCCGCTCGGCATCGCCAAGGCGGTGCGCGACGGCTCGAAGTTCGACGTCTGGACCAGCGGCGTGGTGATCGTCGGCTACGCGATCCCGAACTTCCTGTTCGCGGTCCTGCTCATCGTCGTTTTCGCCGGCGGCAGCTACCTCGACTGGTTTCCGTTGCGCGGGCTGGTTTCCGATAACTGGTGGACGCTGCCCTGGCCGGCCAGGATCGCCGACTATTTCTGGCATATGACCCTGCCGATCCTGGCCATGGTGGTCGGCGGCTTCGCCGGCCTGACCATGCTGACCAAGAACTCGTTCCTCGACCAGATCAACCAGCAGTACGTGGTCACCGCCCGGGCCAAGGGGCTGAACGAGCGGCGGGTGCTCTACGGCCACGTGTTCCGCAACGCCATGCTGATCGTGATCGCCGGTTTCCCGAGCGCCTTCATCGGCATCCTGTTCACCGGCGCCTTGCTCATCGAGGTGATCTTCTCGCTCGACGGGCTCGGCCTGCTCGGCTTCGAGGCGGCGATCAACCGGGATTATCCGGTGATGTTTGCGACGCTCTATTTCTTCTCCCTGCTCGGCCTGCTCATGAACCTGATCGGCGACATCACCTACACGATCGTCGACCCGCGCATCCACTTCGAGGCCCTGGAGACATAAGCGCGATGGCCGCCGCCCACCGCGATAGCTTCCTCGGCAAGAGGATCTCGCCGCTCACCCGGCGGCGGTTGCACAACTTCCGCGCCAACCGGCGTGGCTTCTGGTCGCTGTGGATCTTCCTCGCGCTCTTTACCGCCAGCCTGTTCGCCGAGTTCATCGCCAACGAGAAGCCGATCCTGGTGCTTTACGAGGACGAGATCTACGTGCCGATCTTCAAGGCCTACGCGGAGACCACGTTCGGCGGCGAGTTCGAGACCGAGGCGGACTATCGGGACCCATACGTCGCCGATCTGATCGACCGCCACGGCTGGATGGTCTGGCCGCTCGTGCCCTACAACCACCGCACCGTGGCCTGGGACCTGCCCACCCCCGCGCCCTCGGCGCCCGATGCCGAGCATTGGCTGGGCACCGACGACCAGGCGCGCGACGTGACCGCCCGGCTGGTGTACGGCTTCCGGATCTCGGTGCTGTTCGGGCTGGTCCTGACCGTGTTCAGCACCATCGTCGGGGTCACCGCCGGCGCGGTGCAGGGCTACTTCGGCGGCTGGATCGACCTCCTGTTCCAGCGCTTCATGGAGATCTGGTCGGGCCTGCCGACGCTCTATCTGCTGATCATCATGGCCAGCATCGTGGAGCCCAACTTCTGGTGGCTGCTCGGCATCATGCTGCTGTTCAGTTGGATGAGCCTGGTCGGCGTGGTGCGGGCGGAGTTCCTGCGCGTGCGCAACTTCGACTACGTGCGCGCGGCCCGCGCGCTGGGCGTGTCCAACCCGGTGATCATGTTCCGCCACGTGCTGCCCAACGCCATGGTGGCGACGCTCACCTTCCTGCCCTTCGTACTGTCCGGCTCGATCACCACGCTGACCGCGCTCGACTTCATCGGCTTCGGCCTGCCGCCGGGCTCGGCCTCGCTGGGAGAGATCCTGGCCCAGGGCAAGGCCAACCTGCAGGCGCCCTGGCTCGGGCTCACCGGCTTCTTCACCATCGCCGTGATGCTCAGCCTGCTCGTCTTCATCGGCGAGGCGGTGCGCGACGCCTTCGACCCGCGCAAGCTGTTCGCCGGCGAGCCGCCGCCGGCCGAGCGCGCGGCCGAGGCGGCGCCAGCCGCGGCGGCGCAGGAGGGCCGCTGATGGCTGAGCCGCTGCTCCGCGTGCGCGATCTGGGGACCCGTTTCGAGCTGCCGGGCGGGCCGCTCGACGCCGTCAAGGGCGCTTCCTTCGACATTCGCCGGGGCGAGACGCTGGCGCTCGTCGGCGAGAGCGGCTCGGGCAAGTCCGTGACCGCGCTGTCGATCCTGCAGCTGCTGCCCTACCCGCTGGCGCGCCACCCGACCGGCTCGATCGCGTTCAAGGGCCGCGAGCTGCTGGGCGCGCCGGAGCCCGTTCTGCGCGCGGTGCGCGGCGACGAAATCTCCATGATCTTCCAGGAGCCGATGACCTCGCTCAACCCGCTGCACACCGTGGAGAAGCAGGTCAACGAGACGCTGATCCTGCACAAGGGCCTCGGCCACGAGGCGGCGCGCCGGCGCACGCTCGAGCTGCTCGAGATGGTCGGCATTCCCGATGCCGCCAAGCGCCTGGGCGCCTACCCGCACGAGCTCTCGGGCGGGCAGCGTCAGCGCGTCATGATCGCCATGGCGCTGGCCAACGAGCCGGACCTGCTCATCGCCGACGAGCCGACGACCGCGCTCGACGTCACCATCCAGGCACAGATCCTGAAGCTGCTCAAGGACCTGCAGGCCAAGTTCGGCATGGCCCTGCTGCTCATCACCCACGACCTCAGCATCGTGCGCAAGATGGCCGACCACGTCTGCGTCATGACCGGAGGGGAGATCGTCGAGCAAAGCCCGGTCGAGGACATCTACCAACGGCCGCGGCATCCTTACACGCGCAAGCTGCTCGCCGCCGAGCCGAAGGGCGCGCCGGTCGAGGCCCCGGCGGAGGCGCCGGTGGTGATGGCCGGGGCCGACGTCAAGGTGCACTTCCCCATCAAGAAAGGCCTCCTCAAGCGCACGGTGGACCACGTGCGCGCCGTCGACGGCATCTCGCTCGCCGTGCGCGAGGGGCACACGCTGGGCGTGGTCGGCGAGAGCGGCTCCGGCAAAACGACGCTCGGCCTCGCGCTGTTGCGGCTGGTCTCGAGCCGGGGCGAGATCCGCTTCGCGGACCGCACGATCCAGGATCTCAGATCGCGCGAGCTGCGCCCGCTCAGGCGCGAGATGCAGGTCGTCTTCCAGGATCCCTTCGGCAGCCTGAGCCCGCGCCTGTCGGTCGGCCAGATCGTCGAGGAAGGGCTCAAGGTCCACGGCTTGGGCGGCACGGCCGCCGAGCGCGAGGCGATGATCGTCGATGCGCTCGCCGAGGTCGGCCTCGACCCGGAAAGCCGGCACCGCTACCCGCACGAGTTCTCCGGCGGTCAGCGCCAGCGCATTGCCATCGCCCGCGCCATGGTGCTCAAGCCGCGCTTCCTCGTGCTCGACGAGCCGACCTCGGCGCTCGACATGTCGGTGCAGGCGCAGATCGTCGACCTGTTGCGCGAGCTGCAGGCCCGGCACCGGCTCGCCTACCTGTTCATCAGCCACGACCTCAAGGTGGTGCGCGCGCTCGCCGACGAGGTCCTCGTTATGCGCGACGGCCGGGTCATGGAGCACGGCCCCGCCGAGCGCATCTTCGACGCGCCCGAGCACCCCTACACCAAGGCGCTCATGAAGGCCGCCTTCGAGCTCGAGGCGGTGGACGGCGACGTGGTCAGAATGTAACTACGGGCCGTCATGACCCTTCTGCTCAAGACCGACATCGAGCGCGGCGACGCCTGGCTCCGGGCGTTCGAGCGCCTCGCGCCCGAGCTCGAGGTGCGCGACTGGCCCTATGCAGGCGATCCGGGGGAGATCGAGTTCGCGCTGGTGTGGCAACCGCCGCGCGGCGAGCTGCGGCGCTATCCGAACCTGAAGGCGATCTTCTCCATCGGCGCCGGCATCGACCACCTCTCCTCCGACCCCGAGCTGCCCGAGGGCGTGCCGATCGTGCGCATGGTCGAGCCGGGCCTGACCGCCGGCATGACCGAGTTCGTGGTCATGAGCGTGCTCCACCACCACCGCTTCATGCTCGACTATGCCGAACAGCAGCGGGCCAAGGTCTGGCGCGAGATCGAGCAGGTCGCCACCTCGCGACGCCGGGTCGGGATCATGGGCCTGGGCGTGCTCGGCGGCGACGCGGCCGACACGCTGGCCGGCTTCGGCTTCGACGTGGCCGGCTGGAGCCGCACGCCGAAGCAGCGCCCGGGCATCGCCACGTTCCACGGGGACGGCGGCCTGACCCCCTTCCTGAACCGCAGCGACATCCTGGTGTGCCTGTTGCCGCTGACGCCCGAGACCGAGGGCATCCTGAACGCGAAGACCTTCGCGGCCCTGCCGCGCGGGGCGGCGCTCGTCAGCGCCGGGCGCGGCGACCAGGTGGTCGAGGAGGACCTGCTGGCCGCGCTCGAGTCGGGTCAGGTCGGCGGCGCCACGCTCGACGTGTTCCGGAAGGAGCCGCTGCCCCCCGACAGCCCGTTCTGGACCCACCCCCGCGTCGTGATCACGCCGCACGTCGCCAGCATGACCATCGCCGAAACCGCCGCCGAGGCGGTGGTGAACAACATCCGCCGCCTGCGCGCGGGCCTGCCGCTCGAGCACGTGGTCGACTTGCAGCGGGGGTATTGATACCAACGGTCCTTGATATTGACCCATTTCACCGAGGCGATTTTTGTCGCCGGACAGGAGCGAGTCGCGCCGTAGTGCGGGCCACTTCAAGCGACGAGCGACGCCTCCGGCGGCCAAAAGCGCCCGGCCTGCGGTGGGGCAAATCGGCGCGCCGGGTGCGTTGCGCCGCTCGCCCGATGTCCCGCATCGCGCTTCGCGCCGCGCCTGCCCGGACGAGCCGATTTGCTCCCATGAAATGGGTCAATATCAAGGACCGTTGGTATAAAATCACAACCGCCCGGCCAGCTCCGCGGCCAGGTCGGCGAACTCGCGCAGGAAGACCGAGCCCTTGACCGTGCGCTGGACAAGCACGGTGCGCGGGTCGGCCGCGTCGCGCCGGCGGCGCAGGAAGCCGCGGCGGCCCCGGCGGTCGCGCGCGCGCACGACCGCCGGCTTGGACATGTTCAGCTCGCGGGCCAGGCCCCGCACCGTGTGCGGCGGCGGCATGAGATAAACGTGGAGCAGGAGCGCGAACTGGCGCGCCGTCAGGTCGGGATGCTCCCGGCGCAGCGCCGCCGCCATGACGCCGCGCCACAACTCGAGCGCCTCTTTCGGAGCAAGCTTCACGCCAAGGCCACGTCGTTCCGGTGCCGTAACGAAGGTTAGCCGCGCCGGCCCCGCGCGGCAAGAGCGAAGCACCCCGACGTGAAGTTCCTACTTCACCGTCATGCAGCTGCACTTGGCGAGGCTCGATACCTTGTGCGAGACGCTCCCCAAGAGCACGCCGCCGATATCGCCGTGGCCGCGGCTGCCCATCACGATGAGGTCGGCGCCGCTGCGCTCGGCGTGCGCCACGATGGTGCGGGCCGGGTTGCCGGTCTTGACCTCGGTGCGCGCGTTCTGCACCCCGCAGCGCGCCGCGCAGTCGTTGGCCTCGTCGAGGACCCGGTCCGTCATCTCGTCGAGCACGTATTGCGGCGAGCCGGTCAGGTGCTCGATCTCCATGTAGCGCTTGATCTCGTCGGTGACCTTGAGCTCCTTGGTCACGGTCAGGAATGTCAGCGACGCGCCGAGCTTCGCCGCCAGTTCGCTCGCCGCTTCGGCCGCCTTCAAGGCGTGGGCGGAGCCATCGACCGCGCACAGAATGTTCTTGAACATCGAAGCCTCCCGTCCCCTGCCGCCGGACACCGTAGCACACACGGTCGCGGCACTATGCGGCACTATAAGGGCCGGAGCGTCCCGGACTTTACGCCGACCGACCTTTCCGCCCCGATCCGCGCCGGGCGGCGGCGGCCTCGCGGGCCAGCTCCTCGATCAGCGCGTAGCTCGCGCGCAGGCCCATCGCCTCCCCGCCCTCGGGCCGGCCCGGCTTGGATCGGACGTTCCAGGCCATGATGTCGAAATGCACCCAGGGCGTCTCGGGGCGCACGAACTCGGCCAGGAACAGGGCGGCGACGATCGCCCCGGCATAGGAATCGCCGGAGATGTTGTTGAGGTCGGCCACCTTGCTGTCGAGCAGGGGGCGGTAGGGCCGGTGCAGGGGCAGACGCCAGACCGGGTCGCGCTGGGCGGCGCCGTGGCGCAGCACCGCCTCGGCGATCGCCTCGTCGTTGCAGAACATGGCCGGCAGCTCGGTGCCCAGCGCGGCGCGCGCCGCACCGGTCAGGGTCGCGAAGTCCAGGACCAGGTCGGGCCGCTCGCGCTCGGCCTCGGCCAGCGCGTCGCACAGCACGAGGCGGCCCTCGGCGTCGGTGTTGCCGACCTCCACCGTCAGGCCCTTGCGCGTCGCGAGCACGTCGAGCGGCCTGAGCGCGTTGCCCGAGACGCTGTTCTCGACCGCGGGCACGAGCACGCGCAGGCGCACGGGCAGCCTGGCCGCCATGATCATCCCAGCCAGGCCGAGCGCGTGCGCCGCGCCGCCCATGTCCTTCTTCATCAGCTTCATGCCCGCCGCGGTCTTGAGGTCGAGCCCGCCCGAGTCGAAACACACCCCCTTGCCGACCAGGGTCACCCGCGGGCCCCGCGCGCCCCAGCGCAGGTCGATCAGGCGCGGCGCCCGCGCGCTGGCCCGCCCGACCGCGTGCACCGCGGGATAGTTCTTCTTGAGCAGCGCCTCGCCGACGGTCACGGAAATCCGCGCCTTGTGCGCGCGGGCGAGCCGCGTGGCCGCCGCGGCCAGCTCGCCCGGGCCCATGTGCTCCGCCGGCGTGTTGATCAGGTCGCGCACCAGAAACGTTCCCTCGACCGCGCGCTCGACCGCCGCCCGGTCCGCGCCCTTGGGCCAGACCAAGGTGGCGAAGCTCCGGTGCGGCTTGCGGTACCGGGTGAAGGCGTAGGCGCCGAGCGCCCAGCCCAAGGCCGCGCGCGTCGCCGCCGCAGCCGACAGCGGCGCGTCGAGCGCGTAGCGCCCGGCCGGCGCCCGGGCGGGCAGCGCGGCCGGCAGGCCGGCGTAGGACCAGATGTCGTCCTCGGGATCGATTGCCACGAGCACGCGCGCAAGCGCGCCCCCCTCGCCCGGGAGCGGGCACACCGTCCCGGGCTCCGCCTTGAACCCGACGCTCTCAACCCAGGCGGCCAGGCGCCCGGGCTGGGCCGAAAGCCAATCCTCGAGCGTATCTTTCGTCAGCGGCGTGATCGGAACCGTTCCACGGTCCGCCCGGCTCGCCAAGTGCGCCGGCATCGCCCCTCCCGGTTCGGTCTCCCCGTCGGATCCGCATCGCATCTGGAGCATACGGCGCGGCGGCCGGCCAGAAAAAAATCGCGGGCCGAAGCCCGCGACCAGTGTCCCAAGCTGGCCGACGGAGGCGGACCGGCCTAACCGGACCTGCCCGCCGCCGGCCTCATGCCGTGCGCCTCGCCGTCAGGTGCCGAGCGTCGCCACAACCCCCGTGACGTTTTCCAGAAGGTAGCCGTAGACCCGGCCGATCGCGTGCCCGTAGCCGAAGCCGGCGGCGATGACCGGCAGGCTCAGGAGAAGAGTGACGATGCCGTACTCGACCGCGACGATTCCCAGTCCGCTCCTGAACGAAGCCCGCATGATCCTACCCAACCTCCTCAAACCCCAAAGAACCCGTCCTTGCATGCCGGCGGTTGGATCCGCCCGAACATTGATTAACGGAACATTAACAACAATTCTTGAAAAGTCAAATATAAATTTTCCATTAACGGTATAAATTAACCGTTCTTTAAGAAACGTTGAAATGTATACAATTTTATTAAATTTTAATATTTATCCTGCGCCGAACGCGGCGGAAATCCCGCCCGGCGCCGGGCGGGCCCACCGCGCGCGACGCCGTGGCGTCGTGCGCCCCGCCGCGGCTATCCTGGGCGCGGCCGGGCGGGGCCGGTTCCTGGAGACAGGCCATGACGGACTTCACCATCGTTCTCGGCAACAAGGCCTATTCGTCCTGGTCGCTGCGCGGCTGGCTGCTGCTCAAGCAGACGGGCGCCGCCGCCGAGGAAGTGGTCATCCCCCTGAACCGGCCGGAAACGCGGGAGCGGATCCTGCGGCACAGCCCGAGCGGGCGGGTGCCGGCGCTCAAGGCGGGCGGCCTGACGGTGTGGGACACGCTTTCGATCGCGGAGTTCCTGAACGAACGCTTCCCCGAGGCCGGGCTGTGGCCGCGCGACCCGGAGGCCCGGGCGCTCGCCCGCTCGGTCTCGGCCGAGATGCACGCGGGCTTCGCGACCCTGCGCCGCCTTATGCCGATGGACCTGCGCCGGGGCGCGCCCGGGCGGGCCCCCGGGCCGACCGGCCAACTTGCCGCCGACGTGGCGCGCATCGCCGCCATCTGGAAAGAGTGCCGGGACCGCCACGGCCGCTCCGGCGACTTCCTGTTCGGCGACTTCGGCGCCGCCGACGCCTTTTATGCTCCGGTCGCGACCCGCTTCGCCACCTACGGGGTCGCACTCGATCCCACCGCCGCAGCCTACCGCGATGCGGTGATGAACCGGCCGGCCATGCGCGAATGGATCGCCGCCGCCAAGGCCGAGACCTGGGTCATCGAGAACCCCTGAGCGCGACGCCTGCGGGTCAATCGGTGCCGGCCGGGAATGGGATGCCCGCCTCGCTGTAATAGCGCCGGGCGCCGGGATGCAGCGGAACGACCAGTCCGTCCAAGGCCGAGAAGACGTTGATCAGCCTGCCCTTGGGGTGCCCGCTGTCGAGCAGGCGGCGGGTGTTCGGGTGCCAAAGCGCCCGGGTGATCTGGTAGACCACGTCATCGGGCACGTCGGCCGAGACCAGCCACTGTGCGCCGACCGACAGCGTCTCGGTCGACGGCACGTTGAAGTAGGTCCCGGAGGGGATCAGGTCCTTGGCGAAGAACGGATAGGCATCGCGCAGCGTCTCCGCCTCCTTCCCGGTGATCGGGACCAGGGTAATGAGCGAGTCCTCGGCCAGGTCGACCACGGCCCTGGCCGGTGTGCCCACGACCATGAAGAAGGCGTCGAGCTCGCCCGCGCGCAGCTGGTCCGCGGCGTCGCCGGCGGCGAACGCCTCGGCCTTGATGTCCTTGAGGCCGAGGCCGTAGGCCTCGAGGATCAGCAACGCGTCGACCCGCGTGCCGGAGCCTTCGCGGTCGATCGAGACCCGCTTGCCGCGCAAGTCGGCGACGTTGTGGATTCGCGAATTCCGATGCACCACGATATGGACGGATTCGGAAAACAGGTTGGCCAGCGTGCGCAGTTTGGTCAGCGGCCCGGTCTTCTTGAAGATGCCCTCGCCGTTGTAAGCCCAGTAGGAGATGTCCGCCTGGCTGAGCCCGGACTCCAGGGTCCCCTCGGCGATTCCCAGCACGTTGGCCACGGAGCCCTCGGTGGATTGGGCGACGGCGATCAGGCCGGGCACGCCGCAACTGCCGCCGGCAGCGCATTCGCGGCTTCCGGGCGGCTTGCTGATCGCGCTGGCGATGATCCCCCCGATGGGGAAGTAGGTTCCCGCGGTCGAGCCCGTGCCGATCCGGAAGAACGTCATCTCCTGGGCCGCAAGGCCGAGCGGCCAAAACAAGAGAGCCGCGCACACCCAAGCCGCCGCCCCACCCCGCAACGCGGCGCCGAGGGCGCGCAGATGCCGCCTGGCCTGCATGGCGCGATGCACCTCTTGTGTCCTTCCGGGCCGGCCCGCGGCCCGCGACAGCAACTGTCGAACACTCTTCGTATTTCATATAGCAGGCCGCCCGAGGCGAGGCGAGTCCGGGGTGCGCGCGGATTGACCGAATCGGCCGAAATTGGAACATTGGGCCCGAGGCGAAGGCCCGGCAGCGGGCCCCGGCCGGCGGGAGGACCACCGTGAACCTCGCCCATCTGCTGCGCCGGGCGGCGGCCGCCGATCGGCGGCGCCCGGCGTTGGCCCTCGGGCCAAGGCCGTGCGCCTCCTACGGCGAGTTGGCCGGCCGGGTCGCGGCGCTGGCCGGCGCCCTGCGCGGGCGCTTCGCACTTCGCGAGGGCGACCGGGCGGCGCTGGCCATGACCAACAGCCCGGCGTTCGTCGAGGTCCTGTTCGCCTGCTGGCACGCCGGCCTGGCGGCGGTGCCGATCAACGCCAAGCTGCATCCGCTGGAGTTCCGCTACATCCTCGAGCACAGCGGCACCCGGCTGTGCTTCGCGACACCCGCGCTGGCCGAGGCCATCGGGCCGCACACGGCCGGTCTGGACGGCTTCGTCGAGCTGATCGACGTCGGCGCGCCCGGCCGCCCGTCGGCGGGATACCGCGCCCTGCTGGCCGCCGAGGCCCTCGATCTCGTCGAGCGGGCGGCGGACGACCTGGCCTGGCTGTTCTACACCAGCGGCACGACCGGGCGGCCGAAGGGCGCCATGCTCTCGCACCGCAACCTGCGCGCCATGACGCTCAGCTATTTCATCGACGTGGACCGCATCGCGCCCGAGGACGGCATCGTGCACGCGGCGCCGATGTCGCACGGCTCGGGACTGTACATCCTGCCGCACATGGCCGCGGGCGCGCTTCAGGTCGTGCCCGAGAGCGGGGCGTTCGACGCCGAGGAGATCTTTGCCCTGCTGCGCCGGCACCGCGGCCTCACCATGTTCGCCGCCCCGACCATGGTGAAGCGCCTGGTCGAGCACCCGGCCTGCGCGCCGGCCCACTTGGGCAACCTGAAAACCGTGGTCTACGGCGGCGGGCCGATGTACGTGGAGGACCTCAAGCAGGCCATGGCCCGCCTCGGCGACCGCCTCGTGCAGATCTACGGCCAGGGCGAAAGCCCGATGACGATCACGGCGCTGACCCGGGCCGAGCACGCGCGGCGCGACCATCCGCGCTACGAGGCGCGCCTGGGCTCGGTCGGCCGGGCGCACACCGTGGTCGAGGTCCGCGTGGCGGACGAGGCGGACCGGACGCTGCCGCCGGGCGCGCTGGGCGAGGTCCTGGTGCGCGGCGATTCGGTCATGCTCGGCTACTGGAACGAGCCCGAGGCGAGCGCGCGCACGCTGCGCGGCGGCTGGCTGCACACCGGGGACATGGGCGCCTTCGACGAGGACGGCTTTCTCACCCTCAAGGACCGCTCCAAGGACGTGATCATCAGCGGCGGCGCGAACGTCTACCCGCGCGAGATCGAGGAGGTCCTGCAGGGCCACCCGGCGGTGCTCGAGTGCGCGGTCGTCGGCCGGCCGCACGCCGAGTGGGGCGAGGAGGTGGTCGCCTTCGTCGTGGCGCGGCCCGGGCAAACGGTCGAAGCCGCGGCGCTGGACGCGCTGTGCCTGAAGCGCATCGCCCGCTTCAAGCGACCGCGCGCTTACCGATTCGTGGATCGCCTGCCGAAGAACAACTACGGCAAGGTGCTGAAGACCGAGCTGCGCGCCTGGGCACGGCAGTCGGGCGCGATTGACGAGCCCGAGCGGGGTTGATCCGCACCCGGAGACGCACGGGGGGATGGGCCTATGGCCGCCCCGTAAGCCATCGTCTTCGCCGTCCTCGACGCGCCGCGCGTGAGGCCGCTTTGGGGCGGAGACACCGGGGCAATCCCCGCTCGGGCGGGGATCCTGGCCGAACGGACAACCGAGCGTTTGACAGCGGCATCGCGGCTCCGTCGGTGCTCTGTCCTGGATCGGTTCCGGCCAAAGAGGCGCCTTTGGGCGCCTTGGCCCGCGGTGGAACGGAACCAGTTAATTCGAATTAGAACGATAACAGCTATTACTGGTTGCAAAAATCGCATATATTCAAAACTTATCGCAAGATTCACGGAGTAGGCCATGGCACGTTTTGCCACCTGGGCGTTCATTGTCTTGTCTTTGACCGGCTGCATGTCCGCGCAACAACACCAGGCGGCGGTTCAAAGCGACGAGGGCGACCGGCTGACGGTCGGCGTCGTTCAGCGGGAGGTTCGTGTGGGCATGTCGGGCGGAGAGGTAGCTTCGGTGCTCGGGTCGCCCAACATCGTCTCGACCGACGAAAAAGGGCGCGAAGTCTGGATTTACGACAAGATCGCGACCGATCGGGTCTATTCCAGGAGCAGTGGCGGTGTTGCGGCCCTGGTCCTTGGCGGCACTCTCGTGGGCTCCGGGCTGGTCGGCGGCGCCGCCGGTCCCTATTACAGTTCCGGCGCTGGCGCGAGTTCGACCAGCCAACGAACGTTGACCGTCATCATTAAGTTTGACGAGCAAAGAAAGGTTCGAGATTTCGCCTACCACAGCTCGAAGTTCTAAGTCCAATATCCAGACGGTGAAAGGGAGAGGGGGAATGACCGGCCGCATCGTCTTAGCAAGCTTGCTTGCAGCGGTGGGCCTCATCGGCTGTCAGCAGACGATCCCAAAAGAGGCGCTGCAACTGACCCAGGAGAGCCTCGAGCAGCGGCAGGCACAGACACGCCGCTTCGATACCGCGGACGAGGCGGTGCTCCTGTCGGCCTCGGCTGCGGTGCTTCAGGACCTCGGCTTCAACCTGGATGAAAGTGAAACCGCGCTGGGAGTGATCGTCGCTTCGAAGGACCGTGATGCAACCGAAGCCGGGCAAGTCGCAGGTGCCATATTCATGGCCGTCCTGTTCGGCGCAAGCATGCCCATCGACACGGTACAGAAGATTCGTGCATCTCTGGTCACACGGACACACGGCGAGCGCGCGGACAGCACCGCCGTGCGGATTACGTTTCAAAGAATCATTTGGAACAACCGCGGACAGATTTCCAAGACAGAGGCTCTGACCGAGCCGGAACTGTATCAAGAATTTTTTGAGAAACTGTCCAAATCGGTGTTCCTGGAGGCGCACCAGATATGATCACGGCAAAGCGATCCTTGACTGTTTTCATGGCGTTAAGCATCGCAGCGTTGTTTCTGGGATGCCAGACAGATTCGCGCGAGCAGGTGCTCGCCATGACGAAGAGTCAAGTCGAACTCCGAAGTTTTCAAACGCGCGCGTTTGACACGATCGATAAGGAAAAGACGCTGCGCACGGTCATAGCGACGCTCCAGGATCTCAGTTTCGTCGTCGATAAAGCGGACGCGATTCTGGGCACCGTGAGCGGTACGAAACTCGACGGTTACCAGCTCCGCATGACCGTGACCGTGCGCCCGCGTGGCGAGACGCAAATGCTGGTGCGCGCCAACGCCCAATACAACATCCAGGCGGTCGAGGACCCGGAGCCCTATCAGCACTTCTTCGCCGCCCTGGAAAGGGCGATGTTTCTAACCGCCCACGAGGTCGACTGAAAGGCGCTGCGCGACTCGTGATGCCGCGCCGTGCTTGCCTGCGATCGGCGAGCGGCTCCGCTACTTCGTCGCGCCCTGCCACGCCTGCGCCAGCCGCTCGGCCTCGGCGCGCTCGGCGGGGGTCATGAAGGCGGCCATCATGTCGCGCAGCTCGATCGCCCGCTCCCGGCGCCGGCCGTGGCCGAAGCCGGCGGCGGCGAGGTCGAACCAGACATAGGCGCGGACATAGTCCTGCGGCACGCCCAGGCCCTTGCCGTACAGGACGGCCAGATCGTGCTGGGCGCGCGGGTTGCCGCGCTCGGCGGCCTTGCGGTACCAGCGCGCGGCTTCGGCGTAGTCCTCCGCCCGCCCGGCGCCGTGCGCGAAGGCCGCGCCCAGCTCGAACGCGGCCCGGGCATCGCCCTCCAGGGCGCGCGGCAGCCACGCACGGAACTCGGGCGCCGCGCCCTCCAGGTGCCCGGTCGGCATCTCGCCGCCCTGCTCGGCCCACGCCCCGGGTGCGACACCCGGGCAGGCGGCGGCCAGGGCCAGCAAGAACCGCGGCAAGCGTGACTGCCGTTTCACGACCTGCCGCGCCATGGACATTGCATCGTGCAACGACATCCCGGCATGTTGGGTCAATATTTGAGACGCGGCAATAACAATTTCACGATTCATTAACCATATCGTTCAGCACGAGCGCCGTTTTATTTCCCGTATCCACATGATCACTTGAGAAGTGCCTTCGGAGCGGCGCGGCGATCCCGGGACGCCCCGGACGGGGCGACAGGAAGGGGCCGGTCGCGCGGCCCGACTTTTCGCCACAGTTCAATGATCAAAGCCTTGCGCGAACCGGGTCCTCGACGCGACCCTTCAATGCAGGCAGCACTTCTTGAACTTCCTGCCGCTGCCGCACGGACACGGGTCGTTGCGGCCCACGTCCCGGTACACGTTGACGTGGGGCTTGGCGACGGCGGCCTCCCGGGCCCGTTCCCAGGCCCTTTGAATGCGCTCCCTTACCCGGAAGTATTCCTCCGAGAAGCAGTGCCAGTGACCGATCTCCTCGACGACGTCGCCGAACGGCCGCAGGTCGGCGTGGACGTCATAGCCGCTGCCACTGCCGACGACGGCCCGGCGCAGGTCCTTCGCGAAATCGTCGTAGTCCATGTGGAACCGGCTGATCTTTCCGCTTGCGAAGGCCTTCCTGACCAGGCTTCTGAATTCGGCCAGGCCGAGATAGGCGATCGCGCTCTGCCAGCCGACCCAGACCATGCACTCACGCTGAGGTTGAAGATCGCTGTAGCAGCGCAGCAAAAACGACTTCACGTCCTCGAGGTCGATCCGGCCCTCCTTGGCCAGAAACGCAAGCGCGTCGAACGCTCGGGAGCGGACGAACTCGTCGGCGTCCGCGTCTTCGATGACCGCGCGCAGGGGTTGCGGATCGCCGTCGAATACGCTTATGAGGACCTGGTGCAACGTCTCCGTGGCGGCATCCCCGAGCACGGCTTCCACGTACGGCGGGTCCATGCGGAGGAGTCGGGTCAGCGGCCGGTAGGCGCGCCTTTCCCGCATCTGCCCGAAAAGGTGCACGACAAGGAAAAGCGCGCGCTCGGCCTCCCCGTTGGCCTCGGGATCGCGGACATAGGCCTCGAGCATCTCGAGGAACTCCGGCAGGAGTATTTCCCAATTGTCCGCGGCCGTCTTCAGCGCCCGGCGCGGCAACCCTTCAAAGGAGTCGAGGTCGAGGATGACCTCTTCGATCAGACCGTCGAAATCGGATTCGGCTTGAACGAGGCTCATCGGACATGTCCCTTGGCGTTCTGACGGACCCCGGCGTCGTGCGCGGCGCGCGTGGGCGCCGTTTCAGGTGTGCGGAGCGATCAGCATGGACTCCGATTCGGCCTGGAGTCGAGTGTGACGCGCGGCCTCGAGACGGCGCGCCCGCGCGCGCCGGCGCCCGGCCCAATGCCGGCCTCGTCGGGCCTGATCTAGTGTTGCGGGACCGACATTTCATGCCCCGATCCACCTGACAAGAGATTCACCACCACGGCACGAAGGCACCAAGAACACTTTGAAATTCGTTGTGTCTTGGTGTCTTTGTGGTGAGTATCCACGGCCTGCAGAGAGTATTTTTCCGTCCGACACGCAACACAAGCGGCCGAAAAATCGACGGGGGTATTGGCGCATGAAACCTCTTCCCTGCCCGTTCATCTACAAGGATGGACGACGCTGCCCCGGCCATATCGTGCGGATCGAGGCCTACAAGGCCGATTTGCGCTGGTCGCTCCGAGACGACGGCGCCTGGGTGTTCGACCTTGCCCAGCGGTCCCACTTCCACCTCTTCTGCTCGGCCAAAGGCAACCACGCCGGCGTCAGGCGCCGCGACGACCCGCAGATGAAGTTCTTCTGGAACCATCTGCCGGAAGAGGTCTTGGGCCTCGTCTCGCTCACCGGCGTCCGAGCGAACACGGGCGAGGGTTGACCGCCGCGCGCCCGCCGGGCTCCATTGACGAAGCGGCCGGACGGAGGAGCGCCCGCATGACGCAAGAGTTCGACGACAAGGACGCCGCGCGCGAGGCGGTCTGGGACCGGCTGCAGGCCGCGAAGGTGGCCCGCTTCCCCTTCCCGCCGCACGGCCGCATCCCCAACTTCGTCGGCGCGCGCGAGGCGGCGCGGCGCCTGTTCGAGCTCGAGCCCTGGAGAAGCGCCCGGCGCCTCAAGGTCAATCCCGATTCGCCGCAGCGTTACGTCCGGGCGGAGGCGCTGCGCCGCGGCATCACGCTCTTCGTGCCGACGCCGCGCCTGCACGGCGGCTTCAAGAAGTTCGATCCGGAAAGGATCCCGGCCGACAAGATCGCGGAAGCCGCCAACATCTCGACCGGCGAGCGCTGGGCCGAGGAGGTCCCGCTCGCGGACATGCCCGCCGTGGACGCCATCGTCGCCGGCTCGGTGGCGGTCACGCGCGGGGGCCGGCGCTGCGGCAAGGGCGCGGGCTACAGCGACCTCGAGTTCGCCATCCTGCGCGAACTCGGCCACCCGCCCGTGCCGGTCGCGACCACCGTCCATCCCCTGCAAATCGTCGACCGGATCCCTGCCGAGCCCAACGACCTGCCGCTCTCGGCGATCGTGACGCCGCAGGAGGCGATCGAGGTCGCGCACCCCCCGGCGGCGCCGAAGCGGATCGCGTGGCGGCGCCTGAGCGAGGCCGACCTCGCGCAGATGCCGATCCTCAAGGACCTGCGGGCGTTGCGGGACCGGCGGCGGGGCTAGTCCGCCGGGGCGCGGACGCCGCCCGCCCGGGAGTCATACCAAGTCTCAGTCCACCGAAAGCGCCAGGATCATGCTGAGCTGGCAGAGCGGGCGTCCGGTCGCCGCGGCCCAGGTATTGAACGCCTCCTGCACGTTGCGCCGGTCCGCCTTGCCCTTGGGCGTGCCCTCGACGGCGCCCCAGCGGTTGAGCGCGCGCACGACGTCGCCGGTCAGCAGAAAGGTGTCCTTGCCCGCCATGCGCAGCAGGTAAGGGGCCGAGTTGCCGCCCATCTGCGAAAAGCGTTCGGCGATGTCGTCCCACAGCTCGACGATGCGCGCGCCCGGCCAGTCGGCGAGGTAGGCGCCGAAGCCGCCCAGCGCCTCGGCGAGCGCGCGCATGGCTGCGGCGTTGTCGCGCACCGCCCTGATCTTGCCGGCGTGGCGGATCAGCCGCCTGTCGGCGAGCAGCGCGTCCAGGTCATCGTCGCTCATCATGCGTACGCGGCGCGGATCGAAGCCGGCGAAGGCCTCCTCGAAGGCCGACCACTTGGCGTCCACCAGGCTGTGCTTCAGGCCGGCGCGGAAGATCCTGAGCGATATGAGCGAGAGATAGCGGTCGTCGCCGACGGCGCGCAGCTCCTCGGCCGACTTCGGCACGGGCAGCCTGCCGTCCAGGGCCGCGGCCCCGCCGGCACGGGTTCGCGCCGCCTCGAGGATGGGCTGGAAGTCGACCATGGCCGGATCGTAGCGGCGCCGCGGTCGCGCGACAACGCCCGGCGGTCGGCGCTCGAACCCGTGCGCCGGCGTCGTAGTGACGCCAACGGCGGAGGTTCCGGATCGTTCCTGCCGGGTCCGTCGCGCCGAACCCGGCCCACGCGGCCCGCAAAA
>JBHHZJ010000027.1:0-34984 GCA_046758005.1 Kiloniellaceae bacterium
TGACCCAACCCGGAAGTTCATCGAGCGAGCGACCCGGCTTTGTGAACGAGGGCGGGATAACCCCTGCACGCGTACTCGTCTGAGATTTGCTTCAGGTGATGGTTGCCCGGGTGCGGGGTGGACTGAGAAACGAGACCGTCCGAAAATTCTCCATGCCTCCAGCGTTGCCGAACTCGCATATCGAAGTTTGCATTATTGTCCGATGGTAATAACCTGCAATTGCGGGAGAAGCATATCATGCACACAAGGGCTGTCGCGCTTTCATTTTGTCTGCTGCCATGGCTGGCCGCATGCTCGATATCCGTTCCGGTCACACTCTACCCAATCAAAGGGCCATACGCAGATCAAAACCAAAGACCAATTCTCAACGCTACGGCCCACGACGTTCTGAGGAAAAACAACGGGCAGTTCGTCATATAGCACTTTAGCTTGTCTTCTTTGCGAGACCACCACCCCAATGGACCGAAGGGGTGCTTCTTCAAACTTCTCATTATGTGCTCTGGCTATCAGCCGACATTGTGGGGCCTGCGATAGGCCGTCATTTTTGAGCGTTGTGAAAGCTCCGGTATCGAGTGCTCTCCTGGGCCATGCGTGCGGTTTGAGCATATGGCAGATCATCGCGATCTAACTCAAGGCTTCGGCCGTGTGCCGTTCATCCACAGCGCACGGTCTTGTCAGCGTCACGCTGATCGGGTAACTCAAGGCAGGCTCGCAGAGAGCGCCCAAGACTGACCCGCCCAGAGAAAACTGCGGCGGGTTTTCGCGTTTCGGGGCGCCGCGGCGCGCGCCAAGAAATTTTTCGCCGCTCTTCCACAGCCCGCCGTCTTGCCAGCGTCACGCTGATAGGCTACCCAAGGGCAGGCTCGAAGAGAGCGCCCAGGACGGCCCGCCCGGGAAGGCCCGCGGCGGGTTTTCGTTTTGGCGCGGCGGCGACAATCGAGCGAGGGCGATTCGGCGATGCATGACGAAAGGCCTGCGCCCGGCGCAGCGGCATCGCGCGCGGACACGGACCCGCGGCATCGCCCGCTCACCCCGCGGCAACGTCGCTTCGTGCAGGAGTACCTGATCGACCTCAACGCCGCCGCGGCGGCACGGCGCGCCGGATACAGCAAAAAGTCATCGACCGACTGGGCGTGGCGCCTGCTGCGCAAGCCCGCGGTGGCGGCGGCGGTCGAGGCGGCGCAGGCCGCGCGCGCCGAGCGCACCCGGGTGACCGCCGACACGGTGGTCAAGGAACTGGCCAAGGTCGCCTTCGGCGATGCCCGCGACCTGTTGTCGTGGGGCAAGGACGGCGTCGAGCTGCGCGACTCCAAGGATCTCACCGACGCCGCGGCCGCGCTCGTTTCCGAGGTCTCCGAGACGCGCACGGCGGCCGGCGGCACGCGCCGGGTCAAGCTGCACTGCAAGCTGACGGCGCTGACCGCGCTGGGCCGGCACCTGGGCCTGTTCTCCGGCCGCCTGGTCCCGCCGGGGCCGGGCGCGGACGACGAGGACGGAGGCGCGGCCGGTGCCGAGGATGCCAGAGAACGCCTCGCTCGCAAAATCGCTCGCATCGCTGCCCGACTCCGAGCGGAAGAAACTTCTGCGGAGTCTGACGACGGCTGAGGCCGAGAACCTCGATTTCGATTGGAGGTTCTGGGCCCGGCCCAATCAGGTGGCCCCGGCGGGCGACTGGACGACCTGGCTGGTGCTCGCCGGGCGCGGCTTCGGCAAGACCCGCTGCGGCGCGGAATGGGTGCGCGCCGGCGTGTGCGGCGCGACCCCGCTGTCGCGCGGGACCTGCCGCCGCGTCGCGCTCGTCGCCGAGACCGCGGCGGATGCGCGCGACGTGATGGTCGAGGGCGAAAGCGGCCTGCTGGCCGTGCACCCGCCCGGGTTCCGGCCGCTCTACCAGCCGTCCAAGCGGCGGCTGACCTGGCCCAACGGCGCGGTCGCCACGCTCTACAACGCGGTCGAGCCGGACCAGCTGCGCGGGCCGCAGCACGACCTCGCCTGGGCCGACGAGCTGGCCAAGTGGCGCCACGCGCAAGCGACCTGGAACAATCTGCAGTTCGGCCTGCGCCTGGGCGCGCGCCCGCGCCAGTGCGTGACCACCACGCCCCGGCCGATCCGCACGCTGACCACCCTGATCGAGGACCCGGACACCGTGATCACCCGCGGCTCGAGCTACGAGAACATGGCCAACCTGGCCCCGGCGTTCATCAAGCGGATCATCCGCCGCTACGAGGGCACGCGCCTCGGCCGGCAGGAGCTGAACGGCGAGCTGCTGGAGGACGTGCCCGGCGCCTTGTGGACCCGCGCGCGCATCGACGAGTTGAGGCGGCGCCAGGCACCGGAGATGAAACGCATCGTCGTCGCCATCGACCCGGCCGCCGGCTCCGGCGAAACGAACGACGAGACCGGGATCATCGTCGCCGGCCTGGGCGCCGACGGCCACGGCTACGTCCTCGAGGACGTGTCCCTGCGCGCCCGCCCGCACGCCTGGGGCCGGGCCGCGGTCAACGCCTATCGCCGCTGGGGGGCGGACCGCATCGTCGGCGAGGTCAACAACGGCGGCGAGATGATCGAGCACGTGATCCGCACCGTGGACCCGAACGTCAGCTACAAGGCGGTGCGCGCCAGCCGCGGCAAGGCGGCGCGCGCCGAGCCGGTCGCGGCCCTCGACGAGCAGGGCCGGGTCCACCACGTCGGCGCCTTCCCGGAGCTGGAGGACCAGATGTGCGCGCTCACCGTCGACCCCGGCTCTGCGGCCGGGGCGGGCCCCGGCTCTGCGGCCGGGGCGGGCCCCGGCTCTGCGGCCGGGGCAGGCTTCGAGCGCGCCGGCGCCGGCTTCAGCCCGGACCGCGTGGACGCGCGCGTGTGGGCGCTGACCGAGCTGATGCTCGGCCCCGCGCCCGGCGAACCGCGCATCCGGGTGCTGTGACATGGGTTTCAGGGACGCCTGGACGGCGCTCGTGGGCCGCGAGACCAAGGCCTCCCGCGCCGGGCCGCTGATCGCGATGCAGCACCCGGGGCGCGCGGTGTGGTCGCCGCGCCGCTTCGACGCCTTCGCCGAGGAGGGCTACCGCAAGAACGTGATCGCCTTCCGGGCGATCGGCCAGGTGACGCGGGCGGCGGCCTCGGTGGACTGGCGCCTGTTCCGGCGCGGCCGCGCCGGGCGGCAGGCGGTCGAGACTCACGCGCTGCTCGACCTGCTCGCCCGCCCCAACCCGATGATGGCGCGCTCCGAGTTCATCGAGGCGGTGACCGGCTATTTTCTGATCGCCGGCAACAGCTTCGTCGAGGCGGCGCCGGCCACGGGGCACCCGCGCGAGCTGTGGCCGCTCAGGCCCGACCGCATGAAGGTGATCGCCGGCAAGACCGGCCTGCCCCAGGGCTTCGTGTTCAGCCTCGCCGGCGCCGAGCGGCGCTGGGACGCCGACCCGGTGACCGGGCGCTCGCCGATCCTGCACCTGAAGAGCTTCAACCCGCTCGACGACTGGTACGGGCTGAGCCCGGTCGAGCCGGCGGCCTTCGCCATCGACCAGCGCAACGAGTCCGACAAGTGGAACATGGCCCTGCTGCAGAACGGCGCGCGGCCTTCGGGCGCGCTCGTCTACGAGCCCAAGGGCGGCGCGGCGGCCAACCTGAGCGAGGAGCAGTTCGCCCGGCTCAAGGCCGAGATCGCCGAGCAGTACGGCGGCGCGCGCAACGCCGGGCGGCCGATGCTGCTCGACGGCGGGCTCGCCTGGCGGGAAATGAGCCTCAGCCCGAAGGACATGGACTTTCTCGAGTCGCGCAACGCCGCCTCGCGCGACGTGGCGCAGGCCTTCGGCGTGCCGCCGCAGCTCCTCGGCATCCCGGGCGACAACACCTACTCCAACTATCGCGAGGCGCGCCTGGCCCTGTGGGAGGAGACGGTGATCCCGCTGCTGCGCCATCTGCGCGACGAGTTCAACGGCTGGCTGGCGCCCCTGTTCGACGACGACCTGGCGCTCGACGTGGACCTCGACGACATCCCGGCGCTGGCGCTGCGGCGCGAGCGGGCCTGGGCGCGCCTGAAGGCGGCGGACTTCCTGAGCGTCAACGAGAAGCGCGCGGCCGCCGGTTTCGGCCCGGTCGAGGGCGGCGACGCGATTCTCGCGCGCCCGGGCGAACGGGCGGCCGGTACAGGCGAAAAAGGGTCGGGCGGCCCGGCCCGGCGGGCGAACACGGAGCGCGCCAAGCCCGCCTGAGCGCGCCTTGCACGGGCTCGGAGCCGGCGCTCTTGCCGCGCGCGCGGGTTCGCTGCAACGCAACGAAACCCGTTGCGGGATCGCTCCTCAGCGCCATATGATCCATTCGGAAGGGCTTAACCACGCGGCTTAACGGGAAGTTAGTCGGCGACAAGAACGATGAACAGGCGGGGAAGGGCCCCGTTATGGAGGCGTCCCTGTCTGTGCGGGAGAGGCCACCGTGCGAAAAGTCTTGAGATGTTATGCACAAGGCCGTGACGGCGATTGGGAGGCCTTCTGCCTGGACCTGGATATCGCCGTCCAGGGAACCTCGTTCGAGGAGGTGTTTCGCGCCCTGAATGAATCCATTGCCCTGTACATCGAGAGCGTAACCGCTCTTCCGGAGAAGGACCGTGCCCGCCTTCTGGACCGCCCTGCGCCGCTATCGCTGCGGCTCCGGTTCTTGGGCCATGCCTTGCGCTCGTTGTTCACCCGCGATGACGGGGACGGCTGCCACCATCACTTTACGGTGCCTTGTGCCGCGTAGGCCAGTGGCGGTCGGCTGGCGAAAAAGCTTCTTGGGCAGCCCTGATTGGCGGATCATCGACTGCGGCGTGCCGCGCCTGATGTCGTCGCTGCCCCGATGAAAATGCACTGACACCAACCGGACCTTTCCTCCGATTGCGCCTTTGTATATCCGGCTGCTCCCGGTTTGGCGCTCAAGCGCAAATCCGTGCTTCTCGAGCAAGCGAATGAATTCGTTGAACGTCCAGGTCCGCATCCGGGACCTCTGGTCCTCGATCGGTCCGGACCGCAGCCGGCAGGGACTCGGCCATGGCCGGAGATCGAGGTTGGACGGGCCTTGGATGCGCGCGCAAACGCAAAGATGTTTTAAAACACCTGCCTGGCGGCGGCGCGAGGACGGGCCTCGCGGCGCCTGACGTTCACCCCAGGTAGCGGATGAAGTACGTGCTGCCCGGGACGATGTAGCCCCGGCGGTACTGGTCGTAGCACATGGTGCCGCCGAACTCGGCCGGCCGGCCGGCCACGTAACCTACCCCGGTGGTCGGCAGGCAGTGGGTGAAAACGGGGCGCGGCGGCGCAGGCGGCGCGTAATACACGGGCGCGGCGTAGTAGGACGGGCGGGTCAGAAGGTGGCCCAGCACGATGCCGCCGACGAGCGCGCCGAGCACCGCGTAGCCGTGTCCGTGGTGCCCGTGCCGGTGCCCGTGACCGTAATGGCCGTAGTGCCCGTAGTGCCCGTGGCCGTAGCCGTCGGCGAAGGCCGGCGCGGTCGCTGCGAGCAGGGCCGCGGCGGCGAGAGCTGCCACGATCCTTTTCATCGGGTGTGCACTCCCTCCCTTGCAGTCCATCATACAGGTATACGAGGCGCGCGCGCGAATCGTTCCCGGCCGCCACGTCGGGGTCCGGCCGACGCGGGCTACATGCCCTCGACGATGCAGATGTCGCGCTCGACGGCGCCTTCCGCCAAGGCGAGGGCCTCCCGGTATTCCGGCGAGCGGTAGCAGGCGAGCGCCTGTTCCAGCGTCGGGAACTCGGTGATCACGTTGCGGGCGAATTCCCTGCCCTCGAGCGTGACGAAGGAATCGCCGCGCGCCAGCAACCGCCCGCCGTGGCGGTCGAAGATCGGCCCCGCCCGCTTGGAGTACTCCGCATAGGCCGCTTCGTCCGTCACGTTGACGCGCGCGATCCAATACGCCGCCATTCGCACCTCTCCCCCGTGGCTCGTGGTTGGTCCGGACGCGGAGAGGCTAGCACGGACGCGCCGGCGGTTCAGGCGGCGATTTATACCAGGTCTCGGTGATAATGACCCTCTTGATGGCGATCCAAGGGCCGCCTGGGCAGGCGCGGCGCGGGGCGGACAACCCGGGCCCGGGACGCGCCGGCGGCCGGGCGCCCGTGGGATCGGCCGCGAACGTCTTGAAACTCGCGAGAGGGTGTGAAGGAGACGGCGGACATGGAGCCTGAGCGCAACCGGCACGACGCGCCGGAGCACCTCGACGTGCCGTTCGAGCTGAAGGCAATCGCCACGCTGCGCACCGACGACGGCGCCGAGATCGGCGTGTTCGAGGGGCTGGCCTCGACCTTCGGCACCCCGGACAGGGTCGGCGACGTGATCGAGCCCGGCGCCTTCCGCGCGAGCATCGCCCGGCCGCAGCGGATCAAGTTGCTCTGGCAGCACGACGCCCGCGCGCCGATCGGCGTCTGGGAGCGGATCGCCGAGACCGCCGCCGGGCTCGAGGTCAAGGGCCGGCTGGTCCTCGAGGTGCAGCAGGCGCGCGAGGCGCTGGCGCTGCTCAGGGCCGGCGCGGTCGACGCGCTCTCGATCGGGTTTTCCGTGCCCAAGGGCGGGGCGGCCTACGATCGCGAGAAGGCGGTGCGGCGGATCAGCAGGATCGAACTCTGGGAGGTCTCCGTCGTCACCTTCCCGGCCAACCCCAAGGCGCGCGTCGACCGGGTCAAGGCCCGGCTCAGGGGCGCCGATCTGCCCACCGAACGCGAATTCGAGCGGTTCCTCACGCGGGACGCGGGGTTCAGCCGCTCGCAGGCCCGGGTCATCCTCGGCTCCGGGTACAAGGCACTCGTGTCCAGGCAGGACGCTGGCCACGGTCTCCACGACCTGGCGACGCGCATCCGGCGCGTCGCCACCTTGGTGGCCGCGGGCTCGGCGGCCGACACGGACCCGGCCGGCAGGTAGATCGGCTTTCACCCGCCGCCGGCGCACCGCGCCGGCGCGCAACTCCAGGCAGGAGGGATCTCAATGGACATCGAACAGGTCAAGGACGCGGTCGAGGAACTGGGCCGGACCTGGGCCGCGTTCCGGGACGAGAACAACCGGCGCAACGGCCGCAACGAAGAGGCGCTGGCCAAGATGAACGCGCGCATGGACCAGCTCGAAGCCGCGATCCGGCGCGCCAACCGCGCCGCGGCCGCGCCCGGCGGCCGGCCGGACTACGGACCGGAGGCGAAGGCCTACTTCGACTACCTGAGGTACGGCACGCGCGACGAGCCGAATTCGGCCCGCGAGGCGTTGTCGCGCGAGGAGATGAAGGCGCTGACCGTGGGCGCCGATCCGACCGCGGGCTACCTGGCGCCGGTCGAGTTCGCCCGCGAGATCATCAAGGGCGAGGTCGAGTTCTCGCCGCTGAGGACCGTGGCGCGGGTGCGCCAGACCTCGCGGCGCGCCCTGCAGATGCCGAAGCGCCGGGGCACCTTCGGCGCCGTGTGGACCGCCGAGGCCGCGACCCGGACCGAGACCGAGGGCCTGACCTACGGGCTCGAGGAATTCCCGACGCACGAGCTCTACGCGCTCGTCGACGTCTCCGAGCAGATGATGGAGGACTCCGAGTTCAACCTCGAGGAGGAGCTTCAGCAGGAGTTCGCCGAGCAGTTCGCGGTCACCGAGGGCGCGGCCTTCGTCAACGGGGACGGGGCGGGCAAGCCGGAGGGCCTGCTGCAAGTCGCCCAAGTGGCCGAGACCGTCAGCGGCAGCGCCGGTTCAATCGCGGACGCGAGCGGCCAGGCCAACGGCCTCATCGACCTTTACCACGGGCTCAAGACCGGCTACGCGCTTCAGGGCACCTGGCTGCTCAACCGCAAGACCTTGGGCGAGGCCCGCAAGCTGAAGGACGGCCAGAACAACTACGTCTGGCAGCCGGGCCTGGCCAACGGGATCCCCAACACGATCCTGGGCCAGCCGTATCTCGAGGTCCCGGACATGCCCGACGTGGCCGCCGGGGCGTTCCCCGTCGTCTTCGGCGACATCCGCCGCGCCTACACCATCGTCGACCGCATCAACCTGTCGGTGCTGCGCGACCCGTTCACGCAGGCGACCAACGGCAACGTCCGCTTCATCGCGCGCCGGCGCGTCGGCGGCCAGGTCGTGCTCGCCGAGGCGATCCGCAAGCTCAAGGTCGGCGCGTAAGGAGGGCTTCAGTCATGACCATGCGTGACCTTCACGACAACATCGCGACCGTGGTGGCGGTGGCGCCGCAGACCATCGCGGGGGCCAACCTGCAATCGGGCAACATCGACCTGCAAGGTTTCAACTCGGCCGAGATCGTGGTCGCCCTGGGCGACATCGACGAGCTTGGCGGCTCGCCGGTGGGTTCGGCCAAGGTCGAGCTGAAACTGGAGCACGCCGACGACGACGGCACCGGAAACCCCGGCGCCTTCGGCAACGTGACCCTTGCCGAGGTGATCGGGCCGGCGAGCGTGACGGGCGGTATCGTGGGCTCGACCACGAACGACAACGCGGTGCGCATCGAGGTCGGCTACCTCGGCGACAAGCGCTTCATCCGGGCGACGCTGGTGCCCACGGGCCTGACCAACGGCGGGCCGGTCTGCGCGCTCGTGCTCAAGGGCCATCCGCGCCACGCGCCGCAGTGATGCGCACGGGCCTCCCTGCGACTTCGGCGGGGCGCGACGCCCCGCCGGTTCTTTCGCTCCCGTCCGAACCCCCTGATACCGATGGACGCACGAGGTGACTCGGGCGCTCATCGGTATCGGCGCGCCGGGTTGGCCTCGGGCGGCGGCGCGCAAACACGGGATGAGACATCCCGATGCGGGAGTTCTAGACCATGGCGACCCTGTTCGACCGGCTGGTCGGCAACCTGTCTTCCGCCGAGGCGGATCGGAAAATTCCGGTGCACGCCTTCACGGCGGCGTTGCAGGAGTGGCAGGACGGCGCGATCGCCCGCGCCGACGTGGTCGCCGGCTTCGGCCTGGTTGCGGCCGACGACGCGGACCTCGACTGGATGAAGGCCAGGTTCGCTGCCTCCGCCGATAAGGCGCACTTCGTCTCGGTGCTCGAGCAGGCGCTGATCCTCGCCGAGTCGCGCCTGTTCGGCTACAACGTCAAGGCGACCTTCGCGGCCCGGATCAACGGGCTCGCCTGATGGCGGTCAAGTTCGCCCCCGTCCGCCTGGCGCAGCCCGCGGCGACCGGCGACCAGGACTTCACCGCCGATCTCGGCGGGACGACGCCCAACGCCGTCCTGTTCCTGGTCACCGAGGGCTCGCTCGACGGGACGCCGGCCGACGGCGCGGCGATCTGCCTCGGCGCGGCGACGGGCGCGACCCAGCGCTGGCACTTCGGCGGGGCGAGCCGCCATGCGCTCGCGACCACCGACACGCGGCGCTGGGCCAACAACACCTCGTGCATCAGAGTCAAGGACGGGGCCGGCAACCTCAAGTGCGAGGCCGACTTCGTCAAGTTCCTGAGCACCGCGGACACCGGCGACGGCACGACCGGCGCGAGGATCAACTGGTCTTCGGCGGACGCCGTCGGCCGGCTGGTCACCTGCCTGTTGATCGTGTGCGACAACGCGCGGGCCGGCGACGCGCAACTGGGAAACGTCGACGTCGCGACCGACGTGACCGCCCCGGGGTTCCGGCCCAGCGACGTGCTGGTGGGCAACATCAACACCGGCTTCGGCCCCGGCGCGGGCGAATGGTATTGGAGCCTGGGGATCGCCCACGACGCCGGCGCGGTGGTCGATCAGCGCGGCTTTTCCTTCCGTTCGCGCGACAACCGGGCGACCGGCTCGCCGCAGGCGGAGCTTTACGGAAGCCGGGCGGGCGGCGTGCTCGACACCCTCGGGATCGAGATTTCGGCCTTCGACGCGCAGGGCTTCTCGGCGACGCCGCGCCTGGCCAGCGCCAACTTCCCGATCTGTTATCTGGCGCTCGACTTCGGCACGCGCGCCTCCTGGGTCGGCGGCGTGGACTCCCCGACCGCGACGGGGAACAGGGCGGAGACCGCTCCCGGCTTCAAGCCGCAGCTCGTGCTCGAATTCGCGACCATGCTGCAAAGCCTGGATACGAGGATCGTCACGGGCGACGCGGGCGCGTTCGCCCTGTCGCTGTTCACCGACGCGGCGGAGTTCTGCAACGCGGCCGCCGAGGAGGACGCGGCGGCGACTACGAACAACCAGGCGCTGTCCGACGACCAGGCGATCAACCTCGACGACCACACCGGGGCGACGGCGTTCGACGCCACGTTCGTGTCGTTCGACGCCAACGGATGGACGCTCAACTTCTCGGCCGCCGACGCGACCCTGCGCAAGTGGTTCGCCTTCGCCGTCGAAGCCGAGGCCGGCGGGGCCGCGACCAAGACGGTCGCCTCCGCTCTCGAAGCGGCCGTCCAGGAGCAGCTTGCGCTGACCGCCTCGCTCAACGCCGGCATTGCGCGGCGCGCGACGCCGGCGGCGTTCGCCGATGCGGCGCTGGCGCGCCTCGTCGCGATGACCGCCGAGCTCGAAGCGGGAATTCAGACGGTTCGAACCGCACAGGCCGGTCTACAGGCGGCCGTGCAGGGCGCCGCCGAAAAGCCGGCGGTCCTGGACGGCGTCCTGCAGGCGGCGCAGACGTTGACGGGCGCGATCGAGGCCGCCGTGAGCCGGGCCTTCGTCATGGCCGCATCGCTGGACGCGAACCTGACCGGGGAAGGGATCAAGGTCCTCGCGGCTTCGCTCGACGCGGCCGTGCGCAAGCTCGTGCCGGTGGCCGCCGGCCTGGATGCCGCCGTGCGGGAGGCGCGCGCGACCCTGGCCGGTGTGGATGCGGCCGTGGCGCTGGAGAGCGGGCTGGCGGCGGTGCTGGACGGCGTCGCGAAGCGCGCGGCGCTCTTGGCGGGCGTCGGGCTCGAGGCGGCGCTGCGCGGCACGACGGATTTCTCCGCGGCGCTCGACGCCGTGATCGGCGCGGTGGTCCTGCCGGGCCGGACCCGAACCTTCGTGGTCCCGGCGCGCGGCGGCCATTCGGTGCACGGCGATGTCCGGACCCTGGTGGTTCCGGCCGGCAACAGGAGGCATTGACATGGCGGCAACCGTGATCGTCAACGAGTACAACGGCGCCGCGCCCGGCACCAAGACGAACAAGACCTCGGGCACGGTGCGCTTCAAGAACGCCGACGACGCCAACGTCGACCTGAACGACCCGCTCGTGGTTCCGAGCGCCGGGCAGGAGTACTCGTTCGAGAAATGGCTGCGCCTGCAGATCGCCGGCGGCACGTTCACGCAGATCAGCAATCTGCGCGCCTATTCCGACGGGGCCAACAACTTCGGCGCCGGCATCAAGGCCTGGTACGCCGTCAGCGGCGTCTACATGCAGCCGGTCGTGCCCGACGAGGCCGCCGACCCGCCGCAATCGGCCGCCGCGGGCTCGCCGGTCGAGAACATGGCCGACCTCTTCACCGCCACGCAGGCCAGCCCCATCGACCTCGACGGCATCAACGTCGGGCCGTTCACGGACGGCTCGCCGGCCGAGGAGATCGGCGACTTCCTGGTCCTGGTCCTGGAGGTGGAGCCGGCGGCGAGCCAGGGCGTGCTGGCCGCCGAGACGCTCACCTTCGCCTACGACGAGATCTGACGAGATCTGATGGGTCAAGGCCAGACGTTGCCGCCGGGCGCGGCCGAGTTCGAGATTCGCGGCGCCGACGGCGCGGAGCAGCACGCCGCCAACGGACATGTCGCGATGACGCTCTACCCCGACGGGCCCTCGCGCATGCGCAAGCGCAACGCCATCAAGCACGCCTGCACCCCACGGGCGCGCAGGATCCAGTGGCTGTACGCCGAGCTCGACGGCGTGCGCTGCTACGTCAACGACGACGGCGGCATGGTCCACATCGTGCTGACCAAACGGGACCTCTACCCCTGATGCCCTACCGACTGATCGACCCCGACGAGACGCTGGACTACGCCTGCGACTGGACCCCTTTCCTGGCCGACGCCGGCAGCCCGGGCGACACCATCCAGACCAGCGCCTGGTCCGTCGTGCCCGCCGGGCCCGTGCTGTCGAACCAGAACCTCGGCGGCGCCGTGACGACGGTGTTCGTCTCCGGCGCGCAGGCGGGCCAGGTCTACCGCCTGACCAACCGCATCGTCACGGCCCAGGGCCGCACCGCCGAACGGAGCTGGACGCTCAGATGCGAGAACCGCTGAGACTGGCCCTGACCACGGCGCCGGCGCGGCTGCCCGTGGGCCTCGACGAGATCAAGGCGCAGCTCCGCCTGGAGGACGACCAGACCGCCGAGGACGCCGTGGCGATGGGGGTGGTGCGCACGGCGGTGGAGGCGTGCGAGGATTTCACCGCCCGGGCGCTCATCACCCAGACCTGGACCCTGTTCCGCGACCGCTGGCCGGGCGCGCGCGGGGACGCGTGGCCGCGCGAAGGCCTGAGCCAAGGCGTCGAGCGCCGCGGGGCGGGGCGCGCCCTGTCGCTTCCCAGGCCGCCGTTGCAGGCCATCGTCCACGTCAAGACCTTCGACGAGAACGACGTCGAAGCCGTGTGGCCGACGGCCAACTATTTCGCCGACACCGCGAGCGAGCCGGGCCGGCTCGTCGCGCGCACCGGCCGGACCCTTCCGACGCCGGGCCGCGCCGCCAACGGCATCGAGGTGCGCTTCGTGGCCGGCTACGGCGGCGATGCCGCCGACGTGCCGGAGCCGCTGCGCCAGGGCGTCCTGCGGCTCGCCGCCTACCTGTTCGAGAACCGCGGCGACCGCGCCGTCGAGACCGCCGTTCACGGCTCGGGCGCGGCGGCGCTGTGGCAGCCGTTCAAGGTGCAACGGCTGTGATCGGCCGCCTGCGCCACCGGCTGACGATCCAGGCGGAAAACCCGGCGGCGGACGCCGGCGGCGGGCAGGGCGCCGACCCGTGGGCCGATCCGATCACGGTGGCGACCGTGTGGGGGCGCGTCGAGCCGCTGACCGGCGGCGAGCGCCTGCGCGCCATGCAGGTCCAGGACCGGCTGAGCCACCGGATCACGATCCGCCACCGGCCCGGGATCACGCCGAGGATGCGCATCGTCTTCGGCGCCCGCGTCTTCAACGTCCGGGCCGTGATCAACCCGGAAGAGCGCGACCGCGTCCTCGAGCTGCTGTGCGAGGAGGGGGTGGCGGCGTGAGCCAGGTGTCAGGGATCAGGAAATGCGTGTCCGGATCAGGGTTGCGGGAAGGAACCGCCTGGAGGCGAAGCTGCGGCGCGTGTCCGCGGCGGTCGAGCGCGCCGTCGCCGGGGCGGTGCAGGCGGGCGCGGCGGACGTGCGCGAGGCGGCCCGGGAGCTGCTCGACCAGCCGCGGGCCGGTGGGCCGTCTGCCCCGGGCGAGCCGCCGCGCAAGCAAAGCGGCCGGCTGCGCGACAACATCTTCGTTCGATCCACCGACGACGGCCTCGGCGCCGAGGTGGGCACCGACCTCGACTACGGCGCGCACCTGGAGTTCGGCACGCAGAAGATGGCCGCGCGGCCGTGGCTGCTCCCGGCCTTCGAGGCCGCAAAGCCCAGGATCAGGGCGCGCATCGCCGCTGCGGTGCGCGAGGCACTGAACCGCGCTACGCCGTGATCGAGGACAAAGAGCATGAGCGCAGACAGCCAATGGCCCCTGCAGCAGGCGGTCCACGCCGCGCTGAGCGGGGACGCCGCCCTGCGGGCCTTGCTCGGCGGCCCGGCGCGGGTCTTCGACCACGTGCCGCAAGGCGGCGCGTTTCCCTACGTCGTGATCGGCGAGGCGACCTCCGGCCCGTTCGACGGCAAGACCGAGAACGGCATGGAGCAGACGCTGACCATCCACACGTGGTCGCGCTACCGCGGCCTGAAGGAGACCAAGGAGATCATGGCCGCGGTGGCCGCCGCCCTCGACGGGCAGGGCCTCGCGCTCGCCGGGCACGCGCTGGTCCTGCTGCGCTTCGCCTTTGGCGCCACCTTCCTCGACCCCGACGGCCTGACCCGCCACGGCGTGCAGCGCTTCAGGGCGGTGACGCAGGCGCCATAGGGCGGTGACGTTCTGGACCGCCCCGCGCCTGTGGCCGGGCGCGACGGTCGCCTGCCTGGGCGGCGGGCCGAGCCTGGCCCAAGGGCAGGTCGATGCCGTGCGCGGCAGGTGCCGCGTCGTCGCGGTCAACGACGCCTGGCGCCTCGCCCCCTGGGCCGACGTGCTCTACGGGTGCGACTGGCGCTGGTGGCAAAGGAACAACGGCGCTCCGGAATTCTGCGGCATTAAGGTCACGCTGTCGAACAGCCTGGGCCACCTGGACGAATGGCCCGGAATCAAGGTGCTGGAAAACACCGGCATCGAGGGAATCGAGCTTAGGCCCACGGGCCTGCGCACCGGGCGCAACGGCGGCTATCAGGCGATCAACCTGGCGGTCCACTTCGGCGCCAAGCGGATCGTCCTGCTCGGCTACGACATGAAGCCGGACCGGGCCGGCCGCACCCACTGGTTCGGCGACCACGAGGATTGGCCGACGCGGCCGACGATCTTCCGCGATGTCTTCCTGCCCCACTTCGAAGGCCTGGCCCGGGCGCTCGACGAGCTTGGCGTCGCGGTCGTCAACTGCACGCCCGGCAGCGCGCTCGACGCCTTTCCGAGGGCGGCCCTGGAGGAGGCGCTCGCCGAGCGCCTATAGCCTCCTGCCGGACCGTTTCGCCGACGGCCGGCACGGCGCCATCCTCGAGGGCCTGGAGCGGGCCGGCTGGCGCGTCGTGCACGGCCCCGGCCGGCCGCGCGACGAGCGCGACGTGCTCGTCACGTGGACCGTGCACCGCGGCGCCAAGGAGAGCCAGGCGCGCGCCTTCGAGGCCGCCGGCGGGCGGGTCGTCGTGTGCGAGGAGGCGTACTTCCGCACCGTGAACGGCGAGCGCCACTTCGCCATCGCGCTCTCCGACCACAACGGCGCGGGGCGCTGGCGCGTCGGCGGGCCCGAGCGCTGGGAGTCCTTCGGCATCGAGCTGAAAGAGTGGCGGCGCGGCGGGCGCCACGTCCTGGTGCGCGAGCAGCGCGGAATCGGCTCCGCGGCGATGGCCAGCCCGCCGCTGTGGCACGACGACGCGACCGCGCGCCTGAAGCGCCTCACGGACCGGCCGATCGTGTTTCGCGCCCACCCCAAGAGCCGGCTGTACCCGGACCGGGCCCGCGCCCAACCGCCGCTCGACCGGGCGCTCGAGGACGCCCACGCGGTGGTCACCTGGGCGAGCGGCATCGCGGCGCAGGCTCTCGTGCGCGGCGTGCCCGTCTTCTACGAGGCGCCGCACATCGTCTGCGCGGGCGCGTGCACGCGCGGCATCGAGCGGATCGAGGCGCCCGCATATCCCGACCGCCGCCCGGCGCTGGAGCGCCTGGCCTGGGCGCAGTGGTCGCTCCGCGAGATCGGGCGCGGCGAACCGTTCCGTTTCCTGCTCGGGGGCTAGGCCGTGGTCACCTGCTATCCCAGCGCGGGCAAGCGCAAGGCGCGCAAACTCTGCCACGCCTTCGCCGCGGGCTGCGCCGGGCGTGTCGCCGCGGTGGGCGAACCGCGCCTGCATCCCGGGCCGGCGTTCTTCTACGGCATGACCGGGCACGGCCTGCCGCTGATCGAGCAATGCCGGCGGGAGGAGCGCGACTGGTACTACGCCGACAACGCCTACTACTTCGGCCGGGGGACGCATTTCCGCGTCACGCGCAACGCGCTCATGCACGACGGCTCGGGCCGCGCCGGGCCGGCGCGTTTCGAGCGGTTCGGTCTTGAAATCAAGCCGTGGCGCAGGGACGGCCGGCACGTCGTGCTGGCGACCCAGAGCGAGCTGTTCTACCGCCTGCATCTGGGCGTCGAGCGCAGGGTGTGGACCGACGTGGCGTGCTCGGACATCCGGCGGCACACCGACCGCACCATCATCGTCTGCGACAAGCCGCCGCCGCCGTGGCCGGGCGGACACCCGCATCCCAACTTCGAAACCGCGTTGCGGGATGCCTGGGCCGTCGTCAGCCATTCCTCGAGCGTGATGGTCAAGGCGCTGCTCGAGGGCGTGCCGGTGTTTTCGCTCGGGCCGTCCATGGCCTCGCGCATGGCGTCGGCGGACGTATCGTCGATCGAGGAGCCCCTCTACCCAAACGAGCGCGAGCCGTGGCTGTGGAACCTCGCCGCCAACCAGTGGACGCGCGCGGAGATGCGCGACGGGACCTGCTGGCGCGACCTGCGGCGGCAGCGCGAGGCGGACGCCTCCTGACATGGGCCTCCTGACATGGGCCTGGGCGACGAGATCATGGTGACCGGCGAGGCCCGGCGGGCGCAAGAGCGCGATCCGCGCCCCGTGGCCGTGCGCGGGCGCGACGGGCGGCAGCGCTGGCACCGGCTGTGGGCCGGCAACCCGCGCCTGGCCACGCCGCAACAGGTCGCGGCCGGGCTGCACGTGCAGTGGATCGTGAACGGGCCCGGCTGCCGCCCGTACGTCGATTACGAGACCATGCGCCGGGAGTTCGAGTCCGTCTTTCCGGGCCGGCCGTTCACGACCAAGGTGCGCGATCCGCGGCTGCCCTGGCGCTTCACCGACTGGCGCGCGGAGCCCGGCGAGCTGCCGGGCATCGACAAGATCGAGCCGCGCGGCTATCTCGTGGTCGAGCCGCACGTCAAGGCGGGCGCGAGCCCCAACAAGCAGTGGGGCCGGGAACGCTGGCAGGCGCTCGTCGCGAGCCTGCGCCTGCCCGGGCACCCCTGGGTGCAGCTCGGCCCGCCGGGGACGCGGCGGCTGGAGGGCGTCGGCCACGTCGTGACCGAGACCTTCGAGGCCGCCTGCACGGCGCTGTCCGGCGCCGCGGCGGCCGTGCTGCCGGACGGCGGCCTGCACCACGCCGCGGCGGCGCTCGGCGTGCCGGCGGTGGTGATCTTCGGCGGCTGCGCCTCGCCGGCCAACCTCGGCTACGGGCGCCACGTCAACCTGTTCGATCCGGCCGGGGAGGCAAGCCCCTGCGGGCAGCGCGTGCCGTGCAGGCACTGCGCGGAGGCCATGAACGCCATCCGGCCGGACATCGTGGCCTATCACGTGGAACAGATTCTACGCCATGAACGCACCCCCGAGAGCCAAGCAGGTCGCTGGCGTCTGGCTTCCTGAGAGCGAGACGCACTTCGCCGACATGATCCTGCACCACAGCAAGGCGGGGATCGTCGACGGCAAGGGCACCTATCAGCTACACAAGCTGCGCGCGGCGCTGCGCCACCAGCCGGCGGAGCGGCGCCGGGTCTGCCTCGACATCGGCGCGCACGTCGGGCTGTGGGCCATGTGGCTGGTCCGCGAGTTCGCGCGCGTGCACGCCTTCGAGCCGGTGCCCGCGCACGCCGACATCTTCGCCTTCAACGTGCCGGCCGAAAACGCGACCCTGCACCGCGTCGCGCTCGGGCAACGGGCGGGCACGGTCAGCATCGAGGTGCCGCTCGTCCAGACGGGCGGGGCGTTCGTCGCGACCGACCGGCCCAATCCGGGCACGAAATACAATCCTGCCGGCGCGTTCGATACCTGGCACGCGGTGCCGATGGCCACCCTCGACGGCTTCGCCTTCGAGGACGTGGATTTCATCAAGATCGACGTGGAAGGCTACGAGCGCCCCGTGGTCGAGGGCGGGCGTGAGACCATCGTGCGCTGGCGGCCCAACGTCGTGGTCGAGCAGAAGGGCAACGAGGCGGCCTACGGCGAGGAACGCGACGCCGCGGTGGCGTACCTGCGCGGCCTGGGAATGAAACCGCTCGAGGTCATCAGCGGCGACTGGATTATGGGCTGGTGAGGTGACGACCGGCGGCGTGCCGCGTTCAGGAGCCGAGCCGCCGGTCCGGGTCGAAATCCGCGGCCTGGAAGCCGAGTGCGGCGCAGATCCGATCGAACAGAGCCCGCTCCGGCGGGTCGAAGGCTCCGTCGGATAGACTCACCGAGAGCGCGATCCTGACGACCAGCTCGGCGGCCTCTCTGTCTCCGGTGATCCTTTGCAGCTTGCCGATCAGCACCCGTTCGGCTTCCTCGGTGTTGTCGCGCAGTTCGGCCAGGAACCCGTTCAGGATCTGAATGGCCTTGTGCGGGTCATAGATGCTGAGCCGTTCCAGGTTCGAGAGAATGTCGTCGATCCGGTAGCGCTCGGACAGCGTGACCGTTCCGTCCGCATAGGCCGCCAGGGCGCTCGCCGCCATCGCCGCCTTGAGGAACGTGCGGTTTCGGTACCTCTCGACCCGTTCGCTGAGACCATCCCAGATGCTCATCGCCCCGGACCCGTGTGAGGCTCGCGTCGGCGAAGGCATGATGCCCCGGCCGGGTGCCGTTCGCAATCGAATGATGGACGAGCCCGCATGTTGAGAGTTTACATCGGCTGGGACCCGCGCGACGCGGCGGCCTACGAGGTGTGCCGGCATTCGCTTCTGGCGCACGCCTCGATCCCGGTCGAGGCCGTCCCGCTCAGGGACTGGGTGTTGCGCGCCAGGGGCCTCTACTGGCGGCCCTATCACGTGGACGAGCGCGGCCAGATGTGGGACGCGCGCGACGGCAAGCCGTTCTCGACCGCCTTCAGCTACACCCGCTTCTGCGTGCCGTTGATGGAGGACTACGGCGCGCGGCCGGTCGTGTTCTGCGACGCCGACATGCTGTGGCGCGCCGATGTCGCCGAGCTGATGGATCTGGCCGGCGAGGCGGCGGTGGCCTGCGTCAAGCACGAGCACCGGCCGGCCGAGCGCGAGAAGATGACCGGCAACATCCAGACCGTGTACCGGCGCAAGAACTGGTCGAGCCTCATGGTGCTCCGGCCGAGCCGCTGCGTCGGCCTCACGCCCTACGCGGTCAACAACATGCCGCGCGACTGGCTGCACGGGTTGTGCTGGATCGACGACGCGGCGATCAAGGGCCTGCCCGAGGCGTGGAACTGGCTCGAGGGCTGGTCCGACCCGGCGCTCGAGCCGAGGGTCGTGCACTTCACGCGCGGCACCCCGGACATGCCGGGCTATGCGGGCGTGGCCTACGGCGAGGAATGGCGGGCGGCCTTGCGCGAGGCGGCGCCAAACGCGATGGCCGCCAGGTAGGCGGCGCGACCCGGGCCAGGTAGGCCCACTCGACATCTGACGAGGAGGACGGAACGGTGGCGGCACAGAAAGGCAAACTGGTTCTCTTGAAGGCCGACCTGGCCGGCGGCTCGCCGCAGGTCTACACGACGGTCGCCGGCCTGCGCACCACGACCTGGACGGTCAACGGCGAGGACGTGGACGCGACCACGAAGGACGACAACGGCTGGCAGCAGCGCCTGGCGGGCGCGGGCGTACGCTCGATCAGCGTCTCGGCCACGGGCATCTTCCAGGACTCCATCGTCGAAGAGACGGTGCGCCAGTGGGCCTTCGACCAGACCATCAACTGGTACCAGATCACCTTCGAAAATGGCGACCGCCTGGAAGCGCAGTTCCAGATCTCCAACTACGAGCGCACCGGTGACCACGACGGGGCGGAAACCTACTCGCTCACGCTCGCCTCGCACGGCACGCCCAACTACGTGGCGCTCTAGCCATGGCGAACGCGGCGCGCGGCGAGGTCGCGCTCACACTGGGCGGCCAGACCTACGTGCTGTGCCCGACCTTCGGCGCGGTGTGCGAGATCGAGGACGCGCTTCAGGCCAACCTGTTCGATCTCGGCCGCAAGCTGGAGCTGGGCGAGATCACGGCGCGCGAGCTGACCGCCTTCGCCCACGCCTGCCTGACCTGCTCCGGCTACGCGATGGAGCGCGAACGCCTCGGCGAGATGATCGTCGAGGACGGGGCGCACAAGACGATCGCGGCGCTCGTCGAGTTCTGCCGCAACTACGCCTTCGGCGGACGCGCGGAAAAAAAAGATCCCACGCCGCGGCCGCAACAACCGTCGGGGACCGCTCCGCCTACGTCCTCGAGTACATGAAGGTGGCGCTGGGGCGACTCGGCTGGGCGCCGGCGGTGTTCTGGGCGGCGACGCCGCACGAGTTCTGGGCCGCCTTCGAGGATTGGGTCGAGGTCAACTGCATCCGCAAGCACGACGGGGCGCTCACCGAGGACGAGATCGAGCGGCTGGAGGAGATGAAGCGGCGGTTCCCCGACGGATGCAAGTAGTGTCGGCGATCTACTTCGCAGATGTGCCGCGCAGTCACGACATGGGCGCATCGCCATTCTTCGTAACCCCCGGCAGGCGAAGGTTCAAACGGTAGCACATGCCCGAGCTCGAATCGCTTTTCGTTCGGATCGACGCGGATCTAAGCCGGTTCAGACGTGAACTCGATGACGCCGAAAGCGCGGCCAAGCGGTCCACCGGCGGCATCGCGCGGTCTTTTTCCAGTCTCTTTTCCGAACTGGAACGCGATAGCGAAAACTTCACCGCCCGGCTGTCCGGGCTGGGGTTCGATCTGAACGACTTGGTCAACCGTTTCTCTCTCGCTGTGACATTTGGAACGGCTGCCTCTGCACTGGCAAAACGGCTACCTCTACCGGCAAGGCCGGCGGTCGTCGGACCGGGCGCAGCGGCCGGTTTCTTCTCGCCCCAGATCGTGGACTTGCTGTCGGGCGAAGGCGAGGAGAGAGCTTCGGGAATAACCATCGCGCTGAAGGACCTGGAGGACGCACAGTCCGATGCGGAGCGGCGCCAGCGGTCCCTGAATCAAGTGTTCGAGGAAGGGCCTTCGTTGATGCAAGCCATCCAATCGAGTGCCGAGGCCTACGGGGAGGAGCTCACGCGATTGCCGAATGAACTGGCTTTGGGAACGGCGGGTCAGCAATCGTTAAACGAGGCCATTCATGAGGGCGCCAAGGATTTGCGGACGGCCCAGGGCGAGGCCAGAAGCCTGAACGACTCCGCCCGCGACCTCGGCTTCACCTTCGCCTCGGCGTTCGAGGACGCGGTGGTCGAGGGACGGCGGTTGTCCGACGTGGTGCGGGGGCTGGAGCAGGACATCCTGCGCATCCTGACGCGCAAGCTGGTGACCGAGCCGCTTGCCGGCGCGGTGACCGACGTCATCGGCCGTGGCCGGACTCTGCTCGGCGCGGCCCTGTTTCACGGCGGCGGCGCGGTCGGCACGACGCCGGTCTCCGGGCGCGTCGTGCCGTCCGAGATCTTTGCGGGCGCTCCCCGGTTCGCCTCGGGCGGGATTGTCGGCCTGGTCCCGCGCTTGGCGCCCGGGGAAGTCCCGGCGATCCTCCACCGCGGCGAGGTCGTGCGCACGCCGGCCCAGGAGGCGGCCGTGCAGCGCCGGCGGGACGCGGGCGGCGACGTGGTCTTCCAGCCGGGCGCGATCGTCATCCAGGCGCCCAGCCCGCAGGCCTTCAACGAATCGCGCGGCCAGATCGAGGCGATGCTCGCCGACGCCGTGCGCCGGGGACGACGCAACAGATGACGGGGATCAGGGATCGGAATGCGCAGCATCACCTGACCCTTGTTCTCTGCCCTCTGTTCTCTGTCTTCTGACATCTGAAATCTGACCTCTGACCCATGAGCTTCGACGAAGTCCGCCTGCCGACCAAGATCGAGTTCGGCGCGCTCGGCGGCCCGCGCTTCCGCACCGAGGTCGTGTTGCTGGGCAGCGGCCACGAACAGCGCAACGCCGAGTGGAGCGCCGTGCGCGGGCGCTGGGACGTCGCGCCCGGCATCCAGAGCCAGTCCGATCTCAGTGCCATCATCGCGTTCTGGTACGCCCGCCAGGGCCGGCTGCGCGGGTTCCGCTTCAAGGATCACACCGACTTCGCGGTCAAGGGCCAGGTCCTCATCGCCGGCGTGCAGGGCGGCGAGACGAGCGTGCAACTCGTCCGCACCTACGCGAGCGGCGGGCAGGCCTACACGCGCACGATCACCAAGCCGGTCGCCGGCACCGTGCAGCTCTTCCTCGACGGCCAGCCGATCGCCTCGAGCGTGGACACCGCAACCGGCGTCGCGACCTTCGCGCCGCTGGCGGGCGGCTCGCCCTCGCCGGTGCTCACCGCCGACTTCGAGTTCGACGTGCCGGTGCGCTTCGACACCGACGGCCTGGAAATCCGCCAGGTCACGCACGCGCGCGAGGCGATCCAGACCCTGCCGATCGTCGAGATCCGGGACTTTCAGTGAAGACCGTCTCCGCCGCGCTGGCCGCGCACCTTTCGGGCGCGGCGCTCACGCTCGCCACCTGCTGGAAGGTCAAGCGGACCGACGGCACGGTCCTGGGATTCACCGCGCACGACCGCGACATCGTCTTCGACCTGGGCGACGGCGACGGCGCGGCGACCTACGCCGCGGCGAGCGGCTTCACCCGCACCGGGATCGAGAGCGCCGCCGGCTTCGCCGCGGACAACCTGGACGTCCAGGGGATCCTCGACTCCACGGCGATCGCGGCCGCGGACATCCGCGCCGGGCGCTACGACTTCGCCGAGGTCAAGGTGTTCGAGGTCAACACCGCGGACCTCGGCCAGGGAGCGCTCAAGCTGCGCCGCGGGCACATCGGCCAAGTGCGCGCCGAGGGCGGCCTGTTCGTGGCCGAGCTGCGCGGGCTGATCGAGCGCTACGCCCAGGAGATCGGCGAGCTGTACGGCCCGTCGTGCCGGGCCGACCTGGGCGACGCGCGTTGCAAGGCGCGCCTCGACCCGCCGGTCTGGCAGCCCGCCACCGCCTACGCGGTGCGCGCGGCGCGCGACGCCGCGAGCGGATCGGTCGTCAAGCCGTCCGCCTTCAACGACCGCCACTTCAAGTGCGTCCAGGCGGGGACGAGCGGCGCTACGGAGCCGGCGTGGAACACGACGTTCGGCGGCCAGACCGCCGACGGCGGCGCGCTCTGGGAAGCGATCCGCGCGCTCACCGTCGAGGCCACCGTCGACACGGTCACCGACAACCGCACGTTCACGCTGACCTATGGCGGCGACGCGCCGGATGCGCTTTTGACCGGCGGGCTCATCACGTTCTTGGACGGCGCCAGCCCCGGCCCGGCGAACGCCGGTCTCAAGATGGAGGTGAAGAGCTGGAGCCTCGCGACCAAGACGATCGCGCTGTTCCTGCCCATGCCGTTCGCCGTGGCGAGCGGCGATGCCGTGACCGTGCAGGCCGGCTGCGACAAGTCGCTGGCGGTGTGCCGCGACACCTTCGACAACGTGGAGAACTTCCGCGGCGAGCCCTTCGTGCCCGGCAACGACCTTCTGTTCCGCACGCCCGATGCCCGTTAGCACCCGCCACCCTCCGGTGATCGTGGGTACGCGCGCCCAGATCGTCGCCGAGGCGCGCAGCTGGGTCGGCACGCCCTGGGCGCCCGCCGGCGCCGAGAAGGGGGTGGGCGCCAACTGCCTCGGCTTCCTGGCCGGCGTCGCGCGCAACGCGGGGCTGGCCGAACTGGCCGCCGCCTTCGCGCCCTACCGGGGCTACGCGCTGCCGCCCGAGCCCCGGGCGCTGCTGCTCGGCCTGCGCCGGCACCTGGCGCGCATCGGCCGCGACCAGGCGGGGCCGGCCGACCTGCTGTTGTTCGACCTGGGTGGGGGCCTGCGCCACGTGGCGATGCTGAGCGCGAAGGGGACGATCGTGCACGCGCACCAGAGCAAGGGCCGGGTCGTCGAGCACCGACTGGTCTGGACCCCGCACAGCGCCTACCGCATCCCGGGGCTGGACTGATGGCGACGCTCGCGCTCAGCCTCGGCGGCGCGCTCGCCGGCAACCTGATCGGCGGGCCGCTCGGCGGCCGGGTCGGCTTCCTGGCCGGCCAGTTCCTCGGCAACCAACTGTTCGGCAACGCCGACGACAAGGTCGTCGAGGGCCCGCGCCTGACCGACCTGACGGTCACGTCCTCGGCCTATGGCCGGCCGATCCCCATCGTCTACGGGCGCTTCCGGGTCGGCGGCAACGTGGTTTGGTCGCCCGGCATCGCCGAGCACCGCCAGGAACAGACCGTGGGCGGCAAGGGCGGCGGGCCGGCGCAGACCACGCTCAGCTACCGCTACACCGCGGACTTCCGCGTCGCCCTGTGCGAGGGGCCGGCGGACGCGGTGCTGCGCGTCTGGGCCGACGGCAAGCTGATCGCCGACTTCACCGGCCCGACCCCGGTGTTCGCAGGCAAGGTGCGGCAGGGCAACCTGCGCATCCATCTCGGCGCCGAGACCCAGGAGGCCGACCCGGCCGAGCAGGCCGACCGCGGCATCGACGACACGCCGGCCTACCGCGGCCAGGTCGGCATCGTCTTCGACGACCTGCCGCTCGAGGACTTCGGCAACCGCATTCCCCAGATCACCGCCGAGGTCGCGATCAAGGCGAGCGACAGCTTCCCGGTCGCGAGCGCGGCGGCCTTCGCCTCGCCGGTCACCCAACTCGCGCGCTGGAGCGCGGACCGCCGGTTCCTGTTCACCCTGTCCGCCGGCGGCACCGCGACGAAGTGGGACGCGGTCAACAAGCGCCAGCTCGTCGGCGCGAGCGTCGGCGTCGGCGAGGCGTTCTGCCCGGCCCTCGACAGCGAGGGCAACCTGTACACCACGGACGGCAACGGCGGTCTCGTCAAGTTCGACGACAACTGGCGCCAGATCGGCGTCTCGCCCACGGCCATGAGCCAGGACTTCGTCAACCTGATCGTGGCCGGCCGGCCCGGCTTCGAGCGCGCGGTCGCGCAAGGGGTGGGCGACAAGGTCGGGACGTTCTCGACCACGACCCTGCAGTTGCTCGACGAGGTCGCGCTGAGCGCCTTCGCCGCCCCGACGGCGGGCAGCTACCAGGCGTTTGCCGACCGCAACGGCATGACGCTCGACGGCGAGGGCTTCGTCTGGACCCTGGTGGTGGACGGGCAGGCCGACGGCTACCTGTTCAAGATCGACCCGGGCATCGGCACGGTGCTCGAGCGCCACGTATTGGCGGGCAAGAAGGACGCGAGGTTTCTCAGCTACGATCCGGCGAGCAACAGCCTGATCGTCGAGGACAACGGCGCAGCCGGGCTGCTGCGCTTCAGCCTCGACAGCCTGAGCGTCGATGCGACCCTGTCTCTGAGCCTCGACGCGACCGTCGACAACCGCTCGCAGTATTGCGCCGGCCCGGTGGACGGGAGGCTCTGGCTGCAGGGCACGCTCGGCGCGGTCGAGGTCGACACCATCGCCTTCCAGGTGGCGCGTTCGGTCTCGGTCAGCGATTGGCCCGGCGTGCCGACGGTCGAGCAGATGGTCTACGACCCGGTCAACCACGCGCTCGTCTGGCTCGATGTCATCCCGCCGACGTTGTACTGGCTGTTCCTCGACCGCAAGGCCGGGCTGCCGGTGCCGCTCGGCGACATCGTCGACGACATCTCCGCGCGCGTCGGTCTCGACGCGGCCGCGGACCTCGACACCGCGGCGCTCACCGACAGCGTGGTCGGCTACGTGATCTCGGACCGCATGGCCGCGCGCGCCGCGCTGGAGCCCTTGGCCACGGCCTACTTCTTCGACGCCCGGGAGGAGGACTTCAAGGTCGATTTCGTCACGCGCGGGGGCGCGCCCGTCGCCGACATCCCGGAGGCGGACCTGGGCGCGCGCGGCGGCGGGCAGGAGGGCTTCGTACCGCTCGTCGGCGAGGAGCGCGTGCAGGAGATCGAGCTGCCGCGCCGGATCGACATGACCTACGCCGACCCGGCCATCGACTTCCAGACCAGCACGCAGTTCTTCCAGCGCATCCAGGAAGCGGTCGCCACGCGCAAGCGCAGCACGATCAACATGCCGCTCGCCCTCGACGCGGCCGAGGCGGCGCGGCGCATCGAGCGGATCGGCTTCCAGCTGTGGCAGGCGCGCACGCCCTACGAGCTGAGCCTGTCGCGCAAGCACGCCCGGATCAGCCCGGCCGACGTGGTGCGCGCGACCGCGAAGGGGGTCACCTTCACGCTGCGCGTCGAGCAGGCGGACCTGGGCGCGAACGGCGTGATCCGGCTGCGCGGCGTGTCCGAGGATGCGGCGGTGTACGCGAGCGCCGCAACGGGCGCCGCCGCGCTCGGCGTGCCGGCGCAATCGATCGTGCTCTCGGGCCCGTCGGCGCTCCATCTGCTCGACACGCCCCTGCTGCGCGACGCCGACGAGGGTCTGGGGCTCTACGTCGCCGCCGGGGCCTTCGGGGCGGAGCCCTGGCCCGGCGCCGCGATCTTCAAGTCGAACGACGGCGCCGACTTCGGCCCGCCGTTCACCTTCATCTCCGCGGCGCGCAACGCCGCGCACGGGCGAACCGAGACGGCCCTGGGCGATCACGGCACGCGCACCTGGGACCGGACCAACGCGGTGAGCGTGCGCCTATTCCGGGGCGCGCTCGCCTCGGCCACGGAACTGGCGGTGCTCAACGGGGCCAACGCGCTGCTCATCGGCGACGAGGTCGTGCAGTTCGCCAATGCGACGCTGAACGCCGACGGCGGTTACACGCTCGACACCTTTCTGCGCGGCCGGCGCGGCACCGAATGGGCCACCGGCGCGCACGCCGCGGGCGAGCGGGTCGTGGTCCTGTCGGACGCGACGCTGCTCCGGGTGGCGTTGCCGGACGCCGACCTCAACGTCCAGCGCTTCTACAAGGCGGTCACGGTCGGCGGCCTGGTCGGCGAGGGCACGCAGAAGGCGCTTACGTTCCAGGGCCGCGCGCTCATGCCGTACGCGCCGGTCCACATCGGCGGCGCGCCGTCCGGCTCGCCCGCCCACTGGACGATCACGTGGGTGCGGCGCACGCGCCTGGGCGGGGCCTGGAAGGACGGCGCCGACGTGCCGCTCGGCGAGGAGAGCGAGGACTACGAAGTGGACATCCTGAACGGCGCGGCCGTGGCGCGCACGATCACCAGCACCGCGTCCCCCGGCGGCTCGGTGGTGACCGCGGCGAGCCGCCAGGCCCTCTACACCGCCGCGGACCAGATCGCCGACTTCGGCGCCGAACAGGCGACGCTGACGCTCAAGGTCTACCAGCTCAGCGCCACCGTCGGCCGCGGCTTCCCCGGCGCGGCGACGCTCGCCGCCTGATCGACACGGGACCGGTACGCCATGCCCACGCTCGACAACCTCGGCACGCACACGGACGGCGCGCTCATCGCGCAGTCGCAGTCGCAGAAGGAGGTCACCTCCAACGCGCTCGACAACCTCCTGTCGAACGCGACGCAAAGGTCCCTGGGCGTGACCATTTCCGACGCCCCCGGCTCGCCGACGGGCGCGGACCGCACGCTAACCGACGACGAGTTCTTCGGCAATTTCGTCCTCGCGCTGACCGGGAGCCCGAGCGTGCCGTTCGCCCTCGTCCTGCCCGCCGCCGGCAATCACGCCTTTGTCGTGCGCAACGACACCGGCCAGACCGCGACGGTCAGGGCCGGCGCGGGGAGCACGGTGGACGTCGTGGCGGGCAAGCGCCAGCTCCTCCATTGCGACGGCGGCAACGTCGTCGCGCTCGCACCGCCCGTGCCGTGACCGGGCGCCCCGGCCGCCGCGCTCGCTTCACCGATGAGGCCGCGATGAAACGGTATTGCCTGCACGTGCTGGCCGCCCTCGGGGCGGCTTTCTTGCTGCTCCATCCGGCCGCGGCGCAGCCGGCCTGCGCCCCGCGCGCGCAAGTGCTCGCGTGGCTCGGCGCGACCTACGGCGAGGCGCCGGTGGCGGCCGGCGTGACCGGCGGCGGCGAGCTCCTCGAGGTGCTCGCCAGGGCCGACGGGACGAGCTGGACGATCCTCGTCACCTCGCCGCTGGGGCGCACCTGCGTCGTCGCCGCCGGCGAGGGCTGGCGGGTCCTCAGGCGACGGGTGGACGAGCCAAAGGCATGACACGCCCGACCCACAGCGACCTGCACGCGGAGATCGCGGCCTTGCGCGCCGTGACGGAGGCGGAGCTCAAGAACCTGAACGTCCGGCTTTCCCAGGTCGAGGCGACCCAGAACGAGCTGGTGCGCGTCGCGACCCAGGGCAGGACCGGCCTGCGCGTCGCCCTGTGGCTGGGCGGCTTCCTGACCGCCGCGCTCACCGCGCTGGCCGCGTTCTGGAAGGACGTCTCGGGCCGGTAGGGCCGCGGCGCTCGGGCCGCAACGGTTCCGCCGGGTGCGGGCCGTGTGCGCAGGCGCGGCACTTCGTCGAGAAGGCAGGACCGATCCTGGAGGTTGCGACATGAAGAATGTCAAGAACCGGCTGATCATGCTCGGCGCCGTTGCGGCGCTTCTGATCGCGTTGACGATCCTCGTCGGCCCGGACAAGGCCGTGGAGATGCTGAAGGCGATCTTCGCGATGACCTCGGAGGCCGGAACATGAGACTCTTTCCGATCTGCGCCGCCGCCCTGGCGCTCGCGGCCTGCACGGCCGCGCAGCAGGCGGCCGTCCAGGGCGGGGTCGAGAAGATCAAGGACGCCAACGATGCCGTGGCGCTCACGCTCATCCAGGCCGCGTGCGGCATGACCGTGGGGGCGTACCACCGGCTGGAGAACCCGGTCCAAAAGCGCGGCGTGGACCTCCTATGCGGCGGCGACGGGCAGGACCCGCTCACGGCGGGCGACGTGGAACGACTGATGCGCGCGGCGGAGACCTTGCGGCGCGGGCGGCAGAAGTGAACCCGGCGCACGGGTTGCGCCGGTTTTCCAACCCCCGGATTCCGCCCGAGCCGGCCGGGACGCGTCTGCCCGGCGGGACCTTCGCCTCTCCCTCGCTCTGAAGGGGCCGGCCAAGGGGGTCCTCGATCTCCGGGTCGGCGAAGTCGTCGAAAACCTGCACCACATGTCCGCTTGAGCGACCCCGGTCGCGGGCGCGGCGCCGTTCGGGCCCGCGCACCGTCCTCCGCCCCTCCTTTCCCTCCTCGTTCCTTCCCCTCCCCGGGCCGCCCCGGCCCCGCGCATCCGCGCTCCTGCGGCGCGCTTCACGTCACCCCCTCTCCTTCCGATCCCCATCCTCTGAAATCCCGCCGATAAGACAATCGGCTGAGCCCAAGCGCGGTCTCGACCGGTTCCCGCCCGAATCTCCGCCCCGTCCTTGTTCTTACTTCGTTCCGGTGCGACGGCGGGTTTGGCCCCGGTCCCCCGTGAGCCGGACCCAACCCCGGATCGTCCCGAAGCGTCAGTACGCGCGCTCGACGCAGAAGTCGACGAGGTCGAGCAGCTCCTGCTTGACGACGCACGGCGGGAACACCGCGAGCGCCTCGCGCGCGCGGGCGCCGTAGCCGCGGGCGCGCGCCATGGCCTCGTCGAGCGCGCCGTGCCGGCGCATGAGGTCCATGGCGCGCTCCAGGTCCTCCTCGCTCTGGTCCAGGTCCTCCAGACAGCGCCGCCAGAACGCGCGTTCGCCCGCGTCGCCGCGCCGGATGGCCAGGATCACCGGAAGCGTGATCTTGCCTTCGTGGAAATCGTCGCCGACGCTCTTGCCGAGCTCGATCTCGCGAGCGGAAAAGTCGAGCACGTCGTCGACGAGCTGGAAGGCGATCCCGAAGTTGCGGCCGTAGGCATCCAGCGCGTGCTCCTCGGCCTCCGGCCGTTCGGCCACGACCGCGCCGATTCGGCACGCGGCGGCGAACAGCGCGGCGGTCTTGGCGCCGATCACCTGCAGGTGGTCCTGCTCGGTCGTCTCGGTGTCGTTCGAGGTGATCAGTTGCTGCACCTCGCCCTCGGCGATCACGGCCGAGGCGTTCGACAGGATCTCGAGGACCTTCAGGGAGCCGTCGGCCACCATGAGCTGGAAGGCGCGGCTGAACAGGAAGTCGCCGACCAGCACGCTCGGCTGATTGCCCCACAGCGCGTTGGCGGTCGACAGCCCGCGGCGCAGATCGCTCTGGTCGACCACGTCGTCGTGCAGCAGCGTGGCCGTGTGGATGAACTCGACGCAGGCGGCCAGGCCGATGTGGCGGCGCCCCTGATAACCGCACAGGCGCGCCGAGGCCAGGGTCAGAATCGGGCGCAGCCGCTTGCCGCCGGCGGCGATGATATGCCCCGCCAGTTGCGGGATCAGCCCGACCGGCGAATGCATGCGTTCCAGGATCAGGCGGTTGACGGCCTGCAGTTCGTCGGCCACCAGGACGGTAAGCGACTCCAGTCCGGTTCGGGGACCGGTTTCCTGCGCGACATCCACGCCGGCGACGACCGTCAACGCGTTCTCCCTTGTGTTGGCCCCGCGCGGCCTGGCCCGCTATCATGGCCCGGGCCGCCGCGGAACGGGCGCTTGAGGCCGAGGATAAGTTGATCTGCGGGCCGGTCAAGTCCGACGCGGGACGGCGAACCGGGAGGCGCGTTGCGTGAGAGAGCTTTTGCGCACCAACGACGTGGTCAAGCTGTCCTGGCTTCAGGCCCTGCTCGCCGATGCCGGGATCGAGGCGATCGTCCTCGATGTCCACACCAGCGTCATCGAGGGCTCGATCGGGGCGATCCCGCGTCGTCTCGCGGTGAGCGACGAGGATTATCCGCGGGCGCGGCGCGTGTTCAAGGCGGCCGGCGAGGACGTCGGATCGTGATCGCCGATCCCGGAGCCGGCGCGCGCGCGGCCCAAGGCGCCGCGGGCCCGAGCGAGGATGCGCTGCTCGGCGGGCGCGTGCGCCTGTTGCAGCCCGTCGAGGGGTACCGGGTGGCCATCGACCCGGTGTTCCTGGCCGCGGGCGTGCCCGCGGTCGCGGGCGAAAGCGTGCTCGATCTGGGCTGCGGCGTCGGCGCGGCCGCGCTCTGCCTGCTCGCGCGCGTCCCCGAACTGCGCGTCACCGGTCTGGAGATCCAAGCCGACCTGGTGCGCCTGGCCGGCGAGAACGCGCGGCTCAACGGCGTCGCCGACCGATTCCTGCCGATCGCCGGGGACGTGGCCAAACCGCCGCCGCGCCTGGCCCCCGGCGCCTTTCACCACGTGATGTGCAACCCGCCCCATTTGCCGGGCGGTCGGTCGCATCCGCCGGCCCACCCGGGGCGGGCGGCGGCCAGCCGGGAGGGCGCGGCCGGCCTGGCCGACTGGGTCGTCACCGCGCTCGCCATGGTCCGCCCAAAGGGCAGCGTCACGTTCGTTCATCGGGCCGACCGGCTCGACGCCCTGTTGTCGGTCCTGCACCGCCGCGCCGGGGAGATCGTCGTCTTTCCGCTCTGGCCCGGGCGCGGCAAGCCGGCCAAGCGCGTGATCGTCCGGGCGCGCAAGGAAGTGGCCACGCCGCTTCGCCTGACCCCCGGCCTGGTGCTCCACGATTCGGACGGCCGCTTCACGGCGCAGGCCGAGTCGGTGCTGCGGGAGGCCGTCCCGCTCGCCTTTTAGCCCGCCGCCTCGTCGCCGGCCATTGGCAGCGGTGCGCGCAAATTCTATTCTTGCCGACATGGATCTCCGGGGGCTGCTGACGTATCTGCCGGTCAAGCGGTTCAAGAGCCCGCCGCCGATCGTCGCCGTGGTGCGGCTGGTCGGCGTGATCGGCGCAGTCGGCCCGTGGCGCGGCGGCCTGACGCTGGCCGGGCTCGACCCCGCGATCGAACGGGCCTTCAAGCTGCGCCGCCTGCAGGCGGTGGCCCTGGCGATCAACTCCCCGGGCGGCTCGCCGACCCAGTCCGACCTCATCGCGCGGCGGATCCGCGACCTGGCCCAGGAGAAGGGCGTGCCGGTCCTGGCCTTCTGCGAGGACGTGGCGGCCTCCGGCGGGTACTGGCTGGCCTGTGCGGCCGACGAGATCTACGCGCGCGAGACCTCGGTCGTTGGCTCGATCGGGGTGATCGCCGCGGGCTTCGGCTTTCCCGAGCTCCTGCAGCGCATCGGCGTTGAGCGCCGGGTCTACACGGCCGGCGACAAGAAAGCGATGCTCGATCCGTTTCAGGCGGAAAAGCGCGGCGACGTGGACCGCCTCAAGGTGCTCCAGAAGGACGTCCACGAGAGCTTCATGGCGACCGTGCGCGAGCGCCGCGGCGCGCGGCTCAAGGGCGGCGAGAAGACCCTGTTCAGCGGCGAGTTCTGGTCCGGCAAGAGGGCGGTCGAGCTGGGCCTGGTCGACGGGGTCGGCGAGATGCGGCAGATCCTGCGCGCGCGCTACGGCGACCGGGTCGTGCTCAGGCGGGTCGACGCGGGACGGCCGTGGTGGCGCCGGCGCATCGGCATGGCGGCCGAGGACGCCGCCGGGACGTGGCCCGTCTTGCGCCGGCCGGATCCGCGCGACTGGTTCGCCGGGCTGATCGCGGCGGTGGAGGAGCGCGCCCTCTGGTCCCGCTTCGGGTTCTAGCAGCTCGCCGAACAATGTCGCCGGCGGCGGTTTCTGGACCGCGCGGGAGTCGGAACGGCGCGGCCAAGATCGCGGCCCGGCTCGCCACGGCCGCCGGCGGGGCGGTGCGGGGGCGGCTTTACCCGTCCGGCTCGGGCTTGAGCACCCGGTGCAGGTCGAGCACCGGCGGGGCGACGTCGGTCTGGCACAGCATGTCGTGGACCTGGCCGCGGTGGTGGGTCTGGTGGTTGAAGAGGTGGGCGACCAAGAGGTCCACCGGGTCCTCGAAGAGCCGCCCCTCGTTGTTGACGTAAGGGATCGTGCCGCGCAGGAACTCCGCCGTGAGCCCCGCCGCGAACGCTTCGATCCGCGCGTCCTCGGCCGCGCGCGCCGTGCGCAGGTCGTCGAAGTCCTCGTAGAGGATGGCGTCCAGGCCCGTTGACGGCGCCTGCCCGCCGGCAAAGCGCGTCAGCCAGATTCGGTCGCCGACCATGACATGGTTGAGCGTGCCGTGGATGGACTTGAAGAAGGCCGGGCGCACCTTCTTGCGCTCGGCCTCGGAAAGCCGCGCGCAGGCCGCGTACAGCCGCTCGTTGGCGAGCCGGTTGTAGCGCGCGAGCGTCCGGAAGTTGCGGATCAGGGCATTCGTCACCGAGAGGATTCCTTCTTCGACGAGGCGTTGCTCCGCGCCGCCACGCGTCCTTTTCGCCGGGCAAGAGCTTACCTCTGGGCCGGCGCCCGAAAAAAGCGCACAGTCGCGCCACGCGAGACCCGCGCCCGGCGACGGGCATTCGGAGCGTTTCCGACATGGGCTTCTATCAGCGACATATCGTGCCCCATCTGATCCACCTGTCGATGAGCAACCGGCAGGCCACGCGTTGGCGCGCGCGCGTCGTGCCCGCGGCGCGCGGGCGGGTGCTGGAGATCGGGGCGGGCTCCGGCCTCAATCTTCCCTTCTACGGGCCGGAGGTGCGGGCCGTGACCGCGCTCGAGCCGTCCGAGGCGCTTCTGGCCAAGGCCGCGAAACGGGCGCGCCACGCGGCCTTCGACATCGAGCTCGTGCACGGCGTGGCCGAGGACCTCCGGTTCGAGGACCGGGCGTTCGACAGCGTGGTCATGACCTGGACGCTCTGTTCCATCGGCGATCCGGCCACCGCGCTCGCCCAGATGCGCCGCGTCTTGAATCCGGACGGCGAGCTGATCTTCATCGAACACGGCCTGTCGCCCGATTCGGGCGTGGCCGCGTGGCAGCGGCGGCTCAACCCGCTGTGGAACCGCTGTTCGGGCGGATGCAACCTGAACCGTCCGATCGGCGACCTGATCCGCGCCGCGGGCTTCGTTTTGAACGGCCTGGAGACCGGGTATCTCATCAAGGGTCCGCGGCCTCTCACCTACCACTATCGCGGGCGGGCGCGGCCGGCCTGAGGCGCGCCGCACGGCCCCGCGATTCGGCTTCGGCCCGGCGCCCGCGCGGTCCCCTTGGCGCTGCCCGGCGCCGGTGCTATAGCCAGCCTCGTCCATGACCGAGCTGTCGCGCATCCGCAACTTCGCGATCGTCGCCCACATCGACCACGGCAAGTCGACCCTGGCCGACCGCCTGATCCAGCTGTGCGGCGGGCTGCCCGACCGCGAGATGCGCGAACAGGTGCTCGATTCCATGGACCTGGAGCGCGAGCGCGGCATCACCATCAAGGCCCAGACCGTGCGCCTGACCTACACCGCGCGCGACGGCCGGACCTGCACCCTCAACCTGATCGACACGCCGGGGCACGTCGACTTCTCCTACGAGGTCAGCCGCTCGCTCGCGGCCTGCGAGGGCTCGATCCTACTGGTGGACGCCAGCCAGGGCGTGGAGGCGCAGACGCTCGCCAACGCCTACCTCGCGATCGAGGCCGGCCACGAGGTCGTGCCGGTGCTCAACAAGATCGACCTGCCCGCCGCCGAGCCCGACCGCGTCAAGGAGCAGATCGAGGAGGTGATCGGCCTCGACGCCTCGCAGGCGCTGCTCATCTCGGCCAAGACCGGCGCGGGCGTGCCCGAGGTCCTGGAGGCGCTGGTCGAGCGCCTGCCGCCGCCCGAGGGCGACCCGGCCGCGCCCTTGAAGGCGCTGCTCGTCGACAGCTGGTACGACCCCTACCTGGGCGTGATCACGCTGGCGCGCGTGATCGACGGCGCGCTGACGGCGGGCATGAAGATCCGCATGATGGGCAGCGGCGCGCTCCATCACGTCGACCGGGTCGGCGTCTTCACGCCCAAGATGGCCGACGTGGCCGCGCTCGGCCCCGGCGAGATCGGCTTCATCACGGCGAGCATCAAGTCGGTGGCCGACTGCCGGGTGGGCGACACCATCACCGAGGCGCGCCGCCCGGTGGCGGAGGCCCTGCCCGGCTTCGAGCCGAGCGTGCCGGTCGTCTTCTGCGGCCTGTTTCCGGCCGACGCCGCCGACTACGAGCACCTGCGCGACTCGCTCGCCAAGCTGGCCCTCAACGACGCGAGCTTCCAGTTCGAGCCGGAGACCTCGGCCGCGCTCGGGTTCGGCTTCCGCTGCGGCTTCCTCGGCCTGCTGCATCTGGAGATCGTGCAGGAGCGCCTCGCGCGCGAGTTCGGCCTCGACCTCGTCGCCACGGCGCCCAGCGTCGTGTACCGGATCAACCTCACGAGCGGGCGGGTGATCGAACTGCACAACCCGACCGACATGCCCGACCCGGTGCGCATCGCCTCGATCGAGGAGCCGTGGATCAAGGCGACCATCCTGGTCCCCGACGAGCATCTGGGCGCGGTCCTCAAGCTGTGCGAGGAGCGGCGCGGCGAGCAGCTCGACCTGACCTACGCCGGCGCCCGCGCGATGGTGGTCTATCGCCTGCCGCTGGCCGAGGTGGTGTTCGACTTCTACGACCGCCTGAAGTCGGTCTCGCGCGGCTACGCCAGCTTCGACTACCAGCTCGAC
>JBHHZJ010000028.1:0-33785 GCA_046758005.1 Kiloniellaceae bacterium
TGACGAAGACCTCGAAATTCCGCTTGTTGCCCCGGAAGGCGATGTTGGTCGGGAAGTTCAGCCCGGACGCGAACACCTCGACCTTGTAACCGGACGGCACGATGATGTCCTCGCCGTTGCCCGGGTTGAAGAACACTTCCTCGCCGGGACACGCGGCATTTCCGACCATTTGCGCATTCGCACTCGACGCAAGCAGCACGCCGCCGGCGGATGCGACCGCGATAAGCGCCTTGTTCATGTCATCCTCCTCTGTGTGGACCGAACATCGGTCGCGCGGGCCGGCCGGCCGCCGCGCCGACGGCGCGGTCCGGCCCCCTGACTTGCAAGAGCAAACCACCTTCCCGCGCGCATGCTCCCGAAGGAGATTCGCGCGCGCTCGGTATCGGCGGAAGCGATTGGGCGCTGTCCCTGCGCCCTCCAGGGCCGGCGAGTGACTACCTGCCCTGATTCGTTGCCGTTCTTCTGTCCGGCGCTTCGACCCCGGCTGGAAAAAGGGCCGCCCCCGCGTGTCACAAAGTCCGCTTCAAAGATCGGACCTAACGACACCGAACTCTAGGCCACCGTCAAACCGCGCGGCAACGGCGCGCCATTCGCAAATGGTTCACATGCGTTCAAGTTTGCGTGACCGAACACGGCGCGCCACTTTGGCGGCATGATTGGCCAGCCCGCGCCGTCGGGGCCGACGGGCGCCCGGCGGGGAGCGCGGCGCCGCGCCTCAGCCCCGCCCCATCTGCGCCGGCAGCCAGGTTGCGATCCCCGGCACGAGGATCAGCAGGGTGACGGCCGCCAGCAAGAGGAAGAAGAAGGGCAAGGCCGCCCTGGCGATGAAAAGAATGTTGCGCCCGGTCAGGCCCTGCAGGACGAACAGGTTGAAACCCACCGGCGGCGTGATCTGGGACATCTCGACGACCAGCACGACGTATATGCCGAACCAGATCTTGTCGATGCCCGCCTGCTCGATCATGGGCAGGATCACCGCCGTGGTGAGCACCACCACCGAGATCCCGTCGAGGAAGCAGCCGAGCACGACGAAGAAGGCCGTGAGCGCGACGAGAAGCATGTAGGGCGAAAGCTCGAACGACCCGATCCACTGCGCGAGCATGCGCGGAATCCCGGTGAAGCCCATGGCGACCGTCAGGAAGGCCGCGCCCGCCAGGATGAACGCGATCATGCAGGAGGTGCGCGTCGCCCCCATCAGCCCCGCCGTGAAGCTCTCCCAGCTCAGCGTGCCGGACAGCCAGGAGAGCAGGAGCGACAACAGCACGCCGACCGCCGCGGCGTCGGTGGGGCTGGCGATGCCGAAATAGATCGAGCCGATCACGCCGGCGATCAGGAGAGTCACGGGGATCAGCCGCCGCGTGCCGCGGATGCGCTCCAGCAGACCGGTGCGCGGCTCGGGCGACGGGACCTTGTCCGCGTTGAGCAGGGACCAGACCGCGACGTAGCCCATGAACAGCACCACCAGCAGCGCGCCCGGAACAATCCCGGCGATGAAGAGCCGGGCAATCGATTCCTCCGTGGCCACGCCGTACACGATCAGGATGATCGAGGGCGGAATCAGCAGGCCGAGCGTGCCCGAGCCGGCAAGCGTGCCGATCATCATCCGCTCGTGATAACCGCGCCGTTGCAGCTCCGGGATCGACATCTTGCCGATCGTCGCCGCGGTTGCGGCCGAAGAGCCGCTGACCGCGGCGAAGATGCCGCAACCCAGTATGTTCACGTGCATCAGGCGACCGGGCAGCCGGGCCATCCAAGGCGCAAGGCCGCTGAACAGGTCTTCGGAGAGGCGCGACCGGAACAGGATCTCGCCCATCCAGATGAACAGCGGCAGCGCCGCCAAGGCCCAGGAATTGCTCGCTCCCCAGACGGTGGTCGCCATGACCTGACCGGCCGGGGCCGGCGTGAACAGCACGATGCCCAGGAAGCCGACGCCGAGCAGCGAGAACGCGACCCAGACGCCGGAGCCGAGCAGCGCGAACAGGAAAACGACGAGAATGATGGTGAGACCGAGCTGTTCCATCCCGCCCTAGCCCTGCGCTTCGGCGGCGCCGGCGGCCCGCTCGCCCGGCGTCTCATGGGCCACCAACAGGGCCTCGCCCTTGCCCTCGTAGGACGGCCGACCGCCGCGCAGCACGCGGACGAATTCGTCGATGAGGGCGATCGTCAGCACAATCAGCCCGAGCGCCATGGCGGTCTGCGGAATCCACAAGGGCACCGGCACCATGCCCGGCGAAAGGTCGCCGAATTCCAGCGACTCGAGGACCAGGCGAATCAGGAATACCGTGAAATAGCCGCACAGCAGCCCCGCCATCAGAAGGCACCACAGCTCCATGCCGCGCCGGCGGCGGCCGCTCAGATTTTGAATGAACAGCGAGACGCGAATGTGCCCGCCGGCGCGCAGCGTGTAGGCGAGCGCCAGGAACGAGGAGGCGGCGAGAAAAAATCCGGTGAACTCGGCGTAGGACGGGACCAGCAGACCGGGCGGCTCGCCGCCCGCCCAACCGACCACCTTGTCGATCAGGTTCGCCCCCACCTGCAGCAGCACGACCCCGCAGATCGCGACGAGGAACAGCGCGGCGAGCGCACCGCTGCCCTGGTAAAGCAGGTCGAGGGATTTGCGCAATGCTGGATCGAATCGTAGCGAACCGGCCGCACGGGCGGCCGGCCCGCCGCTTACGCGTTACATCCGATAGGCCTTGAGGATTGCGGCCCCTTCGGCGCCCGCCTTCTTGGCCCATTCCTCGGTCATCTGCGCCCCGATCTTCTTGAGCCCGGCGGCGAGCTCGGGGCTGGGATCGCTCACGGCCATGCCGTTGGCCTTGAGGATCGCTATCTTCTTGCTGGTTTCGGCCATGCTCGCCTGCCATCCCCGCTTCTCGGCCTTGGCGGCCGCGTCCAGGACCGCCTGCCGGGTCTTCGCATCGAGGCGCGCGAACGCCTTCTTGTTCACGACCACGACGTTCTTCGGCAGCCAGGCCTGCGTGTGGTAGAAGTTCGACACGAAGTCCCAGGCCTTGGAATTGGCGCCCGTGGACGGCGAGGTGATCATGGCCTCCACGCGGCCGGTGGCGAAGGCCTGCGGGATGTCCGGCACCTCGACCTGGGTCGGCACCGCGCCGGCGAGCTGCGCCAGGCGCTCCGTGGCCGTGTTGTAGGCGCGGAACTTGAGGCCCTTGAGATCGGCCACACTGTTTATGGCCTTCTTGGCGTAAAGGCCCTGCGGTGGCCACGGCACCGCGAAGAGAATCTTCAGACCCTGCCTGTCGAGAAGCTTCTCGGTCTCCGGCCTCGAGGCGCTCCACAGGCGCTTGGCGTCGTCGTAGTTGGCGGCGAGGAACGGCACCGAGTCGACCTGGAACACGGCGTTCTCGTTGGCCAGGCGCGAGAGCAGGAACTCGCCGATCGGGACCTGTCCGCTGCGCACGGCGTTCTTGATCTCGGGGTGCTTGATGAGCGAGCCGCCGCTGTGCACCGTGATGGTCAGGGCGCCGTTCGTCGCCGCCTTCACGTCCTCGGCGAACTGCTTGATGTTGACGGTATGGAAATTGGTTTCGCCATACGGGGTTGGCATGTCCCACGTCTCGGCGGCCACGGCGCTTCCGACAAGGCCTCCGGAAACGACGGCCGCGCTCACGACGCCCGCCGCAAGGATGGACAAGGTTTTTCTCATGGCGTCTCACCTCCCTGTTAGCGGGGGCAACGGTAATCGCGCCCACCGGCCCTGTCCAGCGCGAAGCCGTCTCGCCAATCCGCCGGTTCGGCGCCTCCCTCCGTCCGGCCGCCGGCAAAGGCGCCGCCGGCCTGCGTCACAGCGAGGCGGCGGCGCGCGCGGCCTGGTCGTAGAGGCCCGACAGCGCGCGCAGCAGCTCCGCCGCCTCGCCGATCTGGGCGTTGCGCGCCTCGGTCTCGCCGCCGGCGAAGGCGCCGAAAGCCGCGACCAGGCAGTCCTCGCGCACCTCGCGGTAGCGCCGGCAGGCCTCGCGGCCCGCCTCGCTCGTGCGATAGAAGATTTCCTTGCCGCGCCGGGTGCCCTCGACCAGGCCGAGGCGGGCGAGCTTCTTGACGGCGTAGGAAACGGTGTGGGTGTCCTCGACGTTGAGCACGAAGCAGAGATCCGCGAGCTTCTTCTCGCGCCCGCGGTGATTGACGGAATGCAGAACGAGGATGTCCAGCGCGCCCAGGTCCTCGAGGCCCGCCGCGGCCATGCAGCGCACGATCCAGCGCTCGAAGGCGTTGCCGGCCACGATCAGGCCGTACTCGAACTCGCTGAGCGCCGCCGCGCGCTCGGAGACGAGATGCGCCGAGGACACGATCGCGCGCCGGCCCCGCGCGCGGCCGGTCATTGCGCCGCCTCCTTTCGTTCCTCGGGCGGGCCGTAGCCGCCCCCGCCCGGGGTTTCGATGACGAAGACGTCGCCGGGCTCGACCTCGATCGAGCCGGTGCCGGACAGCTCGACGATGGTGCCGTCGGCGCGCTCGACCCAGTTGCGCCCCAAGGCGCCGGGTTCGCCCCCGGCCACGCCGAAGGGTGCGACCCTGCGGTGGCTGGACAGGATCGCCGCGGTCATGGCCGCGCGGAAGCGGATGCGCCGGCGCGCGCCGTCGCCGCCGCGCTGCCGCCCCGCGCCGCCGGAGCCGCGCCGGATCTCGAAGGACTCGACGAAAACGGGAAAGCGCCATTCCAGGACCTCGGGGTCCGTGAGGCGCGAGTTGGTCATGTGCGTGTGCACCGCGTCGGTGCCGTCGAAGTCCGGCCCCGCGCCGGAGCCGCCGCACACCGTCTCGTAGTACTGGTAACGCTCGTTGCCGAAGGTGAAGTTGTTCATCGTGCCCTGCGCGCCCGCGAGCACGCCGAGCGCACCGTACAGCGTGTCGACGATGTTCTGGCTGGTCTCGACGTTGCCCGCAACCACCGCGGCCGGGTAGCGCGGGTTGAGCATGCAGCCCTCGGGGATGACGATGTCGAGCGGCTTCAGGACGCCGTCGTTCATCGGGATCTCCTCGTCGATCAGGGTGCGGAAGACATAGAGCACCGCGGCCCGGCACACCGCCGCCGGCGCGTTGAAGTTGTTCGGCCGCTGCGCGCTCGTTCCGGTGAAGTCGATGCCGGCGCGCCGGGCCTGCCTGTCGATGCGGATCGACACCGCGATCCGCGAGCCGTCGTCGAGAGGATAGGTGTAGGCGCCGTCGTGCAGGCGGTCGAGGATGCGGCGCACCTGCTCCTCGGCGTTGTCCTGGACGTGTCCCATGTAGGCGTGCACCACGTCGAGCCCGAAATGGTCGATCATCTTGCGCAGCTCCTGCACGCCCTTCTCGTTGGCCGCGATCTGGGCCTTGAGGTCGGCGATGTTCTGCTCGACGTTGCGCGCGGGATAGGGGCCGGAGCTCAGGAGCTCCCGGACCTCCCGTTCGCGGAACCGGCCCCGATCGACCAGCGTGAAGTTGTCGATGAGCACGCCCTCCTCCTCGACCGTGCGGCTGCCGGGCGGCATGGAGCCGGGCGTGATGCCGCCGATGTCGGCGTGGTGGCCGCGGCTGCCGACGAAGAAGAGGATGTTCCGGCCCGCCTCGTCGAAGACCGGCGTGATCACGGTCACGTCCGGCAGGTGCGTGCCGCCGTTGTAGGGGGCGTTGAGCACGTAGACGTCGCCCGCGGCCATGGTCCCGGCGCGCTCCCGGATCACGGTGCGGATGCTCTCGCTCATCGAGCCCAGGTGCACCGGAATGTGCGGCGCGTTGGCCACCAGGTCGCCCGCGGGGTTGAACAGCGCGCAGGAAAAGTCGAGGCGCTCCTTGATGTTGACCGAGTAGGCCGTGTTCTCCAGCGTCAAGCCCATCTGTTCGGCGATCGACATGAACAGGTTGTTGAACACCTCGAGCATCACGGGGTCGACCTGGGTGCCGACCGCGACGGCGCGCTCGACCGGCGCCACGCGATCGAGCACGAGGTGATTGCGCGCGCTCAGCCGGGCGCGCCAGCCCGGCTCGACCACGGTGGTCGAGGTCGGCTCGATGACGATCGCCGGGCCGTCGATCTCGTCGCCGGGCACGAGCCGCTCGCGCAGGTAGACCGGCGTGGCGCGCCAAGCGCCGCCGGCGTACATGCGCGTGGTGGCGCTTGGCGTGAGCGGCGCGCTGCGAGGGCTGGTCTCGATCACCGGGTCCTCGGCGGTCTCGGTCTCGCCGATGACCTCGACCGAGACGGCCTCGACGACGTGCGCCTTGTCCGGCATGACGAAGCCGTAGCGCTGCCGGTGCGCCTCCTCGAAGCGGGCGACGATCTCCGCCTGCGGGCCATGGTTCACGATGAGGGCGGAATCGGTCCCCTCGTAGCGCAAATGGACGTTGTGAAGGACGCGGATGTGCTCCGGTGCCACGTCCTGCGCGCGCATCTCCGCGCGCGCGTCGTCGGTCAGGGCCTCGAGGGTTCTCTCCAGCTCGGGCACGACGGACTCGTCGAGGACCTTCTCGATCGCCTGCTCGCGTAGCGCGCGCACGTCGGCCAGCCCCATGCCGTAGGCCGAAAGCACGCCGGCCAGGGGATGCAGAAAGATCCGCGTCATGCCGAGCGTATCGGCGATGTCGCAGGCGTGCTGCCCGCCCGCGCCGCCGAAGCAGCACAGCGTGTACTCGGTCACGTCGTAACCGCGCTGCGTCGAGATCTTCTTGATGGCGTTGGCCATGTTCTCGACCGCGATCATGCGGAAGCCCTGGGCCACTTCCTCCGGCGTGCGCGTGTCGCCGGTCGCGGCGCGGATCTCCGCGGCCAGCGCCGCGAACTTCTCGGCCACGATGTCGGCGTCCAGCGGTTGGTCCGCGTTCGGACCGAAGACCTTCGGAAAGAACCTCGGCACGATTCGGCCGAGCATGAGGTTGCAGTCGGTCACCGCGAGCGGCCCGCCGCGCCGGTAGCAGGCCGGGCCCGGGTTGGCGCCCGCCGAATCCGGGCCGACCCGATACCGCGCGCCGTCGAAATGCAGGATCGATCCGCCGCCGGCGGCCACCGTGCGGATCTGCATCATGGGCGCTCGCATGCGCACGCCGGCCACCTGGGTCTCAAACGTGCGTTCGTAGGCCCCGTCGTAGTGCGCCACGTCGGTCGAGGTTCCGCCCATGTCGAAGGTGATGATCTTGCCGAAGCCGCCCATGGCCGCGGTCCGCACAGCCCCGACGATGCCGCCCGCCGGCCCGGACAGGATCGAGTCCTTGCCCTGAAACAATTTCGCGTCGGTCAGGCCGCCGTTCGACTGCATGAACATGATGCGCGCCTCGCCCAGCTCCGCCGCGACCCGGTCCACGTAGCGGCGCAGGATCGGCGACAGGTAGGCGTCGACCACGGTGGTGTCGCCGCGCGAGACCAGCTTCATGAGCGGGCTTACCTGGTGGCTGACGGAGATCTGGGTGAAACCGATCTCCGCGGCCAGCGCCGCCGCCTGGCGCTCGTGCTCCGGGTAGCGGTAACCGTGCAGGAACACGATCGCGACCGAGCGGATGCCCGCGTCGTAGGCCGCCTGCAGGTCGGCGCGGAGGCGCGCCGGGGCGACCGGCGCCAGCTCCTCGCCCTGCGCGCTCATGCGCTCGTCGACCTCGGCCACCCGCTCGTAAAGCAGCTCGGGCAGGACGATCCGGCGGGTGAATAGGTGCGGGCGGTTCTGGTAGGCGATGCGCAGCGCCTCGCGGAAGCCCCTGGTGATGAGCAGCAGCGTCCGCTCGCCCTTGCGCTCGAGCAGCGCGTTGGTCGCGACCGTCGTGCCCATCTTGACCGCGCGGATCGCCTCGGCCGGGATCGGCTGGCCCGAAGCCAGGCCGAGCAGATCGCGGATGCCCTGGATCGCCGCGTCCGGGTAATGCTCCGGGTTCTCGGACAGCAGTTTGTGCGAGATCAGCGTGCCGTCCGGACGGCGCGCGACCACGTCGGTGAAGGTGCCGCCCCGGTCGATCCAGAATTGCCAGCGGCCGCCGCGACCCGGCCCCCCGTTGGCGGCCTCAGCCCGCCCGCCGCGGGCCTCCTGCGCGCGATTCGTCACTGCCTCGCCTCCGCGTCCGATCGCTGCACGACGGGTTAATCATATAGCATATATTGATATATTATGTATAAAACGTCAATATTATTCTCCTGATACTTCCTACGGCGGGCTCGACGCGGAGCCGCCCCTGGCGTCCCGTCCCGGGATCATCGCGCCGCACGTCCCAACGCGCGCCGGGACAGCGAGCGCGGAGGATCGCCGTCGCGGAACCTTCTTCTTCCGGTCCCGACCCGGGCGGCGAAGGCCGAAGAGCCACGCGGTGGGACGGCAGGCCGGATCGCGTGGCGCGTAGTCCATCGTTAATAAGATATTCGGAAAGTCTGCCCAATTTACGATACCACCGGAACATCGGCGCCGGCGCGGCCATGCTCAAGAAGACCCTATCGGCGAGCCTGCCATCACCGGCCGCGGTCTTGGACGAGGTGCGGCTGGAGCCGGGCTCCACCTGCTCCACACGCCTTGCCGGGGCGGGGTCGGCACGGGCCGAACCCGTCGTTTGTGAACACCGCACCGGCCGAGCGACGAGGAAACGGCTTGGGAAAGGACCATGGCGCGAATCCTATTGATCGACGATGAGACGGAGTTTCGCCAGACCATCCGCCTGATGCTCGAGCAGGCCGGCCACGAGGTGCTGGAGGCCGGGAATGGCACGGACGGCGTCGAGATGCACAAATCGATGGACCCGGATCTGATCATCACCGACATCATCATGCCGCAGAAGGAGGGTATCGAGACGATCCTCGCCCTGCGGCGTCACGACGCTAAGGCCAGGATCATCGCGATTTCCGGCGGGGGCCGGCTCAAGATGGCCGACTTCCTGACGGTCGCGCGCAAGTTCGGGGCCAGCCATACGCTGGCCAAGCCGTTCCGGCGCGAGCAGCTTCTCGAGGCCGTGCGGGAATGCCTCGCTGGGCCGGTTCCGGCGGCCTGACCGGGCGCGGCCCGGCCGACCGCGAACCGCGGCGGGCGCTTCGGCCGCCACCGCCTCCGGATAGTGCGGGCGCGCGCCGCGGGGTTGCCGGCCCGTGCCTCACGTGAAATAAGCACGAGCGAAGCATTCTTCCCGCCGCGTTCGCATGGGCGCGGCGGGCCAACGACGAACGGCGGCCGTCATGAGCATTTGGGGCAAGGTTCTGGGTGGCGCCGCGGGCTTCGCGCTCGGCGGACCCTTGGGCGCGCTCATCGGCGCGGTGGCCGGCCACGCGGTGGACAAGATGCGCGAGGCCCCGCGCGAGGGCGCCGAGGCCGACGCGACCAAGAAGATCGCCTTCACCATCGGCGTGATCGTGCTCGGCGCCAAGATGGCCAAGGCGGACGGCCGCGTGACCCGTGACGAGATCGAGGCCTTCAAGCAGGTCTTCCACGTCCCGCGCGAGGAACTGAGGAACGTGGGCCGCCTGTTCAACCAGGCGCGCCGCGACGCGGGCGGCTTCGAGCCTTACGCGCGCCAGATCGGGCGCATGTTCCGCAGCAACCCGGCCGTGCTCGAGGAACTGCTCAACGGCCTGTTCCACATCGCCCGCGCCGATGGCGAGGTCACCCCGGACGAGCTGAGCTATCTGGAAAGCGTCGCCACGATCCTCGGCCTGGACGCCGCGCAGTGGGACCGAATCCGCGCCGCCAACGTGGGCCCGGACGAGTCCGACCCTTACGTCATTCTGGGCGTGGCCCGGGACGCGAGCCGCGCCGACATCAAGGCGGCGTACCGCAAGCTGGTGCGCGAGAACCACCCCGACCGGCTCGTCGCCCAAGGCATGCCTCAGGAGTTCGTCGACCTGGCGAACAAGCGCCTGGCGACGATCAACTCGGCCTACGAGCGGATCGGTCGCCAGCGCGAAGCCTCCTGATGGCGCCGCGCGCCTTTTCGGACGCGCGCGAGCGGGCCGCCGTTGGCAAGGCCCCGGCGCCCTTGGCGATCCGTCCGCTGCACGTGGCCCTGTTCGTGCTCATCGCCGCGGTGTGGGGTGCGAACTTCGCGGTCGCCAAGATCGGGCTGGAGCAGCTGCCGCCGATCCTGATGATGGCGCTGCGCTGGGGGCTGGTGGGCGTCCTGTTGGCGCCGTTCGCCGCCGCGCCCCGGGGCCACTGGCGCGAGGTGCTGCTGGTCTCGTTCACGCTCGGTTTCCTGCACTTCGCCCTCATGTTCACGGGCCTGCGCGAGATCGACGCGGCGATGGCGGCGATCGCCATCCAGCTCCAGGTGCCCTTCGCCGCGCTGCTCGCCGCGGTCGTGTTCAAGGACCGGCTGGGCTGGCGGCGGGCGCTGGGCATGGCGACCGCGTTTGCCGGGGTGGCGATCGTCGCCGGCCAGCCGCGCCTCGGCGGGCACTATCTCGCGCTCGCCATGGTCATCGCCGCGGCCTGCATCTGGTCGGTCGCCAACATCCAGATCAAGCTGATGGGCAAGATCGACGGCATAACGTTGAACGCCTGGATCGGCATGCTCGCCGCGCCGCAGCTCGCGCTGGCTTCGCTGGTGCTCGAGGACGGGCAGGCGGCGGCCTTGGCCACGGCCGACTGGCGCGCGCTGATGTCGGTGCTGTATCAGGCCGTGCTCGTCGTCGGCTTCGGCTACGGCGCTTGGTACTGGCTGCTGCGCCGGTACGCGGTCAATCAGGTCATGCCTTTCATGCTGCTGGTGCCGGTGTTCGGAGTCTTGTCCGGAGCCGCGTTCCTGGGCGAGCCGCTGACCCTGGCGCTGATCGGCGGCGGCGCGCTGACGGTCCTGGGGGTCGGCATCATCATCGTGCGCCGGCCCAGGCTCGTCGCGCCCGAGGCCGAGCGGGTTTGATGCCCCGGATCGTGGAGCGGGCCTCGCCCAACTTCGACGCCCGGCCCACGGGCCAGGCGGTCGATTTGCTGCTCCTGCACTACACCGGAATGCCGAGCGCCCGGGCCGCACTGGCGCGCATGTGCGACCCGGCGGCCAAGGTGAGCGCCCATTACTGCATCGACGAGGACGGGACCGTGTTCCGCCTCGTGTCGGAAGACAGGCGGGCCTGGCACGCCGGGGCCAGCGCCTGGGCCGGGGTGCGCGACATCAACGCCCGCGCGATCGGCATCGAGCTGGTCAACCCCGGGCACGAGTTCGGCTACCGCCCGTTCCCCGAGGCCCAGATGACGGCGCTGATCGGCCTGTGCCGCGACGTCCTGGCGCGGCACCCGATCCCGCCGCACCGCGTGCTCGGCCATTCCGACGTCGCGCCGCTGCGCAAGCGCGACCCGGGCGAGCTGTTCGACTGGGCGCGCCTGGCCGAGGCCGGCGTCGGCTTGTGGCCCGGCCGAGCAGCGCCGGCCGCGGCCCCGGACGAGGGCGAGGCGAAGCGCCGCTTTGCCGCGCTCGGCTACGAGTATCTGGACGAGGACTTCGCCGCCGTGGTGCGCGCCTTCCAGCGCCACTTCCGGCCCGCGGCGATAACCGGCGCGGTAGACGAGGACACGGCCGGGCGGCTTGCCGCAGTCCACGGCCTGATTGACCGGAGCCCCGCGCGTCCCTAACTATGAATTGCCAGACGGCCGGATGGCCGCCTTCGGTCCCGGCTCCGGCCGCGGCCGGGGGAGGAAAGTCCGGGCTCCACGGAAACACGGTGCCGGGTAATGCCCGGCGGGGGCGACCCCAGGGAAAGTGCCACAGAAAGCAAACCGCCGGCCCGCGTGAGGCTTCGCGCCGGCCGGCAAGGGTGAAAGGGTGCGGTAAGAGCGCACCGCGCCCCCGGCGACGGGGGCGGCACGGTAAACCCCACCGGGAGCAAGACCAAGTAGGGACGGCAGGCCGCATCGGCCGGGCGGGTTTCCGCGCCGCCGTCCGGGTAGGTCGCGCGAGGCGTTCGGCAACGGGCGTCCCAGATGAATGGCCATCCCTCCGCGTCAGCGCGGCGGACAGAACCCGGCTTACAGGCCGTCTGGCGCGTAACCTCCTTTCATTTGCCGCGCCTGCGGGCCGAAAATCCACGGAGACCGCCGGTTCGAGGCCGTGTCCGGGGCGGCGCGCCCGCGAAGGGTCGTCGAATGTCCTTCAAAAGAACGTTGCAAGAACAAAATTATGCCACAGTTCGCATGAACACTCGATGGCACGCGATAAATTGGGGCTGTGACAAATCTGTGGCACTACATAGGCGGGGTTCGTCGATCTCTTTTTCTATCCCTGACTTTTACTTGCACTCCCATTGACTCCCATGATATCCCATGATACCCCATTAGGTCCCATTGGTGGGCCGGAAGGCCGCACCTGCAAGGCGGCCAGGCATAGGGGCGTAGGGGTCAGCGGCGCGTGCCGCGGGAGAGACGTGTGGCGGTCTTCGTCGGCACCTTTCATAACAAGGTCGACCGTAAGGGTCGGGTCTCGGTGCCCGCCCAGTTCCGCCAGAATCTGGCCGGGCAATCCTTTCACGGCATCGTGGCACTTCCGTCGCATCGGGTCCCGGCCATCGACGTGTACGGCTTCGACTTCATAGACCGGCTGAACGACAGCATGGCGGCGTCGATGGACTTCTACTCCGAGTCCCAGGACGACCTGGCGACCACCATCTTCGGGGATTCCCAGATGCTGCCCTTCGACGGCGAGGGGCGGGTCATCCTGCCGCCCGAGCTTGCCGAGCACGCCGGCATCACCGACCGCGCCTCGTTCGTCGGCAAGGGGCAGATCTTCCAGATCTGGCAGCCCGAGGCGCTGAAGCGCCACAAGGAGGAGGCGCGCGCGCGCGTCAGGTCGCAGGGCGTAACCCTGCCGCTGCGCCCGCCCGGCGGGGGCGGGTCATGAGCGCGAGCGCCGACGGCTCGCCCGTGGAGGCGCCGGGCGGCCATGTCCCGGTCATGCTGCGCGAGGTTCTCGAGGTTCTCGCCCCGCGCGACGGCGCCATCTACGTCGACGCCACCTTCGGCGCCGGCGGGTACGCCACCGCGATCCTGGACGCGGCCGAGTGCCGCGTGTGGGGCATCGACCGTGACCCGCAGGCCGTGGCGCGCGCGGCCGGGCTCGTGCGTCGCTACACCGGGCGGCTGACCGTGATCGCCGGCCGGTTCGGCGCCATGCACCGCCTGCTCTGCGGCCACGGTGTCGATACGGTCGACGGCGTCGCCCTGGACCTCGGCGTGTCGTCGATGCAGTTGGACGCGCCGGAGCGCGGTTTCTCCTTTCGCGCCGACGGGCCGCTCGACATGCGCATGGAGTGCGAAGGGGGCCCCAGCGCGGCCGAGGTCATCAACGCGCTCTCCGAGAGCGAGCTGGCCGACCTGATTCGCCGTTACGGCGAGGAGCGCCGAGCCCGCCAGGTCGCCCGGGCGATTGTCGGCGCGCGGCGCGAGCGTCCGATCGAGCGCACCGTCCAGTTGGCCGAGATCGTGCGCAAGGCGGTGGGCCGCCGCGCCAAGGGCGGTGGCGGCATCGACCCCGCGACCCGCACCTTCCAGGCGCTGCGCATCCACGTCAATGACGAGATGGGCGAACTCGAACGCGGCCTGCGCGGGGCCGAGCGCTTGCTCGCGCCTGGCGGCCGCCTCGCCGTGGTCGCGTTTCATTCGCTCGAGGACCGCATCGTCAAGACCTTCCTCAAGGAACGCAGCGGCGCCGGGCCGCGCGGCCCGCGCCACCTGCCGGAGGAAGCCGGGGCGACGCGCCGCAGCCCGACCTTCGAGCCCCTGTTCAGGGGCGCTTGCCGGCCCAGCCGGGCGGAACGCGACGCCAATCCACGCGCCCGTTCCGCCCGGTTGCGGGCCGCTCGGCGCACCGCGGCGCCGGCGTGGCAGACCGAGATGGAGGCCGCCTGCGGCCCGAGGAACGCGCCATGACCAGGCTCGCCGCTCCCTTGTGCTTGGCCATGGCCGCCGCCGCGGCCGTGTTCCTCTTTCACGTCAAGTACCAGGTCCGCGAGATCGAGCGCACGCTCGCGACCACGCACCGCGCGATCCTGGACCATCAGGAAGCCTTGCAGGTCCTGCGCACCGAGTGGAGCTACCTCAACCATCCGGCGCGGATCGCCGATCTGGCGACGCGGCACCTTGGGTTGCGCCCCATCCCGGCCAGCCAAGTCATCCGCCTCGAGGACCTGCCGGCGCGTGCGGCCCGGCTGGAGCTGGCCGACCACCGCGACCGCGGACCGCCGGCGACGAGCCGCCCATCCAAGGGCGGGGCGCGCAAGTCAGGGAAGCCCGAATGACCGAACCCCCGAGCCCGAGCACGCCGCCCATGCGACCGCAGGCCCCGGCCGCGCGCCCCTCGCCGAGGACGAAAGTTGTCCTGACGGGCAATGCCGCGCAGGCGCTCGAAACGGGTCGCACACGCCTTTTGGTGGCCGGCGTGGTCTTCGCGCTCGCCTTCCTGGTCGTCGCCTGGCGCCTGGTCGACCTCGCCCTGCTGAGCCAGGGCCGGGAACCCAGAATCGCCGAAGCCACGAGCCCGCCGCGTCTGCACACCGGGCGCGCGGACATCGTCGACCGCAACGGCGTCGTGCTGGCCACGAGCCTGCCCACGGCCTCGCTGTACGCGGACCCGCGCCAAATCTTCGACCCGCACGAGGCCGCAGCGGCGCTGGCGCGCGCCCTGCCCGCGTTGCCGCAAAGCGAGGTGCGCGCCAAGCTCGCGAGCGCACGCAGCTTCGTCTGGCTGAAGCGCAACCTGACCCCGCGCGAGCAGTACGCCGTCAATCGGCTCGGCATTCCGGGACTGCACTTCCGGCGCGAACCGCGCCGCATCTATCCGCACGGCGAACTCACCGCGCACATCGTCGGTTTCACCGACGTGGACAACAACGGCCTGGCCGGGATCGAGCGCTCGTTCGACGAGGTGCTGCGCACCGCGCCCGACCCGTTGGCGGTGAGCCTCGACCTGCGGGTCCAGCACGTGGTGGCCCAGGAACTGGCCGCGGCCCGGGGGGAATTCCGGGCGATCGGCGCGGCGGCCCTCGTCCTCGACGCGGGCACGGGCGAGATCCTGGCCATGGTGTCGCTGCCGACCTTCGATCCGAACCAGCCGGGCCTGGCCTCCGACGACGACCTGTTCAACCGGGCGAGCCTGGGCGTCTACGAGATGGGCTCGGTGTTCAAGATCTTCACCACCGCCCTGGCGCTCGACGAGGGCGTGGTGACCCTCGACGACGGTTACGACACCAGTCGGCCGATCCGCGTGGCGCGCTTCACGATCACCGATTACAAGCCGAAGAACCGCTGGCTTTCGGTACCTGAAATCTTCATGTATTCGAGCAACATCGGCGCCGTGCGCATGGCCATGGAGGCCGGAACCGCGGCACAGAAGGCGTTTCTCGGCCGCCTCGGCCTGACCCGCCCGGCGCGCATCGAGCTGGCCGAGGTCGGCCAGCCGATGGTTCCCTCCCCCTGGCGCGAGATCAACACGATGACCATCTCTTACGGCCACGGCCTGGCGGTCAGCCCGGTGCAGTTCGTCAGCGCAGTGGCCGCGGTGGTCAACGGCGGCGAGCTGTACCCGCCGACCCTGATCAAGCGGGCCCGGGGCGAGCGCCTGGTGGTCCGCCGGGTCATCGGCCGCGAGACCTCGCGCCAGATGCGCCAGTTGATGCGCCTGGTGGTGCGCCGCGGCACCGGCCGCAAGGCCGACGCCCGGGGCTACCTGGTCGGGGGCAAGACCGGCACCGCCGACAAGCTGGTCGGCGGACGCTACGCGCGCGACGCGCGCCTCGCCTCGTTCGTCGGCGCGTTTCCGATGAACGATCCGCGCTACGTGGTTTTCGTGATGCTCGACCAGCCGACCGGCAACAAGCGGACCCACGGCTACGCCACGGGCGGCTGGGTCGCCGCGCCGGTGGTGCGCCGCGTGATCGAGCGGATCGGCCCGCTTCTCCGCGTCGAGCCGGTTCCCGAGACGGTCGAACCGGACGCGAGCGAGCGGCTGCTCGTCCGCGCCAAGGCGGGGGCACCGAGGGTTGCGGCTAACTGAACTGGCAGGGGACACGGCGAGCGCCATGGCGGTCCACCAGGACACCGAAATCCGCGGCCTCTCGGCGGACAGCCGCACGGTCGGCCGCGGTTTCCTGTTCGCCGCCCTGCCCGGCAGCCGCGCGGACGGTCGCGCCTACATCGACGAGGCCGTGGCCAAGGGCGCGGTGGCCGTGCTCGCGCCCACGGGGACCCGGCTCAAGGCATACGACCGTCCGGTTCGGCTCGTCACCGACGACAACCCGCGCCGCCGCCTGGCCTTGATGGCGGCGCGCTTCTATGGCCGCCAGCCCGCCGTCGTAGCCGCCGTGACCGGGACCAACGGCAAGACCTCGGTCGCCAGCTTCACCAGCCAGATCTGGGCGCGCATTGGCCGCGAGACCGCGAGCCTCGGCACCCTCGGCCTCGTGCCGCCGCGGCCCGAGGCGCCGAAGTCGCTGACCACACCCGACCCGGTCGAACTGCACCATTGCCTGGCCGCGCTCGCCGCGGACGGCGTCGATCATCTGGTCATGGAGGCATCGAGCCACGGCCTCGACCAGTACCGGCTCGACGGTGTCCGGATCGCGGCCGCGGCCTTCACCAACCTGTCGCGCGACCACCTGGACTACCACGGCGACATGGCGGCCTATCTGGCCGCCAAGCTGCGCCTATTCACCGAATTGCTGGCGCCGGGCGGGGTCGCGGTGCTGAACGCCGACCTTCCGGTCTGCGAGGAGGTTCGCGCGTCCTGCGCGAACCGCGGCCACAGGGTCATCACTTACGGCGTGTCCAAGAGCGACCTGCGTCTGATGGCCCAGGAGCCGACCGAGCACGGCCAGCGCCTCATGCTCGACCTGCTGGGCGAGGTCGTGGCGCTCGAGCTGCCGCTGGCGGGCACGTTCCAGGCGGCCAACGCGCTCGCCGCGCTCGGCCTCGCGCTCGCCACCGGAGTCTCGCCCCAGGCCGCCGTCGAGGCGCTGTCGCACCTGGAGGGGGTGCCGGGGCGCATCGAGCGGGTCGCGCGCACGCCGCGCGGCGGCTTGGTCTACGTCGACTACGCGCATACGCCCGATGCGCTGGAGACGGTGCTGGAGGCGCTCGGGCCGCATACGGAGGGAACGCTGTGCGTGGTCTTCGGCTGCGGCGGCGACCGCGATCCGGGCAAGCGCCCGATCATGGGCGAGATCGCCCGCCGCCTGGCCGGGCGCGTGATCGTCACCGACGACAATCCGCGCACCGAAGATCCCGCCACCATCCGCCGTGAAATCCTCGCCGCCGCGCCGGGCGCCGAGGAGTTCGCGGATCGGGGGGAGGCCATCGCCTCGGCGGTGGCCGCTCTTGGTCCGGGCGACGTCTTGGTCATCGCGGGAAAGGGTCACGAATCCGGACAGATCGTGGGGACCCGGGTTCTGCCCTTTGACGACCGGGACGTCGCCCGGGCCGCCGTCGCGCGCCTGAAGGCCGCCGCGGCGCCGCACGGAGACGCACGGTGAGCGCCGAGGTCCTGTGGACCGCCGAGGCGGCGGCGGAGGCGACCGGCGGCGCGAACACCGCCGCGTGGGCCGCCACCGGCGTGTCGATCGACACGCGGACCCTGCGCTCGGGCGACCTTTTCGTCGCGCTCGCGGGGCCGAACTTCGACGGCCACGACTTCATCGCCGAGGCGTTCAAGAAGGGCGCGGCCGCGGCGATCGCGCACCGCCCCACGGGCGATACCTCCGCGGGCCCGTTGCTCGTGGTCGCCGATACCCTGGCGGCGCTGTGGCGCCTCGGCGCGGCGGCGCGCGCGCGCGGCCGCGCCCGCGTCATCGGGGTCACCGGCAGCGTCGGCAAGACCAGCACCAAGGAAGCCCTCGCCGCGTGCCTGAGCGCGGCGGCGCCGACGGCGGCCAGCGCCGGCAGCCTGAACAACCACTGGGGCGTGCCGCTCAGCCTGGCGCGCCTGCCGCGCGCGGCCGCGTACGGCGTCTTCGAGCTCGGCATGAACCACCCGGGCGAGATCCGCGACCTGGCCCGGCTGCTCCGCCCGGAGGTGGCGCTCATCACCAATGTCGAGGCGGCCCACATCGGGTATTTTCGCTCGATCGAAGAGATCGCCGAGGCCAAGGCCGAGATCTTCGAGGGGATGGGGCCCGACGGAACCGCGGTCCTCAACCGCGACAACCGCCACTTCGAGCGCCTGGCCGCCGCGGCGCGCACGGCGGGTCTGCGCCGGGTCGTCGGTTTCGGGCGCGGCGCCGAGGCCGAGGTGCGCCTCATCGACTGCACGCTGGAGGCCACGCGCAGCCGGGTGAGCGCGGAAGTTTTCGGCCGACCGGTCACCTACCTGCTGTCGGTGCCGGGAACGCACTGGGTGGCGAACTCGCTCGCGGTCCTGGCCACGGTTTCGGCCGCCGGCGCGGACGTGACCGCCGCCGCCGCCGCCATGGGCCGCCTCGTGCCGGTCAAGGGGCGCGGCCGGCGCCATGCCGTCCGCCTGCCGGACGGCGCCTTCGTCCTGATCGACGACAGCTACAACGCCAATCCCACCTCGATGCAGGCCGCCTTCGAGGTGCTCGGCCGGACCGAAACCGGTCCGGGCGGGCGGCGCATCGCGGCGCTCGGCGACATGCTCGAGCTCGGCCCGGACTCGGCCGCCATGCACCGCGGGCTGGCCGGGCCGCTGCGGGCGGCGGGCATCGACGTGGTGTTCACCTGCGGCCGGGACATGGCGGCGCTCAACGCGTCCCTGCCGCAGGCGATGCGCGGCGGGCACGCGGCCGATGCGCGCGCCCTCGTCCCGCTGGTAACGGCGGTGGTCGCGGCCGGCGACGCGGTCCTGGTCAAGGGATCGGCGGGCAGCCGCATGGGCTTGATCGCGGAGGCGCTGAAGGGCATGAGCCAAGCCCTTCCGCGCGCGGCCAACGGCGGCTAGACGGGGGGCGGCGGCCGTGCTGTACCATATTCTGGTCCCACTGTCCGAGGACATCAGCGTCTTCAACGTCTTCCGCTACATCACGTTTCGCAGCGGCGCAGCGGTCATGACCGCGCTGGTCATCAGCTTTTTGCTCGGCCCCCGCATCATCTCGTGGCTCAAGGAGCGCCAGGGCGAGGGCCAGCCGATCCGCCAGGACGGGCCGTCCGGGCACCTGCTGACCAAGCAAGGCACGCCCACCATGGGCGGGTTCCTGATCCTGATCGCGATCACGATCTCCACGCTGCTGTGGGCCGATCTGACCAACGGCTTCGTCTGGGCCGTGCTGACCGTGACCTGCGGCTTCGGGCTGGTCGGCTTCACCGACGACTACCTGAAGCTGACCCGGCGCGACTCCAAGGGCCTGCCCGGCCGGGTCAAGCTGCTGGCCCAGGTCGCGATCTCGGCGGGCGCCGGAGTCTGGATCGTCCACCTCAGCCCCGAGACCGCCGCGACGCACCTGGCCGTGCCCTTCCTCAAAGACCTGCTGCTCAACCTGGGCTGGTTCTTCGTGCCCTTCGCGGTCTTCGTCATGGTCGGGGCCTCGAACGCGGTCAACCTGACCGACGGGCTGGACGGCCTGGCGATCGTACCGGTCATGATCGCGGCCGGCTGTTTCGCCCTGATCGCCTACCTCGTCGGCAACTCGGTCTTCTCCAACTACTTGCAGCTGCAATTCGTCGCCGGCAGCGGCGAGCTCGCCGTGTTCTGCGCCGCGCTCGTGGGCGCGAGCCTCGGCTTTCTTTGGTTCAACGCGCCGCCGGCCATGGTATTCATGGGCGACACTGGGTCGTTGAGCTGCGGCGGCGCGCTGGGCGCGGTCGCGGTGGTCACCAAGCACGAACTGGTGCTGGCGATCATCGGCGGCCTGTTCGTGCTCGAGACCGTCTCGGTTATCGTCCAGGTCGCCTCCTTCCGCCTGACCGGCAAGCGGGTCTTCCGCATGGCGCCGCTGCACCACCATTTCGAGCAGAAGGGCTGGGCCGAGCCGACCATCGTGATCCGCTTCTGGATCATCGCCTCGATTCTGGCGCTTGCCGGGCTGTCCACGCTGAAGCTGAGATGAGGAGGCGCGGCGCGTGATCGATCTCGGCTTCTTCCAGGGACTTCCCGTGGCGCTGCTCGGGCTCGGCAGGTCGGGGACGTCGGCCGCGCGCGCGCTGATCGCCGCCGGCGCCGAAGTCTGGGCCTGGGACGACAACGAGGACCGGCGCGCCGCGGCGCGCGCCGAAGGCGTGCCGCTGGTCGACCTGTACTCCTGCAACTGGCACGAGCTGACCAGCCTGGTCATTTCGCCCGGAATCGCGCACACCCACCCCGAGCCGCACCCGGTGGCGGCGCTCGCCCGGCAGCACGGCTGCGAGATCATCGGCGACATCGAGCTTCTCGCGCGCGCCCAGCGCAACGCGCGGTACGTCGGCGTGACCGGCACCAACGGCAAGTCCACGACCACCGCGCTCATCGGGCACGTCCTGGAGCTGGCCGGTCGCGAGGTCGCGGTCGGCGGCAACCTGGGCACGCCCGCCCTCGACCTCGAGCCGCTGGAAGCGGGCGGGATCTACGTGCTCGAGATGTCCTCCTATCAGCTCGAGATCACGGTCTCGATCACCTTCGACGTGGCCGTGCTGCTCAACGTCTCCCCCGACCATGTCGAGCGCCACGGCGGCCTGGACGGCTACATCGCCGCAAAACGCCTGATCTTCCACCGTCAGACCCGGCCGCGCACCGCGGTCGTGGGCGTCGACGACGAGGCGTGCCGGCGCATCTGCGACGACCTCGCGGCGGCCGACGAACAGATCGTTGTGCCCATCTCGGGCCGGGAACGCTGTCACGGCGGCGTCTTCGCCCGCGACGGCATTCTCTACGACGACACCGACGGCCGCGAAGTCCCGGCCCTCGACCTGCGCGAGGTGCCGAGCCTGCCCGGCGCGCACAACCATCAGAACGCCGCCGCGGCCTACGCGGCGTGCAAGGCCTCCGGCGTCGATCCGCCGGTCATCGCCGCGTGCCTGCGCAGCTTCCCCGGCCTGGCGCACCGCCAGGAACTGGTCGCGGTCATCGACGGCGTCGCCTACGTCAACGACTCCAAGGCGACCAATGCGGACGCCGCCGCCAAGGCACTGGCCTGCTACGACAACATCTACTGGATCGCCGGCGGCCGTCCCAAGGAAGGCGGGCTGGCCGGGCTCGAACCCTATTTCCCGCGTATCGCGCACGCCTTCCTGATCGGCGAGGCCGCGATCCCCTTCGCCGAGACGCTCGAGGGCAAGGTGGCGCTCACCCGCAGCGGCGATCTGGGCGCCGCCGTGGCCCAGGCGCGCGCGCGCGCGCTCGAAGAGGGCAAGTCGGATCCCGTGGTGCTGCTGTCCCCGGCGTGCGCGTCCTTCGACCAGTTCACCGACTTCGAGGCGCGCGGGGCCGCGTTCCGTGCCGCGGTCGAGGCCCTGCCGGGCGCGCGCGACGACGGCGAGCCCGGGCCGGTCCGGGCGGGCGGGAGAACGCTGCAATGATCGAGTTCGCCCGCACGGACACGAGCGTACTCGGCCGCTGGTGGTGGACCGTGGACCGTTGGACCCTGGCCGCGCTCGTGGCGCTGATGTGCTTCGGCGCGATCCTCATGCTGGCCGTCTCGCCCGCCGCGGCGGCGCGCATCGACGGGCTCGGCACTTTCCAGCTGGCGCGGCGCCAGATCCTGTTTCTGAGCATCGCCGTGTTCGCGGTCGTCGGCGTGTCGCTGCTGGACCCGCGCGCGGTGCGCCGCTTCGCGGTGTTGGGCCTGGCCGGGTCGCTGCTGCTGTTGATCCTGACCCTGTTCGTGGGCGCGGAGATCAAGGGCGCCACGCGCTGGCTCGGCATCGGCGGTTTCTCCTTCCAGCCGTCCGAGTTCGCCAAGCCGTTCTTCGCGGTGGCGGCCGCGTGGATGCTGGCCGCCGACACGACCGAGGACGGAAGCCCGGGCCTGTGGATGGCGGCGACGCTGTGGCTGGTCCTGGTCAGCCTGTTGCTGCTCGAGCCGGACGTCGGCCAGAGCTTCGTGGTCACCGCCGTGTGGGGGATCCAGCTCTTCCTCGCCGGCCTGTCGCTGCCGTGGGTCGGCGTGCTGGGGCTCGGGGCGGCGATGGGCCTGCTCGGCGCCTACTTCGCCCTGCCCTACGTGGCCGCCCGGATCGACGGCTTTCTCGATCCCGGTTCCGGCGACCGCTATCAGATCGAGCGCTCGATGGAGGCCTTCATGAACGGCGGCCTGTTCGGACGCGGCCCCGGCGAGGGACGGATCAAGGCGCTGCTGCCCGACGCCCATTCCGACTTCATTTTCGCCGTGGCGGGCGAGGAGCTGGGCCTGCTCGCCTGCCTCGTCATCCTCGGCCTGTTCGCCTTCGTGGTCCTGCGCGGTTTCGCCCGCCTGCTGCAGGAGGACAGCCTGTTCGTGCTGCTCGCCTGCACCGGCCTGCTCGCGCAGTTCGGCCTGCAGGCGCTCATCAACATGGCCTCGGCGCTGCACCTCATGCCGACCAAGGGCATGACGCTGCCGTTCATCAGCTACGGCGGCTCGTCGCTGCTCGCGCTCGCGCTCGGCATGGGCATGGTGCTGGCGCTGACCCGGCGCCGCGTCGGCGCGGGAAGGCTGCCATGAGCCCGGCCGCGCCCAGGCGCGTCATCCTGGCGGCCGGCGGCACCGGCGGTCACATGTTCCCGGCCCAGGCGCTGGCGCGCGAGCTGCTCGGGCGCGGGCTCGGCGTGGCGCTGGTCACCGACCGGCGCGGCGGCGGCTTCGGGCCGGAGCTGCCCCAGGTCGAGACGCACGTCATCAGCGCCGGCGGCTTGGCCGGCGCGGGCCTGGTCCGCAAGGTGCACAGCGCGCTGCGCCTGGGCCTCGGCGTCCTGCAGGCCCGGCGTCTGCTCAAGGCGCTGGACGGCGACGTGGTCGTCGGCTTCGGCGGGTACGCGTCGGTGCCCACGGTCCTGGCCGCGGCGCGCCTCGGCCTGCGCGTCGTGCTGCACGAGCAGAACGCGGTGCTCGGCCGCGCCAACCGGCTGCTGGCGCCGCGCGCGCACGCCATCGCAATCTCGTTCGACAAGGTCCAGGGCCTCGCCGGGGCCGACCGCGCCAAGGTCCACTTCACCGGCAACCCGATCCGCCCCGCGATCGCCGTGCTGGGTCGCCGGCCCTACGCGGTGCCGGACACGGCCGACACGCTGCGCCTCCTGGTCGTCGGCGGCAGCCAGGGGGCGATCGTATTCAACGAGGCCGTGCCGGCCGCGCTGTGCCGCCTTCCGGACGAGCTGCGCCGGCGCATCGAGGTGAGCCAACAGGTCCGCGGCCCGGAGATCGAGAAGATCGCGGCGGCCTACCAGGCATGCGGCGTGCGCCACGATCTCAGGGCCTATTTCGACGACATGCCGGAGCGCCTGGTCGCCGCGCATCTGGTGATCAGCCGGGCGGGCGCCTCAACGGTGGCGGAGCTGGCCGCCGCCGGACGCCCCGCCCTCATGGTCCCCTACCCTTCGGCAATCGACGACCACCAGACGGCCAACGCGCAACGCCTGGTCGAGGCCGGCGGCGGTTGGCTGATTCCACAGTCCGCCTTGACCGCCGAGACCCTGGCCGAGCGCCTGGACTCGCTGCTCGCCAATCCGGCGACGCTCGCGCGCGCCTCGCGCTGCGCACACGCCTGCGCCCGCGAGGGCGCGGCCGGCAACCTCGCCGACGTGGTCTGCGACCCGGGCCACAACAGCGGCGAGCGCGCCAGCCAGGGAGAGGCCGCATGAGACGCCTGCCGCTCGACCTCGGAACCATTCATTTCGTCGGCATCGGCGGGATCGGGATGAGCGGGATCGCCGAGATCCTGCACAACCTGGGCTACGAGGTGCAGGGCAGCGACCTCGCCGAAAACGCCAACGTGCGGCGCCTGCGCGACCTCGGGATCCCGGTCGCGATCGGCCACCAGGCCGGCAACATCGCGCACGCCCAGGCGGTTGTCGTCTCGTCGGCGGTCAAGGCGGACAACCCCGAGGTGGTCGCGGCGCGGGCGCGCCTGGTGCCGGTCGTGCGCCGCGCCGAGATGCTCGGCGAGCTGATGCGGCTCAAATGGGCGATCGCGGTCGGCGGCACGCACGGCAAGACGACCACGACCTCTCTGATCGCCGCCCTGCTCGACGGCGCCGGGCTCGATCCGACCGTGATCATCGGCGGCATCGTCAACGCCTACGGCACCAACGCGCGCCTCGGGCAGGGCGACTGGATGGTGGTCGAGGCGGACGAAAGCGACGGCAGCTTCGCCAAGCTGCCCGCCACCATCGCCGTGGTCACCAACATCGATCCGGAGCACATGGACTTCTACGGCTCGGTCCAGTCGCTGCACGACGCCTTCGAGGCGTTCGTCGAGAACATTCCGTTCTACGGGGTGGCCGTGCTGTGCATCGACCATCCCGCGGTGCAGTCCCTCATCGGCCGCATCGAAGACCGCCGGATCATCACGTATGGCCTGAACCCGCAGGCCGACGTGCGCGCGCTCAACCTGGCGGCCACGATCGGCGGCACACGCTTCGACGTGGAGCTCGACGTGCGCGTCCAGGAGGCGCGCCGGACGATCGAAGGCATCGCCCTGCCGATGGTGGGCCAGCACAACGTGCTCAACGCCTTGGCGGCGATTGCGGTGGCGCACGAGATGGGCATCGGCGAGCCCGTGATCCGCGGCGCCCTCGAGCGCTTCGCCGGCGTCAAGCGGCGCTTCACCAAGACGGGCGAGGCGCGCGGCATCACCGTGATCGACGACTACGGCCATCACCCGGTGGAGATCACCGCCGTGCTCCAGGCCGCGCGCCAGGCGACGGACGGCAAGGTCATCGCCGTCGTCCAGCCGCACCGCTATACGCGCCTGGCCAACCTGTTCGAGGAATTCTGCTCCTGCTTCAACGACGCCGACCACGTGATCGTGACCGAGGTCTACGCGGCCGGCGAGGCGCCGATCGAGGGCGCGGGCCGCGACGCCCTGGTCGAGGGAATGCGGGCGCGCGGCCACCGCAACGTGACCGCGCTGACCGACCGCGCCCTGCTCGCGCCGTTCGTCTCCGAGCTGGCCTCGGAGGGGGACCTGGTGGTCTGCCTGGGCGCGGGCAACATCACGGCCTGGGCCAACGATCTGCCCGCCGAGCTGGAAGCGACCTTCGCGAGCCGCGAGCCACGATCCGCGGAGGGCGGCCGATGATCGCCATGGCGAAGCGCGTCGAGCCACCGTTGATCGAACGCCTCCCGCCCGTGCGCGGCCGCTACAGGGCGAACGCGCCGCTCGCCCCGATCACGTGGTTCCGGGTCGGCGGTCCGGCCGAGGTCATGTTCCGCCCGGCCGATCGCCGGGACCTGCTCGAGCTCCTGCGCGCCAGGCCGGCCGACGTGCCGGTCACGGTCATCGGCGTCGGCTCCAACCTGCTGGTGCGCGACGGCGGCGTGCCCGGCGTGGTCGTGCGCCTGGGGCGCGGCTTCGCGGACATCGCGATCGAGGGTCGGGAGGTCGCGTGCGGTGCGGCCGCGCTCGACGTCAACGTCGCCACCGCGGCCAGGTTGGCTGCTGTCGGCGGCCTTGAATTCCTGTGCGGGGTGCCGGGCACGATCGGCGGCGCACTGCGCATGAACGCGGGCGCCTACGGCAAGGAGATCAAGGACGTTCTGGTCGAGGCCGAGGCCGCCGACCCGGCCGGCGCGGTGCACGTGCTGGCGCCGGAGGGCCTCGGTTTCGCCTACCGCGACGCCTCGCTCCCGGGGGACTGGATCTTCCTTGGGGCGCGCCTGCGCGGGCACCCGGACGATCCCGAGACGATCGCCAAACGCATGGCCGAGATCCAGGCCGCGCGCGCCGGCAGCCAACCGATCCGCACCCGCACCGGCGGGTCGACGTTCAAGAACCCCCCGGGGCACAAGGCCTGGGAACTCATCGACCGGGCCGGCTGCCGGGGCCTGAAGCGGGGCGGCGCCATGGTGTCCGAACAGCACTGCAACTTCCTGATCAACACCGGGACCGCCACGGCGGCCGACCTGGAAACCCTCGGCGAAGAGGTGCGCGCCCGCGTCTTCGAGGCGAGCGGCATCCGCCTCGAGTGGGAGATTCGGCGCATCGGCGTGCCGGCGGCGCTCCCGCGACCGGGAGGCGCACCGTGACCCGGCGCGTCGCCGTGCTCATGGGCGGCCGCTCGGCCGAGCGCGAGGTCTCGCTGGTCAGTGGGCGCGCCTGCGCCAAGGCCCTGCGCGAGGCCGGCTACGAGGTCAGCGAGGTCGAAGTCGGCCGCGACATGGGCGCGCTGTTGCGCGCGCTCTCCGCCCCGGCCCCGGACGTGGTCTTCAACGCCCTGCACGGGCACTGGGGCGAGGACGGGTGCATTCAGGGCCTGCTCGAACTGCTCGGCATCCCTTACACCCATTCCGGCGTCATGGCCTCGGCGCTCGCCATGCATAAGCAGATGGCCAAGCGCATCGTCGCCGCGGCCGGGGTCGCCTCGCCGGAAGGCATCGTCGTGCGGCGCGCGGACCTGCGCAAGGGCGAGGTCATGGAGCGGCCCTACGTGATCAAGCCGCTGCGCGAGGGATCGAGCGTCGGCGTGCGCATCGTGCGCGAGGGCGACAACCGGCCGCCGATCGACGAGTCCGACTGGCGCTTCGGCGACGAGGTTCTGGTCGAACGCTTCATTCCGGGCCGCGAACTGACCGTCGCGGTCGTCGGCGAGCGCGCGCTCGCCGTGACCGAGATTCGGCCGAAGCAGGGTTTTTACGACTACGACGCGAAGTACACCGACGGACGCGCCGACCACCTGATCCCGGCCCCGGTCGCGCCGGAGATCACCGCGGCGGCCATGGACGCCGCGCTCGCCGCGCACCGGGCGCTCGGCTGCCGCGGGGTGACCCGCTCCGACTTCCGCTACGACGACGCCAACGGCGGCGGCCTCGGGCGGCTCTACTTCCTCGAGGTCAACACCCAGCCGGGCATGACGCCGCTCAGCCTCGTGCCCGAGCAGGCCGCTTACGCGGGCATGTCCTTCGTCGCGCTGTGCGCGTGGATGGTGGAGAACGCGACATGCGACTCGTGAACATCGTGGCGCGCGCCGCGCCTTGGCGCGCGAAGACCCGCCGGCGGCGGCGCCGGCGGGTGCGCCGCATGTGGGACTGGCGCCTGCGCCGCCGGGCCGCCGCGGCCGCCTTGCTGGCCGTCGCGCTCGGCGGCGGCGGCTGGTTGTGGCTGAGCGGCTGGTTCGGGCGGCAGGCCACCGCGGCCGGCCACGCCGTCCTGGCCGCGACCGCCCGGGCCGGGCTCAAGGTCGACGACGTCCTGGTCGAGGGCCGTGACCGCACGCGGCGCAGCGCGATTCTCGAGGCCCTCGGCGTGGCGCGCGACGCGCCGATCCTGGCCTTCGACCCGCACGCCGCGAAACGACGCCTGGAGGCGTTGCGCTGGGTGCGGGAGGCCACGGTCGAGCGGCGCCTGCCCGACGTGGTGTTCGTCCGCCTGATCGAGCGCGAGCCCCTGGCCCTGTGGCAGAACCGGGGCCGGCTCGCCGTCATCGACCGCCGCGGCGCGGTTGTCCCCGGGGCCCGGCCCGAGGCCTTCGCCCAATTGCCCCTGCTGGTCGGCGAGGACGCGCCGAAGTACGCGCTGGACTTGATCGCCATGCTGGAGAGCGAACCGGACCTGCGCTCCAGGGTGGCGGCGGCCGTACGCGTGCGCGGCCGACGCTGGAACGTGCGCCTGGAAGGCGGCATCGACGTACGGCTGCCCGAAGACGACCCGGCCGCCGCCTGGGCGCAACTCGCCCGAATCCAACGCGAACACGGCATCCTGGAGCGCGACGTCGTGGCCATCGACCTGCGCACGCCGGACCGGCTGGTCGTCCGCACCGCGCCCGGGGTGGTGCCCAAGCGGGGCCGCGCGGGCCGCGGCGAAGACACCTGAGGGGGACCTTGGCGAGTTGCCGATGCGCAGGGCAAAGAAGGGCAAACGATGAAGTGGAGAAAGGGCCTGACAAGGACCAGGAACGGCCTCGTCGGCGCGCTTGATGTCGGCTGCAGCAAGGTGTGCTGCTTCATCGCCCGGGCGGACGAGGACGGGGCGCCGCGCGTCATCGGCATCGGCCAGCAGGCCAGCCGCGGCGTCAAGCGCGGCGCCGTGGTCGACTTGGGTGGGGCGGAGGCGGCCATCCGCAACGCCGTGCACGCGGCCGAGCAGATGGCGGGTGCGACCATCGACCGCGTCCTCGTCAACCTCTCCGGCGGACACCCGGCGTCCAGCGCCGTGGGCGTCGAGATCGACATCAACGGCCACGAGGTGGGCGAGGCCGACCTGCGCCGCGCCTTCGAGCACGGCCATCAGGCGCACGGCGTGAACGGGCACGGCGAGAACGCCCGGCAGCTCATCCACTCGATACCGGTGGGCTACCGCATCGACGGCAACCGCGGCATCCGCGACCCGCGCGGCATGTGCGGCGAGCACCTCGGCGTCAGCATCCACTTCGTCACCGCCGCCACCGGCGTGGTGCGCAACCTGACCACCTGCGTGCAGCGCTGCCATCTGGATGTGGCCGGCTATGTCGTCTCGCCCTACGCCTCGGGCTTGGCGGCGCTGGTCGAGGACGAGATGGAGCTCGGCGTCACGGCGATCGACATGGGCGGCGGGACGACGACGATCGCGGTCTTCTACGAGGGCACCGTCGTTTTTGCCGACGTGGTGCCGGTCGGGGGCATCCACGTCACCAACGACATCGCGCGCGGTCTGTCGACCCCGGTGGCGCATGCCGAGCGCATGAAGACGCTGTACGGCCACGCCATGGCGAGCGGCGCCGACGACCGGAACATGATCGATGTGCCGCAGGTCGGCGAGGATGACGACCGGCACGCGCACCAGGTTCCGCGCTCGCTGCTGGTCGGCATCATCCAGCCCCGCCTCGAGGAGACCTTCGAACTGGTCCGCTCGCAGCTGGAAGCCAGCGGCGTGGGCCGGATCGCCGGGCGCCGGGTGGTGCTGACCGGGGGCGCCTGCCAGCTCCCCGGCATGGGCGAACTGGCCGGCCTGATCCTCGACAAGCAGGTCCGCATCGGGCGGCCGGCACGCGTCGAGGGCCTGGCCGAGGCCACCGCCGGGCCGGCCTATGCGACCTGCGCCGGACTTCTGATTTACGCGCTTTCCGAGGACAAGGCCGCGCCGCGCAAGGCGCTGGCCCAAGCAGGGGAGCCGGACGGCCCGTTCGGCCGGTTCGGCAACTGGATACGTGAGCACTTCTAGCGGACTTCGAACGGACGTCCCGGCCGTATCGGGGCAACGCGCCGACGGCCGAGCCGCCAGTTTCAGCCATTGAGAGGGGCAGTGGAGGAGGTCATGACCTTGAACCTGAACGTACCGAGGACCGACATCAACCTGACGCCGAGGATCACCGTGATCGGAATCGGCGGCGCCGGCGGCAACGCCGTCAACAACATGATCCAGGCCGACCTGGAAGGGGTCGAGTTCCTGATCGCGAACACCGACGCCCAGGCGCTCGGCCAATCGCTGGGCGAGCGGCGCATCCAGATGGGCCGCAACATCACCCAGGGCCTGGGCGCCGGTTCGCGCCCGGACATCGGCCGCGCCGCCGCCGAGGAGACGCTCGACGAGATCCTGGCCGAGCTCGACGGCGCCAACATGGTGTTCATCACCGCCGGCATGGGCGGCGGCACCGGCACCGGCGGCGCTCCCGTCATCGCCCGCGCCGCGCGCGAGACCGGGATCCTCACCGTCGGCGTGGTCACCAAGCCGTTCCACTTCGAGGGCGTGCACCGCATGCGCATGGCCGAGGCCGGCATCGCGGAGATGACCCAGTACGTTGACACCCTGATCGTGATTCCGAACCAGAACCTGTTCCGGGTCGCCAACGAGAAGACGACCTTCGCGGACGCCTTCAAGATGGCCGACGACGTGCTGCGCTCCGGGGTGCGCGGGGTCACCGACCTCATGGTCATGCCCGGGCTGATCAACCTGGACTTCGCCGACATCCGTTCGGTCATGACCGAGATGGGCAAGGCCATGATGGGCACCGGCGAGGCCGAGGGCGAGAACCGGGCGCTGGCCGCCGCCGAGGCCGCGATCTCCAACCCGCTGCTCGACGAGGTCTCGATGAAGGGTGCGCGCGGCGTGCTGATCAACATCACCGGCGGCATGGACCTGACCCTGTTCGAGGTCGACGAGGCGGCCAACCGCATCCGCGACGAGGTCGACCCGGAGGCCAACATCATCTTCGGCTCGACCTTCGACCAGAGCCTCGAGGGCCGCATGCGCGTCTCCGTGGTCGCCACCGGCATCGACGCGGACGCGGCCGTGGCGCCGCGCCCGCATTCGCTGAGCCTCGTTTCCGACCGCGGCGAGCAGTCGACCGCCACGCAGCCGGCGCCCGCTACCGCGTCGCAGGGAACCCCGGCCGCCATGACAGCGGCGGCGGAGGCCGTGGCCGAGCCCGACGATGCCCCGCCGGCGGTCGCCGGGATCGAGCAACCCGCGGCGCCGGCCGAGCCGGTCATGGAAGCCGACGAGGCGCCGACCCGGCGGGCGGCCGGCAACCGGCTCTACGCCTGGTCGCAAGCGGTCGCGGCCGGCGAAACCGCGCTGGCCGAACCCTCCGATGAGGCCGAGCCGCAGCGTGCCGCCCCCTTCCCGCAGGCCGCATTCGAGCGCGGCGTCGAGCCGGGCGAAACGCGCTCCGATGACGCCTTCATCGCGCCGCGGCCGGTCGAGCCGGAGCCGGAACCCGCCCCGGTGGCCGCGGAAGCCGATCCCTTCGCCGCGGCGGCGTTGGCCAACGGTTCCCGCGTATCCCGTCAGACCGGCGGGGACGCCGCCGCCTTCGACCGCAAGAAGGCGCAGCGTCTGTTCGCCCGGATGACGGGCGGCGCGGCCCGCGCCCTCAGCGCGGCGGCCCAGGTCGGCGAACAGCCGGAGCCCCCGCGCGCCGAACCGAGCCTCTCGGACGCTGGCGCGCGCGGCGCCGAGCCGGTCCGCGTTGCCGCCGAGGGCGCCTCGGCGACTACGGCGCCGCGGGCCGCGCCGAGCAGCGCCGCCCAGCCGCGCCTGGCCGGCCTCGATACCGCGGAGCCGGGCGGCGCCACCCAGCCCGAAGAGGAGTTCCTGGACATCCCGGCGTTCCTGCGCCGCCAGGCCAACTAGCCGGGCCGACCGGCCGGGTAACTAGCCAGGCCAACCAGACGGGCCAACTACACGGTGCGCCCGCGCTCCCATGGGAGTGCGGGCCGCTGAACGTAACATATTGTAACAAAGAGTGATTTGATGACCTCAGGGGAACGTGCTTAATAGGGCCTCTGAAGCATTTCGTGCGCTTTCGATTGGGGGGATTCCGACTCGGCTAAGCATTGATCCGGGGCGTGCCCTGGGAATGGGGGTTGCCGGTCAGGAGTCTCTGTTCCGCCGAAGAATATCGGCAGAATTGAGACAGTAATGATGAGACACAAAGGCGGGGTGCCCGGTAGGGCATTACCTCAAAGAACACTAAAAAACGCGATCCACTGCTCCGGAATCGGCCTCCATAGCGGCCTCAAGGTCAACATGACCCTGCATCCCGCGGCGCCCAACACGGGCATCGTCTTCCGCCGCACGGATTTGTCGGGCAGCGACCGTGACATCCATGCCAGTTGGCGCAATGTGGTGGAGACCATGCTGTGCACCACGCTGGCCGGGGACGGCGGGGTCCGGGTCGGCACGATCGAGCACCTGATGTCGGCCTTGTCCGGCTGCGCTATCGACAACGTCCTGATCGAGATCAACGGGCCGGAAGTCCCGGTCATGGACGGCAGCGCCGCGCCCTTCGTCTTCCTGATCGAGTGCGCCGGAACCGTCGCCCAGGACGCACCGCGCCGCGCGCTCGAAATCCTCAGGGAAGTGAGCGTGCGCGAGCCGGACCGCGCCGCCGCCATGGCTCCCGGTCGGGGCTTGGCGATCGACTTCGAGATCGACTTCGAGAGCCCGGTGGTCGCCCGCCAGGCGTGGTCGGTGCAGATCACCGAAAGCGTCTACAAGCGCGACGTCGCCCGCGCCCGCACCTTCGGATTCCTGCACGAGGTCGACCGTTTGCGCGCCATGGGCCTGGCGCGCGGCGGCTCGCTGGACAACGCGATCGTGATCAGCGGCGAGCGCGTGCTGAACGCGGGCGGCCTGCGCTACGAGAACGAGTTCGTCCGCCACAAGGTGCTCGATCTCGTCGGCGACCTCTACCTCGCCGGGGGGCCGATCATGGGCTCCGTGCGCGGGTTCCGCGCCGGGCACGCCTTGACCCTGCGCATGCTGCGCACGCTATTTGCCGACGAGGACGCGTGGACCTGGCGGGACATGACCGAGGCGGACCTCGACCTGCCGATGGGGGCGTCGACGCCGCCCGCCCGCGCCGTGGCCGCCCGCGCCTGACGCCACAACCTTTCCGCCATCGGGCGATTGGCCGCCTCATGCCTTCACGGCAGCTTGAGGGCCACGCCCCTTGCACTTATAGTCGTCGCGGGACAGATCGCGTGTGTCAGGGGCGAGGTGCGAGGGCAAGCGACTGGGGCGATGGGCGCATCCCGATCGACTGAGGCGCCCGGGCGGCGGGCCATCCCGCGCCGCGCACGGCGGGCGCTCGTGGCCGGCTGTTTGTGCGTGCTGCTCGCGGCCTGCGCGTCGACGGACGAGCCCGAGTACGTCGAGCGCCCCGTGGAGGAACTGTACAACGAGGCCATGGACAGCCTGCTGGCGGCCGACTACGCCGAGGCCGCGCGCCTGTTCGACGAGGTCGAGCGGCAGCACCCCTACTCGGTTTGGGCCGCCAAGGCGCAGCTCATGGCCGCTTACGCCAATTACCAGGACAACAAGTACGACGACGCGGTCAACGCGCTCGACCGCTTCATCCAACTGCACCCGGGCAACCGGGATGTCGCCTACGCCTACTATCTGCGGGCGATCAGCTACTACGAACAGATCTCCGACATCGGCCGCGACCAGAAGATGACGCGCCTGGCGCTGGAGTCGCTCGAGGAGGTCGCGCGCCGGTTCCCGGAGAGCCGCTACGCCCGCGACGCCACCCTGAAGATCGACCTGGCGCGCGACCACCTGGCCGGCAAGCACATGGAGATCGGCCGCTTCTACCAGGCCAGGGGCGAGTACCTGGCCGCGATCAACCGCTTCCGCACCGTCGTCCAGGACTACCAGACGACCACACACGCGCCCGAGGCCTTGCACCGGCTGGTGGAATGCTACCTCGCCCTCGGCGTCACCGAAGAGGCGCAAGCCACCGCGGCGGTCCTCGGCTACAACTTCCCCGGCAGCCCGTGGTACGCGGACAGCTACGCCCTGTTGACCGGCGTCGACCTCAGGCCGAAAAAGGGCGCGGGGTCATGGATAGACCGGGTGTGGAAATCCCTTATCTGAGGCCAGCATGCTGGTCAGCCTGTCGGTCCGCGACGTAGTCCTAATCGACCGCCTCGACCTGACGTTCCAAAGCGGACTGTGCGTGCTGACCGGCGAGACCGGCGCCGGCAAGTCGATCCTGCTCGACGCCCTCGGCCTCGCGCTCGGCAACCGGGCCGAGGCCGGCCTGCTGCGGCCCGGGGCGGCCCGGGCCTCGGCCGCCGCCGGCTTCGAAGTGAATCCGGACCACCCGGCCAGGTCGATCCTGGCCGAGCACGGGATCGAGGTCGGGGACGGCCTCATCGTCCTGCGTCGCACGCTCGGCATCGACGGGCGCAGCCGCGCCTTCGTCGACGACCAGCCGGTCTCGGTCGGCCTCCTGCGCAGCCTGGGCGATACCCTGGTCGAGGTCCAGGGGCAGTTCGAGCAGCGCGGCCTATTGGACGCCGCCACCCACCGGGAACTGCTGGACGCCTACGGCGGCCTCGCCGCCGAGGCGGCGCGCGTGGCCGAG
>JBHHZJ010000029.1:0-32828 GCA_046758005.1 Kiloniellaceae bacterium
GTCGGCTTCATGGCTCGGGCCGAGCCATGGAGCCGACGCCCGGACATCGTCGGCGGTGCCGCCAACACGACGCATCGCGAAAAGAGGATTTCCTATGACTGGGCGAATCGGCAAGACCCTTGCAGCAAGCGCCGGCCTGGCGCTGGCCGCCGACGCTCCGCTTAATCCAGATCATTTATGACCGATCGCCGGGCCGCTATAAGAACCGGGCGGCGCGCCCGTTTCGGCGAGCGGTCGGCGTGAACACGGGGTATGACGGAGGGGGTTGGTTCGATCATGAGCGGCGTTTCCGAACGGAGCGTGGGTCGGGGGACCGGCCACGCGGCACCCGTCCGACGCGCGGCGTCGGATGTGCGCGGCGGCCTCGCCCGGGTTGAGGTTGCCCGCGATCTGCGAGTCGGGCGCCCGCCCGAGGCGGGTCGTCAAGCCGCCCCGCCGCCCATTCCCGACTACTTGAAGCGTGTCTACGCTTGGGCCTACCTGCATCCGGCCGCCCTGGCCGTGTTCGATCGACCCGTGGCGGTTTCCGCCATCCTGTGGGGCAACCACGGGCGGCTCCTGCGGGCGACGCTGGCCGAGCTACGGCCCGGCCAGCGCGTGCTTCAACCGGCCTGCGTTTACGGCGACCTCTCGACCAAGATCGCCGCTTTCCTGGGGCCGGAGGGCCGGCTTCGCGTCTGCGACGTTGCCCCGATCCAGGTCGCGAACTGCCGGCGCAAACTGGCGCCGTTTCCCCAAGCAACGGTGGAGCTGCACGACGCCGCGCAGCCGCGCGCAGAGACCTACGATGCCGTGTGCTGCTTCTTCCTGCTGCACGAAATGCCCGGGTCTTACAAGCGGCGGGCCGTGGACGCCCTGCTCCAGGCGGTCCGCCCCGGGGGCAAGGCCGTCTTCGTCGATTACCACAAGCCCCATTGGGCGCATCCTCTCAAGGGCGTCATGAGCCTGGTCTTCGACACCCTCGAGCCCTTCGCCAAGGATTTGTGGGTCCACGAGATCGCGGACTACGCGGGCGCCGCCGCGCATTTCACCTGGTCGAAGCGGACGTACTTCGGCGGCCTCTATCAGAAGGTGGTCGCGCTCAGGGGTGGGACGCGCGTCGCCCGCGCCCAAGGCGAGCGAGGGCCGGTCCGCACCCCTGCCGGGGCGACGATGGCGGCAGGGCACCTTTGAAACCTCCGGCGCCCGCCGCGGCGCTCGGCGCGCCGTGCGCTGCGCTGCGCCGGGACCGGTCCCGCCTTCGTCCGCGCGCCGCGGCCCTTCGTCCGGCGCAAAGAGGTTGGCGCGGCGCGCCGACCGCTTCACTATTGCCTTGGCGCGGCCGCCTCGTCGCGTGGCCGCGGCCGGGCGCGGGCGAACGTGAGCGGCGGGCGAGGGGGAAGAGCCGATGGAACGCGAATCGATGGACTTTGACGTCGTCATCGTGGGGGCCGGCCCGGCGGGCTTGGCCGCAGCGATCCGGCTGCGTCGACTGAGCGCCGAGCGCGGCCACGAGCTCACCGTCTGCGTCCTCGAGAAGGGCTCGGAGGTCGGCGCCCATATCCTTTCCGGCGCGGTCTTCGAGCCGCGCCCGCTCGACGAGCTGATCCCCGACTGGAAGGACAGGGGCGCCCCGCTCAACGCGCCGGTGACCGAAGAGCGGTTCCTGTTCCTGACCGAGAAGCGATCGTTCAACGTGCCGATCGGCCTGATGCCGAGCGAGTTCCGGAACCACGGCAACTACATCGTCTCGCTCGGCAACCTGTGCCGGTGGCTGGGCGGGCAGGCCGAAGCCCTGGGCGCCGAGGTCTACCCCGGTTTCCCGGCGGCCGAGGTCCTGTACGACGAGCACGGCCGGGTCTGCGGAGTCGCCACGGGCGACTTGGGCGTGGCCAGGGACGGGTCGAAGAAGGACGGCTACCAGCCGGGCATGGAGCTGCGCGCCAAGTACACCCTGTTCGCGGAGGGCTGCCGCGGTTCGCTCAGCAAGACGCTGATGGAGCGTTTCGCCCTGGGCGCGGACGCGGACCCGCAGACCTACGGCATCGGGCTCAAGGAGCTGTGGGAGCTCGACCCGGCGAAGCACCGCCAAGGCCTGGTCATGCACACCGCCGGCTGGCCGATGGACACCAGGACGTGGGGCGGCTCGTTCATCTATCATCTGGAAAACAACCAAGCCTCGGTCGGCTACGTCGTCGGGCTCGACTACGAGAACCCGCACCTGTCGCCGTTCGACGAGTTCCAGCGCTTCAAGACGCACCCGGCGATCCGGCCGATGCTCGAGGCCGGCAAGCGCGTCGCTTACGGCGCCCGCGCGCTCAACGAGGGCGGCGTGCAGGCGATCCCCAAGCTGGTGTTCCCGGGCGGCCTGCTGATCGGTTGCGCGGCCGGATTTCTCAACGTGCCCAAGATCAAGGGCAGCCACAACGCCATGATGAGCGGGATGCTGGCCGCCGAATCGGTGTTCGAGGCGCTGTCCGCGGGCGACGAGGGATACGGGACGTTGGACGGCTACGCGGAGAAGCTGCGCCGTTCGTGGGTTTACGACGAATTGCGCAAGGCGCGCAACTTCCGGCCGGCCTTCGCCAAGTGGGGCCTGCTTGGCGGCACGCTCTACGGCGGGCTGGACCTCAAGGTGCTGGGCGGCCGCGCGCCGTGGACCCTGCACCACAAGCACGCCGACCACACGCGCCTTCGCCCGGCGGCCGAGATGCCCAAGATCGCCTATCCCAAGCCTGACGGGATCGTCAGCTTCGACAAGCCGTCCTCGGTCTACCTGTCGAACACCAACCACGAGGAGGACCAGCCGGTCCACCTCCGGCTCAAGGACGACACGGTGCCCATCGAGCACAACCTCGCCCTCTACGACGCGCCGGAGCAGCGCTACTGTCCGGCGGGCGTCTACGAGATCGTGAGCGACGCCGACGGGTCCAACCCGCGCCTGCAGATCAACGCCCAGAACTGCGTCCATTGCAAGACCTGCGACATCAAGGATCCCCTGCAGAACATCAACTGGGTCACCCCCGAGGGCGGCGGTGGGCCGAATTACCCGAACATGTAGCCAACCCGGCCCTTTCGCGCCCCGGGGGCCCGAAAATGCCCAAAAAGGGGACCGTTCGCCCGGCGTCGCCCTTGTGTCCAGGGCCGCGGGGTGCCACTTTCGGGGCACGGCGGGCGCCGCCCCAGGCCGTTGCGGTGGGGCCGGGCCGGCAGGTAAACTGCCGCTCTACCTGGGCGGATTGGCGCGGATCATGGACTCGAGACGGTCGAGGAAATCGTACGCCGGGGCGTTGGCGCCCCTGCTTCTGAGCCTGCCGGCGGCGTGCGCGGAGCAGCCGGGGCCGGCCAGCGAACCGCCGACGGCCGGGGTCGTCCTGATCGCCGCCGCGCAGGGCGAGGTCGAGAGCGACGCCAGCCCGGCCGCCGGGTCGGGCTACGGCGCCTATCTGGCGGGTCTTTTCGCCGGGCACCAGCGCGATCTTTCCGCCGCTGCGGACTATATGCTCCAGGCGCTTTCCTACGACACGGAAAACGCGCAGCTGCTGAACCGGATCTTGATGCTCGTGGCCGCCGACGGCCGCCACGCCAAGGCGGTCCAAATCGCGCGCCGCCTGGATGCGATCAACCCCGGCCACAGCCTCGCGGCCCTCGTGCTGGCGGTCGACGCGCTCGAGCGCGATGCGTTCGAGGAGGCGGATGGGCACCTGGCCGGGCTGCCCAAGCGCGGCCTGAGCACGGTCACGGCGCCGCTCTTGCGCGCCTGGCTTCAGGTCGCGCGCGGCGACGTGGCGGGCGCGATGGAGCGCGCCGCGCCGCTCAAGAACAAGAGCGGCTTCGGCGTCCTGTACAGCTTGCATGCCGGCCTGATGAACGACGTGGCGGGCGAGACCGAGGCGGCACGCATCAATTTGGAGGACGCGCTGAAGCTCGCCGGGCAGCCGAGCCTGCGCCTGGTCTGGCTGACCGGCAATTTCTTCGAGCGCACGGCGCACAGGCAGCGCGCGGCGGAGCTCTACCGCGCGTTCCTGGCGCGCAACCCGAATTCGACCATCATCGGGACGGCCCTCGAACGGGCCGAATCCGGTGTGGCCGCGCCGCCGGTGGTGGCCGATGCCAAGGCCGGCATGGCCGAGGCCCTGTTCAACCTCGCCAGCCTGCTGTCGCAAGAGCGCGCCGAGGAAGTGGCGCTCGTCCACGTATACCTGGCCCTGCGGCTCAAACCGGACTTCGTGATCGCGCGGGTCCTGCTCGGCGAGATCCTGCAGGCGCAGGGTCGCAGCACCGACGCGATCGCGGTTTACCGCCAGATACCCGTCGATTCTCCGTTTTCCTGGATGGTCCGCATGCGCGTCGCCGAGGAGCTGGAGCGGATGGACAAGGTCGACGAGGCGGTGGCCGAGCTGGAGAGCCTCGCGGCCGCGCGGCCGGAGCGCTTCGAGCCCCTGCTTCGTCTCGGCAACCTGCTGCGCAACAAGGAGCGTTTCGCCGAAGCGGTCAAGGCTTACGACCGCGCGGTCGCGCGCGTCGATGCGCCGACGCGCCGGCACTGGACCCTGTATTACTTCCGCGGCATCGCCTTGGAACGCCTGTCGCAATGGTCGCGCGCCGAGCAGGACTTCCTGCTCGCGCTCGAGCTCGAGCCCGAACAGCCGTTCGTCATGAATTACCTGGCCTATTCATGGGTCGAGAAGGAGCTCAACCTGGACAAGGCGAAAAGCATGCTGGTCCGCGCCGTCGAGCTGCGCCCGGACGACGGCTTCATCGTCGACAGCCTCGGCTGGGTCTACTACCGCTTGGGCGAATACCAGCGGGGCGTCACGCACCTGGAGCGTGCGGTCGAGCTGCGGCCCCAGGACCCGGTTATCAACGATCATCTGGGCGATGCGTACTGGCGCGTCGGGCGCCATCAGGAAGCGCGCTTTCAGTGGCGCCGGGCGCTCAGCCTCGAGCCCGAGGAAAATCTGGTCCCCAAGATCGAGGCCAAAATCCAGCACGGGCTGAAGGACAGCCCCGAAGACATCTGATACCGATGAGCGCATGAAGTGACTCGGGCGCTCATCGGTATCGGCGCGCCGGATTGGCCCCGGGCGGCGGCGCGCAGACATAAGACAAAATACCGGCGAGCGGATGAAGGCATCCGCTCGCTGGTATGAGCCATGGCCGCACGCGCGGGCCCGTGCGGCGCGGTGCGGCGGCGCGCCTGGGCCAAGGTCAACCTGTTCCTGCACGTCACCGGGCGCCGCGCCGACGGCTATCACGAACTGGACAGCCTGATCGTCTTCGCCGGCGTCGGCGACGACCTGGAGATCCGGCCGTCGACGGACCTGACCCTGGCGGTCGACGGCCCGTTCGCCGCGGCGCTGTCCGCGGCCGGCGCGCCCGGGCCGGGCGCGGGCAACTTGGTCCTGCATGCGGCGGAGATCCTGCGCGCACGCTGCGGCGTCGCGGCCGGGGCGCGCCTGCGGCTGACCAAGAGCCTGCCCGTGGCCGCCGGCCTGGGCGGCGGCTCGGCGGACGCGGCGGCCGCGCTGAGGGGCTTGGCGCGGCTCTGGGCCCTGGAGCTGTCGGACGCGGAGCTGGCGAGGCTCGGCGCGGCGCTGGGCGCGGACGTGCCGGTCTGCCTGGCCGGCCGGCCGAGCCTGGTCGGCGGAATCGGCGATCGCATTGCGCCGGCCCCGCCCGTGCCGCCGGCCTGGCTGGTGCTGGTCAACCCGGGCGCGCCGCTCGCCACGGGCGCCGTCTACGCCGCGCGCCACGGGCCGTTCGCGCGACCCGCGGAGTGGAGCGGCGCCGCCGCGGATGCCGTGGAGTTCGCCGCCCGGCTGGCGGAACGCCGCAACGATCTGGAGCCGGCCGCCCGGGCCCTGGCGCCCGAGGTGGGACAGGCGCTGGCGGCCCTGGCGGGCACGGCCGACTGCCTGCTCGCGCGCATGTCGGGCAGCGGCGCGACCTGCTTCGGCCTCTATGCGCGCCGGGAGCGGGCCCGGGCCGCCGCGGCGCACATCGCGGCCGAGCGGCCCGCCTGGTGGGTCCGTGCCGCGCCAGTTCTGCGTCACGAGCCGAACGGCCCGGATTGACCGCTGTTCGCCGAATGTGGCGAAGCGGCGAAGATCACTCGGCTTGTTCGAGAACGCTGTTTACCGCGTCCAGAACCGCTTGGACGGCGAACGGCTTGGCAAGCACGCCATTGGCTCCGAACTTCTTGGCGAGTTGCAGGAAGTCCATGTTTCCGGTCCGTCCGCCACCCGAGATGGCGATAATCTTCAGGTCCGGCGCTGTTTGCCGAAGCCCGACGATCGTCTCGATCCCTTCCTTCTCCGGCATGATGATGTCGGTGATGACCAGGTCTATTTTCAGATCCTCGAAGACGCGTATGGCCTCTTCGCCATTCGCTGCTTCGAAGATCTGATGGCCGGCCTTCTCCAGCATCTGGCGCAGCGTCGTGCGAACCGGTTCCTCGTCATCCACAACGAGAATGCATGCCATCTTCCTGATCCTCCGCCGATCGGCAACGCATCGCTGCCTCGTGGTCGGTCCGTCCTATGAAGCGGATGTGTCGACGATCGCGCAAAGTTGCTGCCCGCTGTCGCTGAGTTCCCTTTTCATGGAAAAATAGTAATCGAATGCTGCGGTGCAACAAAAAAATACGCGAAAATTGGCACGTAATAGTCGATTATTGATATCAATGGGGTCGCTGCTCGTCAAGATTTCGGTCAAGTCCCGGCCCGCCGGCCCTATCCGATCCGCCGTTCGCCATGTATCGGCACGGTCTGCGTCGGGGCGGCGCAAAAAGGTTCAAAAGTAATACGATAAGACCCATCCGTGATAGGCGCGATACCCATAAAGTCTTTGTGGTCGTCGTTTTCAGTATTGGCAGTCATATGTATTTGCTTTATCAGTGACCGAAGGATTGATTTACCAAGGCAGAGGCTGGAGGCCATGATCACCGCTGGCCAGCTGCGGGCTGCGCGTGGCCTGCTGGGCTGGACTCAGCAAGACTTGGCCAACGCTGCGGGGCTGGGCGTGTCGACCGTCAAACGAATGGAAGCCAGTACCGGTGTCGTTCGCGGCAATACGGGAAACGTCTGGAAGGTAGAGCAGGCTCTGCACGCCGCCGGAGTCGAATTCATCGATGAAGGCAACGGCGGCGCCGGGGTCAGATGGAAAAAGGCCAAATCCTAGCGCAACGAGACGTCCGCCTTCCCCCTCATATCAACCACCGCCGATATTAATCCGTCCTCGCCAGGGGAAGAAAAATCTCGAATGTCGTGCCATGGCCGGGCTCGCTCCTCACGGTGAGCTCTCCTCCGTGCGCCGCGATAATGCCGTGGGCCACCGCGAGCCCCATTCCGGTCCCTTCGCCCACGGGTTTCGTCGTGAAGAAGGGATCGAAGATCCGCTGGAGCGTATCGGCGTCCATCCCGGGTCCGGTATCGCTCACAGTCAGTTTGGCGTAAGCTCCCGGCGGAAGGCCGGGCTGGAGTCCGTTCGGCCGCCCGACCACAACGGCCTTTTCCAGGCGGACCTCGAAGATGCCGCCCTTCAATCCCATGGCGTCACCGGCATTGGAGCCCAGGTTTATGAGAACCTGGTGGATTTGGGTGGCGTCGGCACAGACGGGCCCGACCGTTTCGTTCAGCCTCTGGGAAATCTTGATTGTCCTCGGCAGCGTGGCCCGCAAGAGGGAGAACGCCTCCTTGATGACGGCGCAAAGCTCCGTCGGCCTGCGATTCGGCTCGTCCTGGCGGCTGAAGGCAAGAATCTGGTTGACCAACGCCTTGCCGCGTTGAGCGGCTGCCACGACCTTTTCCAGATTGGCTCGGGCGATGGTGTCCGCCGGCAATTCCGGCAACGTGAGCTCGGTCAGTCCCAGTATAGGCACCAGCGTGTTGTTGAGATCGTGGGCGACCCCCCCCGCCAATGTCCCAAGCGCTTCCATCTTCTGCGACTGGCGCAATCGGGCCTCGAGATGCGCCGTCTCCTCTTCCGCCCGCTTGCGCGCCGAAATGTCGCGCAACACACCGACGAAGATCCGTGCGCCTCGACACCACATTTCGCTGATTCCGATCTCGGCGGGAAAGGTCGAACCGTCTTTGCGCCTGGCGACGACTTCCCGCAGCCCGACACCGATGATCTTGGCGTTGCCGGTCGAAACATAGCGCTTGATATAGTCATCGTGCCGGCTGGCATCTGGTTCGGCCATCAGGACTTTGACATTCCGTCCGGTAATGTCCTCCGCCGAACACCCGAATATGCGCTCGGCGGCAGGGTTGAAAGACTCGATGACTCCGTTTTCGAGAATGGTGACGACCCCATCGGTAAGATTTTCCAGGATCCCTCCAAGGCGCTGTTCGTTGGCGCGCAGCGCCTCAACCATGCGCCTGCCTTCGGTTATGTCCAGGAGATAGGCCGTAAGCCCGTCTGGCGTAGGGTGAACACGGGCATGAAACCACCGCCCGAGCGGGGGATAGAATCCGTCGACACTTATGGGTGCTTTTTCCCTCATTGCCTTACGGAGGTCTTTGTTGAAGAAGCCGGCAAGTTCCGGCGCCTCGTCCCAAAGAAGCTTCCCAAGCGCTTCGTCGAGACTGCTCTCAAAGAGGTCTTCGGCAGGCGGATTCGCGTAGGTAAGGAACCAGTCACGATTCACCGCAAAAACCATGTCGCTTGTGTGGTTCAGGATTTCTTCCATGTCGTCGCACCTGCCGAGGCATTAGGTCGCGGATAAGCGCACGTTCCCGACGCCACGCTCCCGCATGGGGCTGTGGTCGAGCCTAACCGGCCCATCTTTATTGGTTCGTAAACAAATTTACCGATAATCGGGTATTTACCATGCCGATACCCTGGCGACTGGCCCGGGAGGGCGCGGGCCAGCGTCGGGAAGCGAACGAGGACGGCCTCGTGCCGGTGCCCGCGGCCAATAGCCGACCGGTCGACAACCCTAGGCGACGCGCTCTGCGTTTCCGAAATTGTACGCTGCATGCCGAGGATGAGCGAACCGCAGTCGCCTGAGATTTGGAAACTGTTAAGCAAGCTGTTCGGCCACGCGAGAAATCGCCCGGCCGAGACGGTAGCGTACGCCACCAAGTCGGCGCGCTCGTCGGATACGGATGCGATACCGGCGCCCCAATTCCTTAGCAGCCACGAGGATTTCGAAGCCCGCCTGGAAAGCGTTCTCTCTCAAAAGGGCTCGCTGACCAAGTTCGTGAGCGGCAGAGTCCACTTGCTCAATGTGGAGGAAATCCGCGCGAAACTCGGGGCCAACTGGGAGAAATACTCGGATCGCGTCCACCGGACCATTAAGGACGTCCTCAAGAACCGTTTAAGTCCGGAAGATTTTTATACCCTGTACAGAAACGATACGTACATCATCGTCTTTGGCAGCTCTTCGGAAGAAGAAGAAGCGAAGCTCAAATGCGCTCTTCTCGCCGAAGAAATCATGGAAAGGGTACTTGGGGAGGATCATGCCAAGCAAATCGAATTACTCGGGGTCCGAACAGTCGTTGCCAAAGTCGATGGCAGCATCGGCACGGAAAGCGTAACCAGCACCGATGCACTGGCTGGTCTGCTACAGAAGGCGGATGAAAGCAGATCTGTTTCCCCGCCCGCGGAAATTACTGCCGATCCTTATTGGAATCGAGATCTCAGTACCGATGACATCTCGGATCTGCTTGGCCTGGCCGAAACTAGGCTCCAGGCCCATGAGAACGGGCAATATCTACAGGATCAACCGGACGTCGCGGCAGACCGGCTCCGGGAACTGATTCGCCAGTTGCAGAACTTCGAGAGGGCGCTTGCAGCCGCAGATGCAAGGGCGTCGAGTGCCGGCGCGCAGGGTTCACGAACCCAGTCCACGATCGAGTGGAAGCGCCAACACGTGAAGGCAAGAAATGTCCTCCAACAGCTCACGTCGCGCGCGGAGAAACAACTTGCTCGCCGACAAATCCAGCCGTCCCGCGAGCCCGAGAACGAGGAGCATACGGAACCGCCCTTTTCAGCAAATTTTTCCTACATTCCCATGTGGCATGTCTCGAAGCAGGCGGTCGGGCTCCACCTATGTCAACTTTCGCTCGAACACGGCGGCGAACATATCACCTACGCATCCGCATTAAGAGAGGATCTGGAAAGTGAAATAGTAAGTTTGATGGATAGAATACTGGTGCGGAAGGCGAAACAAGAGATCCAGGACAGTCTTTCTGCAGGCGTGGTCAATATTGTCGGCGTGCCGATCCATTTTCTGACGTTGGATGGACTTGGAAGCCAAAGGGAATTTCAATTGGTGTGCCATGCCGTACCCCAGGAGTTCCGTAATCTCCTGGTGTGGGAGATCGTCAATGCGCCTATAGACTGCTGGCGCTCACACCTGCCTCCGGCAGTCGCGGCCGCGAAACCTTTTGGGCGCGCGATCTTCTTCCGGGCGGACCTATTTCGGATAGATTTCTTGGATGTTCTGAAGAACCTTCGGTACTTGAAGTCCACCGGATTGGACGCCGTCGGACTGGACGTGAGTGCCGTGCAGACATCCCAGTGCGAAGTCATCCAAATGCTTGAGCGGTTCGCCGCCACGGCCAACCGGTATGCGCTTAAGTGCTATGTTCATGGCCTCGATTCGGTAAGCCTGGTTACGGCGGCGGTCTGCGCCGGGTTCGACCATATTTCGGGGCAGGCAATCGCGGAACCGAGCGACGCGCTTCAAGGAATCAAACCTACCACGTCCGAGACGATTTACTTGCGACGGTTTGAACAAACGGGTGAATACACGCCAAGCGTGGCGTGAATTCATAACCCGATCCCAAGACTCGCCGACCCTCTTCATCAAGGCAGGGATTGGCAGACCGAGAGCCGATCTCCGAAGACGGGGCCGCGACTACGCCTTGCGCAGAACCGCCTGGACCAGGACGATCCGGTCCTCCTCGAGATTGCGCAGCGTGTTCCGGGCGAGCGTTTTCGCCTCGGCCCCGAACATGATGCCCAGGGCGTTCGGCGGCGGCCGGCCGGCGGCTGCCGCCTGCCTCGCCCTTTCGTGCAACCAGCGGAGCGCCGGCGCGGTCACGTCGCGCCAGGCGGCGACCTCGAACCCGGCCGCCTCGAGGTGCATGCGCATCTCCTCGGGCGTGACGAGGAAGCTGATCGAGGGCTCGCCCGCCCAGGGCACGGGAAAGTGGGCCGGCCCGCCGGGCCCGGCCAGAATGTCGTAGAGCGCCAGGCGCCCCCCGGGCTTGAGGACCCGGTGCATCTCGGCGTAGAGCGTGGCCTTGTCGGCGATGTTCATCGCGGCGTGCTGGGTCCAGACCACGTCGAAGCTCGCCTTCTCGAACGGCATGGCGAGCGCGTCGCCGTGCCGGTAGGTCACGCGGTCGCCGAGGCCCGTGCGTTCGGCGAGCATTTGCGCCACGCGGCAGAACTCCTCGGTCAGGTCGAGCCCGGTCACGCGGCAGCCGAACGCGGCCGCCAGGTGGCGCGACGGGCCGCCGATCCCGCAGCCGACGTCCAAGACGTGATGCTCCGCCGCGATCCCGGCCATCTCGGCGACCTCCGCGGTCGCCTCCCGGCCGCGGATGTGGAACTCGTCGACGGGCGCCAGGTCGTCGGGCGTCAGCGCGTCGATATCCTTTCCGGCCTCGCGCAGCGCGGACAGGATCGCCGCCCCCAGGTCGCGGCGCGTGTAATGGTCTTGGACGGTCGTTCCGCTTCCGCTCATGCACGTCTCCTCGGGATCAGAATGCGCGCCGCGACCCCTGCGGGGATGGGTTCAAATCCGTTCCACCGCGGGCTCGGGGGGCCGGAGCTCCGCGACCGGCCGGTCGGCGATCGGCCAGTGGAGCAGCGCGGACAGCAGGCCGAGCGCGATCGCCATCAGCCAGACCGCGTCGTACGACCCGGTCAAGTCGTAGCTCAGCCCGCCCAGCCAGGCGCCGAAGAACGAGCCGATCTGGTGGCTGAACATGACGATGCCGAACAGGGTGGCCAGATAGCGCGCGCCGAAGACGTCGCCGACCAGGCCGCTGGTCAACGGCACCGTGCTCAGCCACAAGAAGCCGAAGCTCGCCGAGAACATCCAGACCGCCAGCTCGCTCTTGGGCCCCAGCAGGAACAGGGCGATGGCCACGGCGCGCGCCAGGTAGATCCCGGACAGCAGGTACTTCTTGCGGTAGCGCCCGCCGAGGTAGCCGGCGAGCAGCCCGCCGATGATGTTGAAGAACCCGATCACGCCGAGCGCCGTGGCGCCGACCAGGGGATCGAGGCCGAAGGTGTTGATGTAGGCCGGCAGGTGGGTCGCGATGAAGGCGACGTGGAAGCCGCAGACGAAGAACCCGGCGTTCAGCAACTGGTAGCCGCGGTGGCGCCGGGCCTCGGCCACCGCCGCGCCGAGCGACCGCTCGACCACGCCCGCCGCCGCCGGCCCGGGCCTGCCGACCAGCGCCGCGGCGAGCGGCACGATCAAGCCGGACAGCCCGGCCAGCACGAGCAGCGCCCCGACCCAGCCCAGCCCGGCCATCACCACCTGGGTCAAGGGCAGAAGCAGGAACTGTCCCATCGATCCGCCCGAGGCGGCGATGCCCAGCGCGAGGCTGCGCCGCTCCGGCGGGGCCGCGCGCGCGACCGCGGCGAGCACCAGGGGAAAACCGCTGGCGCTGACTCCGAGGCCGACCAGGACGCCGGCGCCCAGGTGCAGGCCCAACACGCTGGGCTCCAGCGCCATGATCAGCACGCCGAGGCCGTAGGTCAGCCCGCCGAAGACCAGGCAGCGCCCGGTCCCGTAGCGGTCCGCGAAGACCCCGAAGAAGGGCGTGAGGACGCCCCAGAGCAGGTTCTGCACGGCGATCGCGAGCGCGAACGTGCCCCGGCCGATGCCCAGATCCAGCGTCATGGGCTCCAGGAACAGACCGAAGGTCTGCCGCACGCCCATGTTGAGGCCGAGCACGGCCGCCCCGCAGAGCAGGACGACGGCCGGGACGCGCCAAGAGGCTGCGGCCATGACGGTTCCCCTCCCGTTGTGCGGGCCCGAGCTTACACGCTCCGGCTCACGCGACCCAGCGCCCCGCCCGCATGGCGGGCATGCGTCAGAGTGCCGGGCCGGGGACTCCGTTGCTAGATCTCGCGATTCCCCAGGCGGCGGCGCAGCGCCTCGGCGTTGTAGCCGGCGCCGGGCAGGAGGGGATGGATCTCGAGCGCCGCCTCGAAGGACTCCAGCGCGAGCTCATCCTTCTTGAGCGCGACGTAGACCAGCCCGCGGCCCGACAGCGCGCCGAAATGACGCGGCTCGAGGGCCAGCGTGCGGTCGATGTCGTGCAGCGACCGCTCATAGTTGCCGAGCAGGTAGTGCACCGTGGCCCGCTTGTTCCAGCCCTCGGCGAAGTCGGGCGCGATGGTCACCATCTGGTCGAACTTGCCGAGCGCGGCGCGGTAGTCGCGGCGCGCCATGGCCGCCATCCCCTGCGCCATGAGCGTGCCCACCACCTCGTCGTCCGACACGATCCAGATGTGCCAGATGTTCATTTCGATGTCGCGCGCGGCCTGGGGATCGCTCGCCGCCTTCAGTCGGGCGAAGAGTTCGTCGAGGCGCGGGTCGTTCTGGTCGGCCCGGCCCAGGCCGGCCGGCGCCAACGCCAGGCTCAGGAGCAAGGCTATTGCCGTGACGATCCTCACGCCCTTAAGTATGGCCGAGAGCGCGGCCGCGCCCAAGGGCGAAGGCGGGGCCGGCGGTCACGTTTCCATGAGGAGGCCCGGGCAATGGCGGTAAGCGGTTACTTCTCCGCCGACTATCGGGAGGCGCGGCGCAAGTTCCTGGACGCCGCCGCGGCCGCGGGCGCCCGCATCGCACACCACCGGAATCCCCGGCGGGGGCCCTCCGGGGAGGCGCTGTTCGCCGACAGCGCGTGGCTCGGGCCCGAGGACGCCGAACGGGTGCTGGTCACCATCTCGGCAACCCACGGGGTCGAGGGCTTCTGCGGCTCCGGCGTCCAGGTGGGCTGGTTCGAGGCGGGCTTTCACAAGGACATGCCGGACGGCCTCGCGCTGCTCGCGATCCACGCGATCAACCCCTACGGCTTCGCCTGGCTGCGCCGGGTCACCGAAGACAACGTCGACCTCAACCGCAACTTCGTCGACCACGCCAAGCCCTATCCGGTCAACGCCGGGTACGAGGAGCTGCACGAGGCGATCTGCCCGCGCGAATGGAACGATTCGGTCATCGCCGAGACGCGCAGGGTGCTCGAGGCCTTCATGGAAAAGCACGGGCCGCGCGCCCTGCAGGCCGCCATTTCCGCCGGGCAGTACAGCCATCCGGACGGCATATTCTTCGGCGGCCACGCCGCGACCTGGTCGCACCTGGCGTTGCGGGCCATCCTGACCAAGGCGCTCGCCCGCGCCCGCCACGCCGCGGTGATCGACTACCACACCGGGCTGGGGCCGCGCGGCTACGGCGAGCGCATCTGCGTCCATCCGCCGGGCTCGGCGGGGCTGGCGCGCGCCAAGCAGTGGTACGACGAGGACGTCACCTCGCCCTATCTCGGCTCCTCCTCGTCGGTCGAGCTGTTCGGGGTCAACCTGCTCGGCGTGGAAGAGGCCCTGCCCCACCTCCGGTTGACCGGCATCGCGCTCGAATTTGGCACCCTGCCGACCGAGCCGGTCAAGCTCGCCCTGCGCGCGGACAACTGGCTCCACGTCCACGGCAATCCGGAGTCCCGCAAGGGCCGGGCGATCAAGGACCAGATCCGGCAGGCCTTCTATCAGGACGCCGAGGACTGGAAGGCGATGGTCTGGGAGCGCGCGGTCGAGACCCAGCGCAAGGCGCTTGCCGGCCTGGCGCAGGGGTGATCGGCCGATCCGCCGGCTTGCTCCCGGCGGCCGCAAATTATAATATTTATATTAATAAAGGACACGGTAAGACGAGAGGATTCGCAGATGCGCAAGCCGCTGAAGATTCGAAGGATCGGGACCTCGCTCGGGCTCGTCCTGCCCAAGGAGCTTCTCGCCGAGTTGAGCGTCGGCGAGGGCGATCTGCTCTATCCCGTGCGCACGCCGGACGGGCTGGCGCTCACCCGATACGACCCTCGCTTCGCGCAGGCCGTGGAGGCGAGCCGGCGCTTCATGCGGAAATACCCGAACGCCATGAAGAAGCTGGCCCAAGGCTGATGGAGCCGGTTTGGCTGACGTCTGAGATCGTTCGCGCCATCCATTCCGGGGCCGTCGCCGAGTTCGGCGGCGCGCCAGGGCTGCGCGATCCCGGGCTTTTCGACAGCGCGATGGAGCGAGCGCCGAACCTCTCCGCGTACGGGGACGATCCTTCCCTATACGACCTGGCCGCGGCCTACTGCGCCGGCATCGTCAAGAACCACGCCTTCGTGGACGGCAACAAGCGGGCCGGGGTTCTGGCGGCAGTCGCGTTCCTCGATCTCAACGGCTGCGAGTTCCGACCGGAGGAGGGGGAGGTGGTGAACGTCATCCTGGCCCTGGCCGCGGGGGAGATCGAGGAAAATGTCTTGACGGAATGGTTTTCCGACAATTCGACGCCCAAGCGGGACTGACCGGGATTCCGACGCGCACTTATTCCGCCGCGCGGGCGCCGGGGGCCGTGGCGCGGGCGGCCGTGAGGTCGAATCCTTCGAGCGCCTTGGGCAGCGGCCCGCCCGTGGCCCAGTCGAGCAGCTCGACCGCGTGCACGACGGGGATCTCCGTGGCGCCGGCGATCTGGGTCATGCAGCCGATGTTGCCGCTGGCGATCACGTCCGCGCCGACGCGTTCGATGTTGGCCACCTTGCGCGCGCGCAGGCGCGCCGCGATCTCCGGCTGCAGCAGGTTGTAGGTGCCGGCCGAGCCGCAGCACATGTGCCCCTCGGGCACGTCCCGGACCGCGAAGCCCGCGGCCGCCAACAGGGCCTTGGGCTCGCGCGTGATCTTCTGCCCGTGCTGCAGGGAGCAGGGCGACTGGTAGGCGACGCTCAGGCCGGTCGCGCGCGCCGCCGGCGCCAGCCCCAGGTCGGCCATGAATTCCGACACGTCCTTGGTCAGCGCGGCGATCGTCGCCGCCCGGTCCGCCCACTCGGGATCGCCCCTCAGCATGAATCCGTAGTCCTTGACCGTGGTGCCGCAGCCGGAGGTGTTGATGATCACCGCGTCCAAGCCGCCGCGCGCCAGCTCGCGCGTCCAGGCCGCGACGTTGGCCTTGGCCGAGGCGAGCGCGGGCGCCTCCTTGCCCATGTGGTGGGTGATGGCGCCGCAGCAGCCGGCGCCCTTGGCGACCACCACCTCCACGCCGTGGCGCGTGAGCAGGCGCACGGTGGCCTCGTTGATCTCGGGGCTGAGCACCTGCTGGGCGCAGCCGGTCATGAGCGCGACGCGCGCGCGACGGGCGCCCTGCGCCGGGAACACCTGCGGCCGGTCGACCGGCGAGCGCGCTGCGAGCCGCTTCGGCGCGAGCGCCAGCATCGCCCCCAGGCGGCCCGGCAGGGCGCGCGCCAGCGGCCGGGCGAACCAGGCGCCGAACAGGGCCAGACGGAAGCGCGCCGGGCTCGGCACCAGCCAGGCGAGCCACGCGCGCAGCGCCCGGTCGGCCAGCGGCCGGACGTAGGTCCGCTCGATATGCCTGCGGGCGTGATCGACCAGGTGCATGTAGTGCACGCCGGAGGGGCACGTGGTCATGCACGACAGGCACGACAGGCAGCGGTCGATGTGCTTCACCACCTTCTCGGACGCCGGCTTGTCGTTCTCCAGCATGTCCTTGATCAGGTAGATGCGCCCGCGCGGGCTGTCGAGCTCGTCGCCGAGCAGCACGTAGGTCGGGCAGGTCGCCGTGCAGAAACCGCAGTGCACGCAGGCGCGCAAGATCTTGTTCGCTTCCGCGACGTCGGGATCGGCGAGTTGGGCCAGCGTGAAGTTGGTCTGCATGGGCCGCGTACCTCTGCCTGCTTACACGCCCGCGTACATGCGCCCCGGGTTGAGCACGCGCTTCGGGTCGAAGGCGTCCTTGATCCGCCGGGTGAGCGCCGCATTGGCCTCGTCCTGCGGCTGGAACACCGGCACGGCGGCGCGCAGCTCGGCCGGTGCGCGGACCAGCGTCGCGTGCCCGCCGCGGGCGGCCAGCGCCGCGCGTACGGTGGCGGCGCCGGCGTCCTGCGCCGTCCCGTCGCTCGCCGGCAGCGCCAGCCAGATCAGCCCCCCGCCCCAGTCGTAGAAATGCAGGACATCGGCACCGCGCGCGATTTCGGCCGCCACGTCCGCGCCCGCCGCAGGCGGTACCGACACTTTCCAGACGAACCGGTCGGGATGGGCGAGAAAGGGCGCAACGTCGCGCAGATCGCGCCACAGCGCGGCCGAGTTCGTGCCGTGCAGTTCCTCGGTCGCGGCCAGGTCCGCGAGCTCCCGGCGCAGCGCGGCGCAGCGGTACTCGACCGAGGGGCCCGGCCCTTCCACGCGCAGCGCCGTGACCGCGCCCCCGGCCTCGGCCACGTACGACACCCCGGACCCGGCGGCGAGCGCGGCCGGCAGGTGCGCCGCGCCCGAGACCTCGTGCGCCGACTGCAACGCCCGGGTCATGGCCTCGAGCGCCGCCGCGTCGTCGAGGCCGAAGAGCAGGACCGTGCGCGTCTTCTCCGGGACGGGGAGGACCTTGACCGTGACGTCGGTCATGACCGCGAGGGTGCCGTGCGAACCCGCCAACAGCTTGCACAGGTCGTAGCCGGTCACGTTCTTGACCACGCGGCCGCCCGACTTGAAGGCCTCGCCGCGGCCGGAGACCCCGTGCACGCCGAGGAAATGGTCGCGCGCCGCGCCCGCCTTGATGCGCCGCGGGCCCGACAGATTGCAGGCCAGCACGCCGCCGAGACTGCCCCGCCCGGCCGCGCCGCCGAGCAGCGGGCCGAGGTCCGCCGGTTCGAAGGCGAGCATCTGGTTCTTGTTGGCGAGCGCCGCCTCGACCTCGGCCATGGGCGTGCCGGCCCGGGCCGAGAGCACCAGCTCCTCCGGCTCGTAGAGCGTGATGCCGGCGAGCGCCGAGAGGTCGATGCCGTGGCCGGCCTGCACGGGACGGCCCAGGCCGCGCTTGGAGCCGCGTCCGGCCACCTCGAGCGGCGCCTCCTCCCCGGCCGCCCAGGCCACCGCCTCGAGGACCTGCTCGGCGGTCTCCGGCCTGAAGGTCGTCGTCATCGACTCGCGGCCGCGTCAGAACCGCGGCAGGTCGGGGAACGGAATCTGGCCGCGGTGGATGTGCACGCGGCCCAGCTCGGCGCAGCGGTGCAGCACCGGGAACATCTTGCCGGGGTTGAGCAGCGCTTGCGCGTCGAAGGCGCACTTGACCCGCTGCTGCTGCTTGAGGTCGGTTTCCGTGAACATAGCGCCCATGAGGTCGCGCTTCTCGACCCCCACGCCGTGCTCGCCGGTCAAGACCCCGCCGACCTCGACGCAAAGCTTCAGGATATCGGCGCCGAAGGCCTCGGCGCGTTCCAGCTCGCCCGGCTCGTTGGCGTCGTAGAGGATCAGCGGGTGCAGGTTGCCGTCGCCGGCGTGGAACACGTTGGCCACGCGCAGGCCGTACCTGGCGCTCATCTCGCGCACGCGGTTGAGCACCAGCGGCAGCTTGTGGCGCGGGATCGTGCCGTCCATGCAGTAGTAGTCCGGCGAGATCCGCCCGACCGCCGGGAACGCCGCCTTGCGCCCCGCCCAGAACGTGAGCCGCTCTTCCTCGCTGTTGCTGACCCGGCTGGCGACCGCGCCGTGCGCCTGGGCGGTCTCGCACACGCGAGCAACGAGATGATCGACCTCGACCTGCGGACCATCGAGCTCGACGATCAACAGGGCCTCCACGTCCAGGGGATAGCCGGCGTGGACGAAGTCCTCCGCGGCGTGGATGGCGGGCCGGTCCATCATCTCCATGCCGCCGGGGATGATGCCGGCGCCGATGATGGCCGCCACGCAGTCGCCCGCCTGCTCGTTGGACGGAAACCCAAGGAGCACGGCCCGCGCCGTCTCCGGCTTCTTGAGCAGGCGCACCGTGACCTCGGTGACCACGCCCAGCAGGCCTTCGGAGCCGGTCATCAGGCCGAGCAGGTCGTAGCCCTCGGCGTCCAGGTATTTGCCGCCGAGCCTGAGCACCGTGCCGTCGATCAGCACCATCTCCAGGCCGAGCAGGTTGTTGGTCGTCAGCCCGTACTTCAGGCAGTGCACGCCGCCCGAGTTCTCGGCCACGTTGCCGCCGATCGTGCAGGCGATCTGGCTCGACGGGTCGGGCGCGTAGTAGAACCCGGCGTGCTCGACGGCCTGCGTCACGCCGAGGTTGGTCACGCCCGGCTGCACGACGGCGCAGCGGTTGTCGAAGTCGATATCGAGGATGCGGTTGAACTTGCCCAACCCGAGCACGATCCCGTCGGCCAGCGGCAGGGCCCCGCCGGACAGCGAGGTCCCGGCGCCGCGGGGCACCACCTTGACGCGCTCCCGGTGACAATACTCGAGCACCCGGCTGACCTGCTCGGTCGTCTCCGGCAGGACGACGATCAGCGGCGCTTGCCGATAGGCGGTCAGCCCGTCGGACTCGTAGGCGCGCAATTCGTCCTCGTCGGCGATGACCCCTTCGCCGGGCACGATCGCGCGCAGCGCTTGGACGATGTCGGCGCGGCGGGAGATGACGTCCTGATCCGGTTCGGGCATGCGCATGATGGCGCGTCTCCCTTCGCCGTGACTGGCCGCAGGCGCCCGACCGGACCCGGCCCGCGCGCCGCGGGATTGAGATAGGCCCGGGCGGGGAGATCAACCGCAACGACCGGTTGGCGAAACTATGACCCGCGCGCCTGTCACGGTCAATGCCGTCACGACGGCGCGGACGGGCGCCGTACGTGCCTGCGATGGAGAAAATTCGGGAGCCCCGGACCGGGCGCCCGACCGGGCGTCAGCCCTGGCGCGCCTTGTAACGGGGGTTCTTCTTGTTGATCACGTAGACGCGGCCGCGCCGGCGCACGACACGGCACCCCTTTTCCCGCACTTTGGCGGTCTTCAGCGAATTCTTGACCTTCATGGCCGCATCCCGGGTCGTCCGCGCCCGTGCCAGGGCCGCCGGAAGGCCGGGAACATAGGCAACGGGCGCAGGCCTGTCAACCGCACCGCCGACACCGCACCGCCGACACCGTCACCAATTCGACATGAGACGCTCCGTGTCCTTTTTGAGCACGTGAATCCGGCACACCTTGATGTCTCCGATTTCGATGACCTGCATGCGCCGGGTCCACAGCTCGACCTCGTCGACGAGCGCCGGGGCGACCTCGTCATCGATGCCGCGCTGATTGGCCGCGACAATGTATTTGGCCCAGGCCTGGGTCACCATCTTGTGGAAAGCCTGCGTCGTGTCCTCGACGACGCGTATGTCCAGATGCAGGCCGGCGAGCGCCTCCTGGTAGTCCTCCACGGACCAGGGGCTGGGCCTCCTGGGTTCGTGATCGATCCATTTGTCGATCGCGGGCGAGCTCAGGTGCGGCTTGGCCAGGACGTAGTCCGTGAACAGGAGCTGACCGCGACTCTTCAGGAGATTCTCGATGGTGCGCAGGAAGGTCGGCTTGTCCTCCACGGTGAAGAGAAATTCCTTGGAGAACACGCAGTCGATCGACTTGGGCTTGTACTCGAAGCTCTCCGGGTCGAAGGCCACGATGGGCGCCTTCTTGCCCAGGCCGGCCTTGGTCGACAGGGCCATGCCGGCCTCGGCGAGCGTCTCGTCCGCTTCCAATCCGGTGATCCAGACCCCGAACTTCTGGCACATCGCGCGCGTCGCGCCGCCCAGCCCCGCGCCGATGTCGAGCACGCTCATCGCCGGGTCGAGGCCGAGGAACGTGATCATGTTGAGAATGTGGTCGTTCCGGCCGGGGCTCGAGAAACCCTCGCCCCAGACTTCCTGGACCAGGCGCAAGCGGGAAGTCTCCCAGTACTGGCGGGGGGCCTCGTAACGCACTGGATGGCCGGACACGGCCTTCGCCGGCGCGCGCCGCCCGCCGATCAGCTCGTAACCTTCCCACCAGGCCAGGAAACGCTCCCGAAAGGGGCGCCTGTCCTGTGCCGCCCCGTCCTGCACGCCCGGCTTGCCACCCGAGAACATGGCACTCCTTCGACGATCGCCTGGACGCGACCGCGCTCGCGCCGCCGGGCCCAATCCCGCATGAACGCATACCAGGTTTAGGTGAAATGCGGGTTAAGCACCCGAATCGTCCGTCCCGGCCCCGACCGGGCCTTGCGGGGCGCGCTTTGCCGCCCCTTGGCGCATAGGCTAGATTGCCCCGCCATGCCCGCCCCGCCGGAGCGCGCGGCGGCCCCTGCCCGGGGCCGCCTGTCCCTGCCGCAACATATCGTGCGCACCCTGCGGCTTGCCGTGCCGGTCATGCTGGCGCGCGCGGGCCTGATCATCATGGTCTCGGTCGACACCATCATGACCGGGCGCGCCGGGGCCGACGAGCTGGCGTACTACGCGATCAGCCTGGCGCCGTACGTGACCCTGTTCGTCATCGGAATCGGCCTGCTCGTCGGGACCATCGTGCTGACGGCGCAGGCCGACGGCGCCGGGCAGGCCGCGGAGGCCGGGACGATCTGGGTGAGCGCGCTATGGATCGCGGGCGTGCTGGGCGTCGCGTCGTGGTTGCTCCTGCTGTCCGGCGAGGGCCTCCTGCGCTTGCTCGGACAGGGTCCTTCGCTGGCCGCGGGCGGCGGCGGGGCGCTCGTCATGTTCGCGCCCGGCATGCCGGCGATCCTGATGTACGTCGCCACGACGTTCGTTCTCGAGGGCATCAGCCGGCCCGGCCCGGGCATGGCCGTGGCGCTGGGCGCGAACCTCGTGAACGCCGCGCTCAACTGGGTGATGATTTACGGCCACTTCGGGTTTCCGGCGATGGGCGCCGCCGGCGCGGCGCTCGCCACGACGATCACCCGCTGGGCCATGCTGCTGGTCCTGGCCGGTTACGCATTGACCATGCGCGACGGGGCCGCCTACGGCCTGCGCGGGGCGCCGCGCGCCCGCCTGGCCACGGCGCGCAAACTGCTGCGGGTCGGTGCGCCGCTGTCGCTCGCGGCCGGGCTGGAGACGGCCTGCTTCGCCACGGTCACGACCTTCGCCGGTCGCCTCGGCCAGGTGCCGCTCGCCGGTTACCAGATCGCGTTCAACGTCGTCACGTTCGTCTTCATGCTGGCGATCGGCCTGTCCACGGCCACCTCGGTGCGCGTCGCCAACGCGGTCGGCCGGCGCGACCGCGAGGGCATGGCGATGGCTGGCTGGACGGGGGTCGGCCTGGTCGGGATTCTGATGCTGGTCGTCGGCGCGCTCATCCGTTTCCTGAACGGGGAGATCGCGCGCCTGTACAGCGCCGAGGCCGCGGTGCTGGCGTTGGCGGTTCCGGCGCTGACGGTGGCCGCCGCCATCGTCGTCGTGGACGGCGCCCAGACCGTGGTCTTCGGGGCGCTGCGCGGCGCCGGCGACGTGCTGGTGCCGACCGTCAGTTACGCGGTGTCATTCTGGGTCGTCGCGGCGCCGGCGGCCTACGTGCTCGGGCTGAAGGGCGAGGCCGGCATCCTCGGCCTGCTCTGGGGCCTGTTCGCCGGATTGCTGTGCGCCCTGCTGCTGCTGAGCTGGCGTTTCGTCCTGGTCGCCCGGCGCGACGTGCGGCCGATGTGACGCGCCCGCCCGTCACGGGCCGGGGGTCGCGGAACGAACCGGCTATTCGAGGATGAACGTGACCTCGATCGTGACCCGGTACTCCGCGATGGCGCCGTTTTCGACCTTCGCCTTCTGCGCGACGACTTCGAGGCCCGTGATGCCGCGCAGGGTCCGCGCCGCGCGGCTCAAGGCCTCCTCGACGGCTTGCTGGAACCCCTGCGGGGACGAAGCGGTGATCTTGGTGACACGCGCAACTGCCATGGTCGCCTCCCATCGTCTATGGCCGCCGCCGCACCCGGTCCGGCCGAGAGGGCGGATGTTCTTGGAGCGGGCATTGTGCGCGCGGCGCGCCTACGGCTCAACCGCGCGTTGTCGGCGCGTGCGGGGCGGGGCGGCCGGACGCGCCCGTAAGGGTTCCTTAACCATGCTTGGAACAACGTGGGCGAGGCCAACGGACGCCCTTTTGGAGGAGACAGTCGAGCGATGCCCAAGTCATCCTTTGTACGAGAAGGTCAGCGCTACGCGCAGCGGCCGGGTACGTACTGCCGGCCCGCGGTGTGGGAGGTCGGATCCGTTCAGTTCGGCGCGGCCGCCATTCCGCACGCGCGCCTGATCAACGTCGAGGATCCCCTGAAGATCAAGACGATCTCCTGCCCGACGCTCGTCAATCCCGCCTTTTACGAACTGATCGCCGATGCCGCGGCCGGCCCGGCCTGACGCCCGGTTGGACCGGGGATCAAGCTCGTTTCTTGAACCAGAAAAATCGGCCAAGCCAAAATTTGACACTGTGTCGAATCGAGATTGTATGCGCATATTCGGCATTCGGTGGCCAGATCGGGATTGGGGGCTGATGCGGGCCAACGTCTTCCTGGCCGGCGCCGCGCTTGTCGTGTGGCTCGCCGGCTGTTCGGCGGCGACGGAGGTCGTCGCACCCGCCCTTGCCCAGCCGCCACGGACCGCCCAGGGACCACGGATCGTCTCGGCATCCACGCCGCTGCAATGCGTTCCCTATGCCCGGAAGGTCTCGGGAATTGCGATCCGGGGCGACGCCTGGACCTGGTGGCGATCGGCGAAGGGCCGTTACGCCCGGGGCAAACGGCCGAAGGTGGGCTCCGTTCTGGTCCTGAAGAAGACGAGGCGCCTGCGCTACGGCCACCTGGCCGTGGTCAAACGCATTCTCGGCGACCGCGAGATTGTGGTCGACCAGGCCAACTGGCTGAACCGCGGGAAGATCCACCTGAACACCGCCGTGCGCGACGTCTCGTCCAACAACGACTGGTCGGCCGTGCGCGTCTGGTACACGCCGGGCAGAAAATATGGGGCGCGCACCTATGCGACGTACGGCTTCATCTACCCCGGGCCGCGCTCCGCCCGGCAGGCCGCGAACTCCGCACGGGACCCCGGCCCCACGGCCTGCACCCGGACCGATCCAACCGGAGCCTCGAGGACCTGCCCCGGCGGCGCGGGCGCGGGGCCGGGCTGACGGCGCGGGCCGGTGTGGGGATGACGCCGGCCTAGCGTCCGTACAACGAGGCCTCGGCCAAAGCCGATCCGTCGTTCGAGCGCGCGCATTGGGGATATCCGAGCCATGATCAAGTCGCTCACGCTTCTCACCCTCGTCGGCGCGCTTGGCGCCCCCAACCTCGCCGATCACCTCAAGTCGGGCGTCGCCCTGCCGGACAACGTCCTGCCGCCCTACGCAGAGCAGGAGGAGTACGGGCAGGAAGGCGCGGACGGGGGCGCCACGAGCGACGCCTACCCCTGGGACGGCGCCGTCGCGCATCTGTTTACCGTCGGTCATCGCCACGGGAAGGAAGGCGGCGAGGGTGGCGAAGGCGGCGAAGGCGGCGAGGGCCACAAGGTTCGTCATCGTGCGCCCGCCTACCCCGCGCCCCCGATCGGCGCGCACGGAGCCGGGCTCGACGTGCCGTGCGGATCGCGGCAGGTTCTGGGCGCCCTGTTCGGCGCCGCGGCAGGCGGCCTCCTCGGCAGCAAGATCGGCGACGGCAGCGGACAGCTGGCCGCCGTGGCGGCCGGTACCTTGCTCGGCGCGTTCTTGGGACACGAAATCGGCGCCTCGCTCGATGCCGCGGACCTGGCCTGCGCCCAACAGGCCGCGGGCCGGGCGCACGCCGCGCCGATCGGGACGCCGATCAAGTGGAAGAATCCCGCGACCGGCCATTCCGGGACCATCACGCCCGTCCGCGAGGGAACCGAGCGCGCGACGGGGCGGTATTGCCGCGAGTACCAGCAGACGGTCACGGTCGGCGGCAAGACCGAGCGCGCCTACGGCACCGCCTGCCGCCAACCGGACGGAAGCTGGAAGATCACGAGCTAGGTCGGGATATCCCCGGCGCGTCCCGGTTTTCCGGCGCCGGGCACCACCTCGGACAGGAAATCCTGGAACTTTCCCGCCGCGGAACGGGGAAGCTCGGCGTGGAACGTGAGCAGGACCTCGAAGGGATAGCCGAACTTGTCCCGCACCCACCGACGCAGGTCGTCCTGCTCGCTCGGAGTGAGGTCCCGCGCGGCGGCCAGGCGCAGCTCGATGCGCTCGGGCGTTCGTTGCACGAACTGGTACTGCCGGATCGGCGCCATGGCGAGCAGCGCCCGGATGTCGCCCGAGGCCAGAAGCGGCCAGCGCTCTTCTCCCGAGGGCAGGACCAACATGTTCTGCTTGCGCCCGAGAATACGGCGCAGGACCGGCAGCCCTCGTCCGCACGGACACGGCTCGCCGACTTCGGCGTAGTCGCCGATGTCGTAACGGATCAATGGCATGGCGAAGTTGTGCAGCGGCGTGACCACCACGCGGCCGACCTCGCCCGGGCCACAGGGGCGCCCCTCCTCGTCCAAGACCTCGACGAACACGCCTTCCGCCTGGACATGGTAGACCTCGTGCTCGGGGCATTGCAGCGCGAGATAGCCCGCCTCGCGCGCGGTGTACATGTCCACCACGGGCACGTCCCAGGCCTGGCGGCATGCCGCGCGCGCGGCCGGGCGAAGGATCTCGGAGATCGTTTCGACCTGCCGCAGGCCGGGCAGCCGTATCCGCCGGGCCAGGCAGTGTTCGGCCAGACGATGGGCCATGGACGGATGCGTCAGCAGGTAGTCGGGCGCCTGCCTCTGCAGCCAGTCGACCTGCTGTTCGACGGTGCAGGCGATGTTGAGGCTGACGGACGGCCCGGTCCGGCAAATGGCGCTGCTCGAGCGGCCCCAGTTGGTGGCGGTGGTCCCGTTCGGATACGGCGCCTTGCCCCGGCCGGATTCGCGAATGGTGGCCAGCTTCCCGCGCAGGTCCCGGCGGTGCCAGAGATGGTCGCGCACCGTAAAGGCGCTCCAGAACAGCTCCCAGAGCTGCGTTCTCAGGGCCCGGATCGGTCGGCCAGTCGATCCGGAGGTGAAGATCTCGCTGATCCGGCCGTGCCCGGGCGGCAGGCGCGCGCTGACCAGGGCCTGGCCGGCGGCCTGGACCTGGGCCCGTGTGAGCAACGGGATTCGGGACCACGCCTCCGGGCCGACCGTGCCGGTCGGGCCGACACCGGCCCTTTCCAGGCGTTCCCGATAGAACGGCGCCGTGCGGTATGCGTGCTCCAGTAGGAGCGCAAGCTGGCGAAACTGCTGCTCCAGGATGTCCTGCCCCGGCCACCACTGGCTCTGCTCCAACTGAAAGAGAATGGCCAGGACGGCGGCTCCGCGCGGTTCCGGCACGGCCGGCCAGCGCACACCATCTATGGCGGAATCGAGCGGCAATGCGGGCATTAAGCGTCTTCAACCGTGGCGTGCGCTACGGCCTCGCGGGCGGCGCCCGTCCTTATACCGGCGGTCATTGAAAATGACCGCTGGGCGTTCAAACGCCACGCAGGCTTTCCTCGCACAAGCTCGGGCGCGCGGTCGCGCTTGCCGAAGGGCATTGTGAGTCAATCACAATGCCCTTCGGTATGATACGCGGCGCGTGATCGCCGGAACAACATCGCGCACGAGGATGCCACGTGCCCGCCGCCATGCGGGGTGGTTTCTCGGCGCCGACGCGGCGCTTACCGCGAACGGCGTTGGCAGAACGCCGTCCGGCGGCTCGACCCGACCCTTCAATGAATATGGTGGGCGCACCTGGGATTGAACCAGGGACCTCCTCGATGTCAACGAGGCGCTCTCCCGCTGAGCTATGCGCCCGGTCGTTCGCGACGTGGGGTAATGGGGCTTGTGCGTGCGGCCCGCGCCGCCGCCGAAGCCCAGGCGAGGTAGCATCATCGCCGCGCTTTTTCAAGCCCGCCGGGCGGACGCCGCCGGAGCGCGGTCCTCACGGGAGATGGGGCGGCCTCACGCCTGTAGCATCACGTCGACCTGGTCGACCAAGTCGCGCAGGTGGAACGGCTTGGACAGGACGCGCGCGTCCTTGGGGCTCTGCTCGCGCGCCCTGAGCGCCACCGCCGCGAAGCCGGTGATGAACATGACCTTCAGGCCGGGCTGCCTCTTGGTCGCCCGGCGCGCCACCTCGATCCCGTCCAGGCCGGGCATGACCACGTCGGCCAGGAGCAGATCGAACCGGTCATCGGAGATCTGCGCCAGCGCGTCCAGCCCATCGCCGACCGCCACGACCTCGTGCCCGGCCCGGCGCAGCGCCTTGGCCAGGAATTCGCGCATACTATTGTCGTCCTCGGCGAGCAGGATATGCGCCATGATGCCGTTACGGTCGGGGAATCCTGCCGGGCCGCCAGCCTTTGGGACCCTGGACAGCACTATAACCTAAGTACCTTTATCTAAAATAGTGCTTAACACGGAGCGGGGCGGGCCCCTTGCGCCGGGGCCCGCCCGGCGAAAGGGCGATGACAGGCGCGGCGCTTTCTTTTAAACACGGGGGGACATGGACGCGGCACTCATCATGGACGCCCAGACCCCGATCGACATCGACCAAGCGTCGCACGAGATTGTGGCCCCGGAGCGCCAGACGCTTCCGCTGGTCTTCGCCTCGCCGCACAGCGGCCATCACTACCCGGCCGCGTTCGTCGCCGCCTCCCGCCTTGACCCGCTGGCGCTGCGCCGCTCGGAGGACAGCTTCGTCGACGAGCTGTTCGAAGCGGCGCCGACGCTCGGCGCGCCCCTCATCCGGGCGCTGTTTCCACGCGCCTTCGTCGATCCCAACCGCGAGCCCTTCGAACTCGACCCGGCGATGTTCGAGGACGAGCTGCCGCCCTACGCCAACACCCGCTCGCCGCGCGTCGCCGCCGGCCTGGGCACGATCGCCCGGGTGGTGGCCAACGGCGCCGACATCTACCGCGGCAAGCTGTGCTTCGCCGAGGCGTTGCACCGCCTGCGCAAGTACTACTGGCCCTATCACAAGGCGCTCGGGGACCTGGTGGAATGGACCAGGGTCGGCTTCGGCTGCTGCGTCCTGGTGGACTGCCATTCCATGCCGTCGGTCGGCGGACCCATGGACAACGACGCCGGCCATCGGCGGGTCGACTTCGTGCTCGGCGACTGCCACGGCACGTCCTGCGCACCGGCCGTGGTCGAGGCGGTCGAGCGCGCGTTGCGCGCGTTGGGCTACCATGTGGCGCGGAACACGCCTTACTCCGGCGGCTACGTCACGCGCCACTACGGCCGCCCGGCGGACGGCGTGCACAGCCTGCAGATCGAGATCAACCGCGCCCTCTACATGGACGAATCGCGGATCCGGCGCAGCCCGGGAATGGACCAACTGGTCGCGGACGTCCGTCGGGTGATCGCCGCCCTCGGCGGCATCGACCGGGCCGAGATTCGGGTCTGATGGCCGCCGTGGCGGCGGGGCCGGTGATCCGCGTCCGCGAGGCCCGCCGGGAGGATCTGGAACGCATCCAGGCGATCTACGCCCACCACGTCCGGCACGGCCTGGCCTCCTTCGAGGAAACGCCGCCGGACCTGGAGGAGATTGTCCGCCGCTTCGAGGCGACCCTCGCCGCCGGCCTGCCCTATCTGGCCGCCGAGCTCGAGGCGGCCGGCTCGGCCGCCGGGGTGCAGGGCTATGCTTTCGCCGGCCGCTACCGGCCGCGGCCGGCCTACCGCTACACCGTGGAGAACTCCGTCTACGTGGCCCCGGACGGTGTCGGGTGCGGCGTGGGGCGGGCGCTGCTGGGCGAGCTCATCCGCCGCTGCACCGCGCTCGGGTACCGGCAGATGGTCGCGGTCATCGGCGACAGCGACAACGTGGCCTCGATCCGGCTCCACGAGGCGTTCGGATTCGCCCACGCCGGCACGTTGCGCTCGGTCGGGTTCAAGTTCGGCCGCTGGGTCGACAGCGTGATCATGCAGCGCCCCCTCGGCGAGGGAGATACCGCCCCGCCGGGGGCGCCACCGGCCGGAACAACCGGCTGACCGGCCGCGGCCGGCGAGCAAATCGGGCCGTGCCCGCGGCACGGCCCAGGTTTAGGGAGGAAACGCCTGACAGGCGCGCGGCACCGAATGAGCGGGCGCTCATCGTCCATGCCGCACCGCACAATATTGCTCAAGAATCCTTTTGCCGCAAGGGCTCGGCTTCGTTGTGATGCAGCAAGGGCGGCGCGGCCGTTTCGGCTACGGGTTGGCCGGGGCCGGGCGGGCCGGCGACGCGAGCCCAGCCCCGGGTCCATCTCGCATCTAGGAAAGGGTGAGCGATGTTCAGGGCCATTTTGCTGGAGGAAACGGACGGCAAGGTGAGCGCCTCGGTCCAGGAACTGGACGAGTCGCGCCTGCCGGACTTCGAGGGCGGCGAGGTCACCCTCGCGGTCGAGTACTCGACCCTCAATTACAAGGACGGGATGATCCTGAACGGGCTCGGCCGGCTCGTGCGCCAGTACCCGCACGTGCCGGGGATCGACTTCGCCGGGACGGTCGAGGACAGCACGCACCCGGACTACAAGCCGGGCGACCGGGTCGTGCTCACCGGCTGGCGGGTCGGCGAGCTGAGCTGGGGCGGCCACGCGCAGAAGGCGCGCGTCAAGGGCGACTGGCTGGTGCCCTTGCCCGAGGGGCTGACCACCAAACGGGCCATGGCGCTCGGCACCGCCGGCTTCACGGCCATGCTGGCGGTCCTGGCCCTGGAGGAACACGGCGCGGCTCCGGACCAGGGCGAGGTCCTGGTGACCGGCGCCGCCGGCGGCGTCGGCTCGGTGGCGGTGGCGGTCCTGGCCGGGCTGGGCTACCGGGTCGCGGCCTCGACCGGGCGCGCCGAGACGCACGACTATCTGAAATCCCTGGGGGCGGCGACGATCGTCGAGCGCCGCGAGCTGGCCGAGCCGCCCAAGCGGCCGCTGGAGAGCGAACGCTGGGCGGGCTGCGTCGATTCGGTGGGCGGCACGACGCTCGCCCACGTGCTGGCGCAGACCGCCTACGGCGGGTCCGTGGCCGCGGTCGGCCTGGCCGGCGGCACGACGCTGGAGACCACCGTGCTGCCGTTCCTTCTGCGCGGGGTGAAACTGCTCGGCATCGACTCGGTCATGTGCCCGGCGCCGCGCCGGCGCAGGGCGTGGTCCCGGCTGGCCTCCGACCTGCCCATGGACAAGCTCGACGCCATGACCGGCGAGGCCAAGCTGGCCGATCTGCCGCGGCTGGGCGCCGAGATCCTCAAGGGCCGGGTGCGCGGCCGAATCGTGGTCGACGTCAACGCCTGAGCGCCGGCGGCCGGTCCGCGCGTCCGGGACAGGCGGCGTTCGACAGGCGCCGTGCGCGGCACTAAACTTTTCGTCCGGCCGCGCGGCGGGCCATGAGACGGTGACGACACCCGGGAGGACGACATGAGCGCAGCCTTCAAGGTCGCCTGCATCCAGAACAGCGCCGGCCCCGAGATCGGTCCGAGCATGGAGGAGGCCACCCGGCTGGTGCGCGCCGCGCACGCCCGGGGCGCGGAGCTGATCTGCCTGCCCGAGTACTTCTCCTGCCTCAAGGCGAGCGACGATCAATTCGTGGTCGGCGCGCTGGCCGAGGCGGAGCATCCGGCGATCCCGCATTACCGGGCGCTGGCGCTGAAGTTGAGCGCTTGGCTCCTGCTCGGCTCGCTCGCCATCAAGGCGGGGCCGGACCGGGTCTTCAACCGCTCGTACCTGATCGACCCGGCGGGCCAAATCGTGGCCCGTTACGACAAGCTCCACCTCTTCGACGTCGACCTGGAAGGCGGCGAGAGCTACCGGGAATCGGCCGCCATCGCGCCCGGCGACCGGGCGGTGCTGGCGCCCACGCCGTGGGGGCCGATCGGCCTGACCATCTGCTACGATCTGCGCTTTGCCTACCTGTACCGGGCGCTGGCCCAGGCGGGGGCGTTGTTCCTGGCCGTGCCGGCGGCCTTCGCCAAGACCACCGGGCAGGCCCACTGGCACGTGCTGGTGCGCAGCCGGGCGATCGAGACCGGCTGCTATGTCTTCGCGCCCTGCCAGTGCGGCACGCACGGCGGCGGGCGGCCGACCTACGGCCATTCCCTGATCGTCGATCCCTGGGGCCAAGTGCTGGCCGACGGCGGCGAGGAGCCCGGGTTCGTCCTGGCCGAGGTCGACCCCGCCGAGGTCGCCAAGGCGCGGCGCATGATCCCGGCGCTCGATCACGACCGCGCCTTCGCCGGACCGGATTCGCCCGCGGCCGCGCCGCTCGCGCGGCGCGCCTGACCGCCCAATTCCCCCCGGCGCCCCGGGCGCGTTGAAGCCCGCCGCCCCGGCGCCCTAAAATGGCGGCGAGCGCGGAAGGCAAGACGTTTTCACCTGCCGGGGTACCGGATGCGATGAGCGCTTTGGGCGGTAGCGGGGAAAGCGGCGCGGTCGTCCGTCTCGAGGCGGCGCAGGCGGCGGTGCGCGACCACTTCCTGGGCTGGCAGTGCCGGCTGCGCCAGTTGGCGGTGCGCCAGGCCGGCGGACGGCCGACCTCGGGAATGCGGCCGCGGGTGCGGCTGGCCGACGCGTCGGAGCCGCTCGGTCGAATCACGGTGCTGATCGTGCGCAAGGACCCGGCGGAGTCGACGGCACGCTTCCGCCACATCGTGCGCCGCACCCAGGACCCCGCCGAGCGCTACGACGACGCGCTGCGCGCGCTGGCGGCGGCCTACTACCAGCGGCACCAGGAATTCTCGGACGAGCTGACCGCGCTGTTCGGGCCCGACTCCACGATCGCCCGGCGCCTGCTCGATTCCGGCGCCTGCGTCCTGGGGTTCGAGCAGTACAACCAGCGCTACCGCCTGGCGTGCGCGCCGCGCGAGCTGGCGCCGGAGGACCCGGCCTATCAGGCGACCTATTGGCACAACTCCATGTTCAATCCGGACATGCCGGCGCAGGTGAAGGTGCTCGGCTTCAGGCCGGATTGGGCCCGCGCCCATGCCGACCCGCCGGTCCCTTGACGTGCCGCCGCGGCGTCCCGGCGGACCGGTCGCCACAAAAAAGGAGCCCCGCGGCGCCGCGGGGCTCGAAAGTGGCGAATGTGCGATGTGCGCCGCTTGTCGCGGCCGGTTCTAGGGTGGTCCAGATGACTGGACGAGCGGGAACGGCTGCGTTTGGAGAGATGCGCCACAGGGACGCAACCGGCCCCAAGCCGGCGGCGCCGCCGCGCGGCGCCGCCAGGATCGGATCAATCAGTCGCCTCCCGTGATGCGCTGTGCTGAAGCCGAAGCGTGACCAGCCGGCCGGTACGGTGGGAACAGACGAGCGAACCGATCAGGCACAGTCCGGCGACCACGAAGGCCCCCGCCTCCAGGGCCGTGATCGCCGCGATCGAGACCAGGACGGCCAGCAGGCCGTATTCGATCGCGATGGCTTCGGGCCGTGTGTCCGGCATGTCGGATCTCCCCTTGCGTCTGTCCGATCCGGCGTCGAAACTCGTTGAAGTATAGCACACGACAAAAAATTTGCAAATAAAAAAGATGGTTTATCTTAAAGGTTAATTAGAGCGCGAGACAAATTTTCGTAAATTTGTACCGATCTACCTAGAAAACTAAATGTCCGGCCCGGAATGAATCATTTATGTTCAAAGCGCTGGCAGCAGTCATTTCCCCATTTCTTGTCACCCTCGGGCGCGACCCGAGGGTCCATCGATGAGCGAGACTGCGACCTCGATGGATTGCCGGGTCACGCCCGGCAATGACAGTTGGAGACGGCCGTCAGGCCAAGCCATTGATCAGAAAGACTTAATTTCGAGTCGGACTCAAAGAAATCGCCGAAGACACGCGGCGCGGCCGGGCGCGGGCGAACGAAAGCCCCGCCGGCCCGAGACCGGCGGGGCGCCTTGCCGCGAAGGTTCGCCC